>CAYQFU010000245.1:0-7684 GCA_964416775.1 uncultured Ktedonobacterales bacterium
GGCGGTCGCCGATGATCAGCTCGCGCTGGCCGCGGCCGATCGGGATCATCGAGTCAATGGCCTTCAGGCCGGTCTGCACTGGCTCGGTGACCGACTCGCGCGTGATCACGCCAGGCGCCACGCGCTCGACGGGGCGCGACTTCGTCGTCGCGATGGGGCCAGCGTCGTCGAGCGGCTCACCCAGCGAATTCACCACGCGGCCAATGAGGGCGTCGCCCACGGGCACCTGAATGATGCGGCCGGTGGTGCGTACCTCGTCATCCTCACGAATCTTCGTGAAGTCGCCGAGGATTGGCACCAACACCACGTCCTCTTCGAGGTTGAAGGCGATGCCCATCTGCCCCGAGCGTGGAAACTCCACTTCCTCCAGGTAGTGAACCCCACCCAGCCCATAGACGCGCGCGATGCCGTCTCCGACTGAGATGACCGTGCCCACGCTGACCATCGCGGACTCGGTGGCCGCTCCATCAAAGTTCTGTATGCGCTCGCGTATGATGCGCGTGATCTCGTCCGCGATTGCCATATCGTTCCTCGTGTCTCTCTCTGTGTCTCTCTCTATGCGTGCAATGCTTGCTCTGCGTGCCGGGTGCGCCGCGACCAGGGATGATGCCTGGCGCGGCGCCCGTCGTCTGGCTCGCTAGCGGCGCCGCCCGCGATGCCGTCCGCCGTTGCGCCGGTTGCCCTGGGCCTGCGCGCCAGGCCGGCCCTGGGATCCGTTCGCCACGGCCGCCACACGCGGTGCGTCGCCAGAACGCGGAGCCGCTTGCGCGGCCGCGCTGGGGCGCTGGCCCGGATTGGACGGACTGGACGGCCCCGCGCCGCCTCGGCCCGTCCCCTCCGCTGGGCTGACCACGAAAGGAGTGGAACCGTTTCCCGAGGCGCCACCACCGCCGCCACCACCGCCGCCACCACCACCGCCACCGCCACCCGGCCCGGCATCCGGGCCACCGGGGCCCGCCGGCGGGCCCCCGAAGGGACCAGTGCCCTTGATGATCTGTTCGCGCAGCAACGCCAGGCGCCGCTTGACGCTGCCGTCAATCAGCGTGTCACCTACCCGCGCCACCACGCCGCCCAGGATGCTCGGGTCCACGCGCTCTTGCATGAGGATGCGCTTGCCCATCACGCGCTGCAGATCGCGCGCGATGTGTTGGCGCTCCTCCTCGTCGAGCGGCATGGCCGTGGTCACCACTGCCTTCGCCTGGCCGCGATAATCGTCATAGAGGCGCTCGTACTCCTGCGCCAGGCGCGGAGCCGCCTCCGTCAGACCATCTCGAACCAGCACGAGGGCCAGATTCAGTGCCTCGTGCTGCACCTTGTTGGCGAGCAGGTCGCGCACGATCAGCTCTTTGCGCTGCAGGGCAATGTTCGGCTCTCGCAGCACGAAGGTTAGCTGGCGGTTGCCGAAGGCCTCGCCGATTAGGCGCAGGTCGGCCAGCCACTGATCCGTCGTCCCTTCCTGGACGGCGATCTCCATGACCGCTTCCGCGAAACGTCGAGCTATCGCACCTTTGAGCACGCTTAATTCCTCGACTCCGCGATGAACTCTTCAACCAGCCGCCGGTTGGTGGCCGGGTCGAGTGACTTGCCGATGACGCGTTCCGCCGCCATGATGGCCAGGTCCGCCACCTGCTGGCGCAGCTCGGTGCGCGCCTGCGCGATCTCCTGCTGGATGCGCGCCTGCGCCTGCTCCATGATCTGCCGGCCGCGCTCGCGCGCTTCCTGCTCGATCTCCGCGCGCACATGCTCGCCCGCCTTGACGGCCCGTTCGATGGTGCGCTGAGCCTCTTGCCGGGCCTCATCCATCATCGCCGTGATGCGTTTCTCGGCCTCGGCCAGCTCCACGCGGGCCTTCTCGGCGTTCTCCACGCCTTCGCGGATCGTGAGCGCACGCTTATCCAGCGTGCGCAGCAGGATCGGCCAGACGAGCTGCCGCAGCACGAAGAAGAGGATCAGGAAGCTGATGAGCTGGGAGATGAACAATACGGTGTTGATGCCAAGACCGCTCACGATCTCCCTCCTTCCGTCTTCACTCTAGCTCTCCAACGCTTAGGGGTGAGCGGCGCCCGGGCTGGCCAGGAAGAAGATGATCAGCGACATGACCAGCGCGTAGATTGCCACGGCTTCGGCGAACGCGATGGCGATGATCATGTTGGCGCGGATGATACCCGCGGCCTCAGGGTTGCGGCCCATGGCGCCCAGGGCCGGGCCGGCGAGCAGACCGATGCCGATGCCGGGGCCGATGGCGCCGATACCGATGGCGAGCGCGGCGGCGAGCTGTACGTTCATGAGAGGATTCCTCCTGAGTGACTGATGTCGTCAAGGACGATCATGCTGTATCTATCCCACTTTCGCTCGCACGCTGCAACGCGAAAGAGAGGGACCAACTTGAGCGCGGCGGCGCGACCGCCGCGCGGGCTATGCTGCCTTCGGCAGCTCGGTGTGGCCGCCGCTCTCGTCATGGTGCTCAGGACTCTCGTGCGGCGTGACGCTGAGCGTCATGAAGACGAGCGTGAGCATGGCAAAGACGAAGGCCTGAATGAAGCCGACGAAGATCTCCAGGAAGTAGAACGCCGTCGGCGCCAGCACGGGAACGAGGAACGCCATCACCAGCAACAGCACGTCGCCGGCGAAGAGGTTGCCAAAGAGACGGAAGCTGAACGAGACGACGCGGATCATCTCGAGGACGAATTCAAGCAGTCCGATCAAGATACCCAGCGGGCCCTCACGGAAGTTGAGATACTTCGTGATGTGCTGGAAGGCACCGAGTTTCCTGAACCCGTAATATTGCGTCATCACGACCGATACCACCGCGATGGCGATAGTAAGGTTCAGGTCGGTGGAAGGCGGTCGCAGCCAGGGCGTGATGCAATTGGACTGGTTGCCGAAGAGGAAGATGCCGAATACAGGGTGCACATTCTGGCAGCCGGCGATGTCTGGGTTGCCGAGGGTGCCGAGGGTTTCGACGCCGGGAACCACCTCCCACCAGTTGGCCAGCAGCACGAAGAGGAAGATCGTGGCCACCCAGGGGAAGAAGCGCCGCCCATCCTCCCTGCCGGCCACATCCTCGCAGAGGTTGAGGAGCAGCTCGGTGACCCACTCGACGAAGTTCTGAATCGGGCCCGGGATGAGATTGGGATGGCGAATAGCGGCGAAAAAGATACCGAGCAGAACGAGAATGGTTACCCACGTCACGATGAACGTATTCGTGACGGGGAAGCCCCCAATGGTGAATAGGACATCGACCGGCACGGCGATGTGCGGCAAGCTCCAGGGCACGTGTCGCTCCCTTCGTCCCCCGGACGGCTGCGAGGCAGGAGGGAGTCCGTAACCAGCCGCTCCCCAGTCGAATCCTCAGCTAGTCGAGGAGACGAGGCGAAAGACGCCGTAGACGCCAGCGGCGAGGCCAAGCAGCAGCCCGATGAGTGTCGCTATAGGTGTGGAGTGAAGCTGTCGATCAATGAAGAGGCCGAGGCCGAGCCCGAGGAGGGTGGGAATCACGATCAGCAAACCGACCTGCCCGAGGAGGGCCAGCGCGGTCCAATCGTTGGGATCCGGCCTCTGGTTTTCTGGGTTCTTCGTTGATCGTGGTGTCTTCATCGCGCACCATTCGGGAGTATACCATAACCACACGGCCTCAAACAACATGGCATAGCCGTGAAGTGGACCAATAGAGCGAACAAGCCCCAGACCTCCTGCGTGCCGCTTGCAGAGCATGCTGCCGCTCAACCATACCTGGCAAGCGATAGTATACCACGCTTGCCCAAAAGTCGACCTGCTCGCCGCGACCCAGCCCTTGCCGCCGCACCAGCGCCGCCGCGACACGCCTTCACGTGCCCTCCGTAGCGCGCCGCGTGCCAGAAACCGCCCTCATCCCTCGAACGGCCACCACCGCCGCTTCGCCTTCTTTGGCGCAAAAGGCTCGTTCTGTGCGGGTAGATCGTCGTGCGCCACGGGCTGATCGGCTTGTGCGCCCTCCGATTCATCCTGCTCTGGCTGCTCTGGAGGCGATTCGCCTTGCGCTGTCAACTCCTCGCGCACCCACGCCCAGGGTCTTTCAAAGATTTTGAGGCCGAGCAGGTGAAGGCCAGCTGGCCTCTGCTGAGAGGAATGCGCTCGGCTGGTATAACTCGGTGCCCTTGCTAGCTGCCGACCAATTCAATGGTTGAGGAGATCTGCCAGCGGCCATCAGCGCCCTCTTCTTCAATGCTCAGCGCGTGGACCGGGAGACTCAGCGGGAACACGGGTTCCAGGCGCGCACTGATTTCTGCCTGGAGCCGACTCAACTCCTCCTCTGTGGTCGCTTGCGCAATCGTGAGATGTGGCGTGGGGTCAGCACCGAACTGGCCACCATAGGGCGGTGTCTCCGGAAATGCCCGCACGAGCCGCCGGATCAAGATACGCACAACGTTCTCAGGCTCGGGAGACAGGAAGAGGACGCCGGGGAAGCGCCCAACCCGTCGGAAGGTTACGGTAAAGGGCGTTATCCCCACGACCGCAGCCGCTGCTTCGTTTAGGTCTCCAGGTTGCAGCGGGGCGGTTCGCCACGGGTAGAGCAGCGTAATGTGAGGCGGAACTCCCTGTGCGGCAACGGGGATGGTGGACAAGCGCCACTGGTCAATCAGCTCGGCCAACTCGGGCAAGCAGATGTCAATCGCGGATTCTCGTGTGCTCATCAGGTGACCTCGAATAAATCGTCGTCGTCTCCCAGCTGACCTCGACTGGAAGAGCACAACAGGTCGGCGAGGACATGCCAACACGCTCCCCTCGCAGACCGGAACCAATCTTTGAATAACCCTGCACCCACGCCAGGTTCTCGCGCACTCGGCGCGCCGAGTCTACCGCGCCAATCTCCTCGAAGATGGCCAGCGCCTGCTCGTAGTAGCGCGCCGCCGCCTCCTTCCGCCCTTGATCGTGCGCCAGCAAGCCCAGGTTGTTGAGCGTCATGCCGTCGCCCGCCCCCTGTGCGCCGAAATACTCCATGCCCACCGGCAGCACGTCCAGCCGCAGCAGCGCGTCGCGCACGCGCTCGCGGTGCGCCGCCAGGTCCAACGAGGTGGAGCTGACGAAGATGCGCCGCGCGCGATGCACGGCGTCGCCAGTCCCGAATGCGCCCGCTGCCATCCTCTGCGCCCGCCTTCCCCCCTCGCGCTCCGCACGCATACGCGCTCGCACATAGCGCCGCTCTCCGCTTGGTGGCAGGGTACAGCAGGCGAGGGCGAGTGTCAATGGCAGCGGGTTGGGCTCCCCTCCTCCATGCCCGCGCCACGGCGACACATCAGACCAGGATGATCGCCCCCTCGTTCCGTAGGGGCACATGGATATGCGCCCGGCGGCTGGGTACGTCGGCGTCCACCTCGATATTGGGTCCACGCGGGCACGAATGTTGCGGCTAATCGCGCCGGCTCTGCGTGCACTCTCGATGCTCGGCACAGCCGCCCGCCTGTGCAGTCTGGCTCGTTCAGCGCGTCTCTTGAAAGGAGACAGACCCCATGAGCGACACGCGACTACCTGGCTCTGGCTCGTTCGTGCGTTCAGTAGGTGTCCGAACACTGGTAGCAATGGTCTTTACCCTGGCGCTCGTGCTGCTCCAGGCAGGCACGACCAGCGCGCAAGGCGCACCCCATCTCTCTGCCAATGCCTCGGTCTTCGCCACTGGCCTAAATAACCCGCGTGGACTTGCCTTCGGTCCCGACGGGAAACTCTATGTCGCGGAAGGTGGGACGGGCGGCACTCGCTCCACTGTCGGGATATGTACCCAGGTTGTAGCTCCCGTTGGTCCCTATATGGGTGGGTTTACCGCCCGCATCTCCAGGATCAGTTCTGCCGGTGTGCGCACAACGGTCGTTTCCGGTCTGCCTTCCAGTCAGACGACTCCGGCATTGGGCAGCCTGACGAGTGGCGTGGCTGACGTCCAGTTCATCGACGGGGCCCTCTACGGGCTTGAGTCCGGCGCCGGTTGCTCGCACGGGCTGGTTGGGACCAACAACCGCGTCTTTCGCGTAAATGCCGACGGCACCGTCACCACTGTGGCCAACCTCAGCGCCTTCCTGAGGTCCCACCCTATCACGCATCCTGACCTCGGCGACTTCGAGCCGGACGGCACCTGGTACGGCATGGTTGCAGTCGGCGACGTCCTCTACGCCACCGAACCCAATCACCAGGAAGTCGATCGCATCACACGCAGTGGCCAGATCACCCGCGTGGTCGATCTGTCCACACGGTTCCTTCCCCCGACCAACTGGATGGGGGCAACGAGCATCACCTTCCACGACGGCAACCTGTATTTTGGCACGCTGGGCACCTTCCCGGTTCGCCCAGGCACTCAGAGCATCTACAAGCTCACGCCGAGTGGGAGCGTCACGCTCGCGGCGTCCGGTCTCACCGCTGTGCTGGGCGTCGCCTTTGACGCACGTGGCAATCTCTACGCCCTGGAGACCGATACCGTTGCTGGTCTCCCCGGTCCCTCGGCTGTTGGCTCGGGCAAAGTGGTGCGCGTGGAGCCTGACGGCGACATCGAGACGGTTGCCTCGGGCCTGACCTTCCCAACGGGCATGGCCTTCGGCCCTGACGGCAAGCTGTACGTCTCGAACGTCGGCTTTGGAGCCCCGCCGGGCGCGGGACAGATCGTCCGCATCACGATCCCATCCGACTCCGATAACTAACCGGCGGCTGCTCGCACGGCGAGTTGGCCTGTAGCCTCGCCCAGCGTCTGCGTCATTGGCGCGCCATTTCCGCGGAGGATAGTGGGCGTGTGTCAATGGCAAGGGCCGGCGTTGGAAGCGGGCGGGGCCGGACAAACGCAGCGAGACGAGAGCGCCCCCCGGCAAATACGTCCCGGGGGGCGCTATCTTTAGGCCGTGCCTTAACCTTGCCAGGCTCTTGCGCAAGGGGGCTGCCTCGGTCGATGCGCTCTTCGATGGCGCGCGCGTAATGCGCACACATATACAATCACCCACCGGTGCTGGTACACCAGTGGGTGATGTGCCTTGCGAGGAAAAGGTGCGGCCTTTTCCTTCGCTCGGTCTTGGCATGTCTCTTTCGCATGTACACGTTAGAGACTACTCACGACCTCCATGCCGTGGAACGATACACGGTCTGGGGGACCCTTTTACGTGAGCGGCGCTGCCCGCGTCGGATCGTTCTCTATTTATGTAGTTTAGTCAGCGCCGGCATCGCAGTCAAGGGAGTTTTGTGCCAGGTTGGGCGCGGAAGCCAGGCCAGTTTGGGCATGCTCGAGGTGGCGACCTACCCCTCAACGCGGTGGGAAGGGGTTGGGGATAGGATTCCCTGGCCCGCTTGCGCTACCTATATCAGTAGCGGACCCTACACTCGCCTCACCCCATCGCCCCAACAGGAGGAGCATCATGCGCCCGGACATCGTCCCTGGAGCCCACTTTCCCGATTACGAGCTGACCGATCACAGCCGCACCCGCCGCCGCCTGAGCGAGCTGCAGGGCAATGATCCGATGATCCTCATCCTCTCGCGTGGCCACTTCTGTCCCAAAGACCACCAGCAGCACCTGGAGCTGGCGGCGTTCTACCCCAAGATCGCTGTTGCCTACACCCAGATCGTTACCATCGCCACCGACAACATCCTGGAGCTGAATGAGTTCCGCTCCGCCGTCGGCGCGCAGTGGACCTTCCTCTCGGACAACGCGCGCAAGGTGCAGAAGGACCTGGACAT
>CAYQFU010000246.1:0-7655 GCA_964416775.1 uncultured Ktedonobacterales bacterium
TAGGGGTGTTGGCGGCGGTGAGCGCGGCATCGAGGAGGGCGGCGCGGACGGCGGTCTCAGCCTCGAACTGCTCCCAGGCGGCCACGCTGAGGGCGTGCTGGCGCTCGACGGCGAGCAGGAGCTGTTCGCGGCGGGTGCACTGGTGGTCGTCTTTGAGCTCGTCGAGGGCGGAGGCGATCCAGGAGCGGATGGTGCGTTCGGGGACGCCGAGCTGGCGGGAGATGGCGGGGGAGCGCAGGCCCTGGCAGTGCAGGGTGAAGGCCTGCTCGCGCAGGGGGATGGGGTGGGCGACGTGGGGGGTGTGGGGAAGCTGGGCGGGAGCCGGGTTAGCCCCCATGGTGGCAAAGGCAAAGTCGAGGCTCGGAGTGGAGGCGGTATGGGGATGGGTGGCAAGGGTGGCCGCGGACATGGTATGTGCTCCTTTTGACTTCGCGGCTGACGCTCTCGGGTGAGTCGAGGGGTGCCGCGAGCTGGGACGACGGGATGGAGGACTGGCGACGGTTCTTCACATGGGAGAGTGTAACCCGCGGCGGGGGAGCGGTGATACGGGCAGGTGCGGCCAGGGATGGTCAGGGGCGAGCACGAGTTTTGGGGGGGCGAGAGAGGGAGAGGGGCGGGCGAGGTGGGTGGCAAGGTGAGAGCAGTCGATAGCCCGCGTGTGGCATGGATTTCGCGGACCCGATCCCGCGGTGCCGCCCCCGTAGACGTGGTATGCTGGCGCTTGCTGGCTGGCCGGTCCACTGGATGGGACGAGTGAGCCTCCAGAGTGCTGCTGTGTGGCGGTGCACATCGAATGGAGGAAGGATGATGGCGGAGCAGCTCCGGTTTGGGATCGCCGGCTGCGGCGTAATTGGCGCGGTCCATGCGGCGGCGATTGCCAGCTTGCCAGATGCGCGGCTGGTCGCCGTGGCCGACGTCGCGCCCGAGCGAGCGCAAAAGCTGGCGGACACCTACGGGGCAACGGCCTACCAGGATCTGGGGGACATGCTCGCACGTGAGCAGCTCGACGTCGTCGACGTGTGCACCTTCAGCGGGCTGCATGGCGAGCATGCGCGCCAGGTGATGCGCAGTGGACGGCATGTGATCGTCGAGAAACCGATGGAGATCAGCCGCACGGCGATCGAGGAGATGCTGCGCGTCCAGCGGGAGACCGGCGTGAAGCTGGCGGTGATCAGCCAACGGCGCTTCGATCCCGCGTCCCGCCAACTGCACGATCTGATTGCCGAGCAGGCGTTTGGCAGACTGGTGCTGGCCAATGCCATCGTGCCGTGGTGGCGCTCGCAGGCGTATTACGACAGCGCCGCGTGGCGCGGCACCCGCGACCTGGATGGCGGCGTTCTGATGAACCAGGCCATCCACACTATCGATCTGCTGCAGTGGCTGATGGGTCCGGTGCGCAGCCTCCAGGCGTATACCGACATGCTGGCGCATCGCATGGAGATGGAAGATGTGGCCGTCGCCGTGTTGCGCTTCGCCAGCGGGGCGTTGGGGACCATCGCCGCGACGACCGGCGCCTACCCCGGCTCGAGCGCCCGCATCGAAATCTATGGCGAGCGCGGATCGGCCGTGCTGGAGGATGACCAGCTGCGCTCGCTCCGGCTGGCCCGCGATGAGCGCGAGGAAGTTGGGCCCTACGGCGCTCCTGCCGAGCAGCGGACAGCGTCAACCGCAGGCGAGCCGGCGTCGGGTGCATCGCCGGCTCAAGATCCCGCGGCGCTTGCTGTGCGCGGCCACGCCGAACAAATCGCCGACATGATCCGCGCGATCCGCACGGATGGCACCCCGCTCGTGGATGGCTATGCCGCCCTGCAGCCGGTCGAGATCATCCTCGGCATCTGCGAGTCGGCGCGCACGCACCAGGAGGTCACACTGGCATGATCCGCCTCTCCGCCTTCGCCGACGAAATCGCGCCCGACCTCGACGAACAGATCGCCGTGCTCGGCGGCGAGCACATTCGCTTTCTGGACTTGCGCGGGGTCTGGGGAACAAACGTGCTCGACCTCAGCGATCAGCAGGTGGCCAGAATCAAGGAGACGCTGCGCGCGCACGGCATGGGCGTGGCCGCCATCGCCTCTCCTATCGGCAAGGTGCCCATCGATAGCCCGTTCGGCGAGCACCTGCACCGCTTCGAGCGCGCGCTGACGCTGGCGCGGGCCTTCGAAGCCCGCTTTGTGCGCATCTTCTCGTTCTATCCGCCGGCTTCTGGCTCGACAGGGGGAGTGAACGGCACGGCCGATCCCGCTGCCTATCGCGACGAGGTGCTGCTGCGCCTGCGTGAAATGACGGCGCGAGCACGGGCAGCCGACATCATCCTGCTGCATGAGAACGAGAAGGATATCTATGGCGATACCACTGCTCGCTGTGTCGATCTGCTGGCCAGCATCGACGACGCGCACTTCCAGGCGGTGCTCGATCCCGCCAACTTCATTCAATGTGGGCAGACGCCGTTCCCTGATGCCTATGAGGCCCTGCGTCGCTGGCTGCGCTACGTGCATGTGAAAGATGCGCGGCCCGACGGCAGCGTCGTGCCCGCCGGCGAAGGGGCGGCTCGCTGGCCCGAGCTGTTGCAGCGCTTGCGCGCGGACGGCTATGACGGTTTCCTTTCGCTGGAGCCGCATCTTGCCTCCGCCAGCCAGTACCAGGGATTCAGCGGACCCGACCTGTTTCGTCGTGCCTCCCAGGCGTTGCAGCACATGCTACAGGCGCTGGGGTGGGAGTATGCGTAGCGCGGTAACTCCGTCCTCTTCCCTCCCCCTCGCACCTGCCCGGCAGCCAGGAGATGGGACGCGCATCACGCCCTCCATGGCCAGGAGCTTGCCGTCTTGTCCAATGGCGCGTAAAATGTATCTGAGCGTTGCACCGCTAATGAGAAAGGCAGACGAGCTGTATGGATATGCTGCGTGAGTTTGCGCCATTCTTGATTGGCCTGATTCTCCCCCCGATGGTGATGCTGGCCTTGCGGAATTCCTGGTCCGGCGGCCGCAAATTCGCCCTCGCGTTCGCTCCCGCGCTCGTGCTCGGCTTCTGCACGAGTCTGCTCGCGGGTGAGTTGGCGGGCGGCATTCCCGAGGGTGTGGCGGCCATCATCATCGACACATCGCTGGTATTCACCGGCTCGCAGCTCGCCTATCGCCTCTTCTGGAAGCGCACGCTCGAAGCTCGTCTGGTCCAGCGCGACATCATTCCCGCCCCCCAGCACATCCACCGATCCCGGTAAGCCGCACCGGGTCAACCACGCCCATCCGCAGGGGCGTCCGGTGGATGCCCGCGGGAATGTCGCGAACCTGTACCACAAGATCAAGCGCGGGAGTACCGACTTGAGATCGGCACTCTCGCGTCGTGTCTACCGCGCTGCCTTCGGCCAGACCATCGCATGAGCGCGCTCGGTAATCAGATCACGCTGTCCTGTTCGATCACCGCGGAGTCAATGCGGCAGTACCGCGCCGCTCCAGATCGTAACCCGGCCCAGCGTCGTGTCGAAGAGCAGTAACTTCGAGCCATCAGGTGACCACCGCAGCACATTGACCTCGCCCTGCTCGTGCGGTGTGTTGCGCGCCTCGTTCTGCGTGAGCGGCACCAGCGATGCCAGCAGCCGCCCGGTCGCGCAATCATAGAGCTGGACGCTGTGGTCATTGGCCGCTGCATCCAGCGCCACTACGCGCCCATCTGGCCGCCACGCCACCAGCGCCCCATCACGTGGGGGAAACACTCCAACATTGTCCGCTCCGTTCGGGCCCATGGGAATGGGCGTGTAGAGAAAAGGCGATGTGATTGGGTCATTCGTGACGCCGCGTGCCGCTCCACCCTGGCGCGCGGCATCCGCCTGCGCTGGTCCCTGCACCCCGGCGCCCTGTCCCGCCAGCTCGCGCAGCGCCTGGATCCGCTGTTGCTGCCCCGCATCGCCCTGGGCCGCTGCCGCCTCCTGAGATCCTTCTGAGCCTGCCATGCGTCACTCCTCGTTCTGGCATGAACACCACATGCTATCAGGCTGTGTAACCGTAGTATGCGGGCAGCAAAATGACCTGTCAAGTACGCCTGCTATCCTGGTGGGGAGGGAAAAGCCCAACGACAAAGCCGCGACCCCGCTCGCCCCATCGGGCGACACATGATCACGGCTTTGCTTCGTGCCTGCATGCGCCTGCGCGGATGACCTCCTATGCCGTCCGCGCGTTTGCCGCGTCCTGAAGCCCCAGCTCCTGGATCGCCTCCTGCCGCATGATGAATTTCTGGATCTTCCCCGTCACGGTCATGGGAAACGCATCTACGAACTTCCAGTAGCGCGGAATCTTGTAGGTCGCGATCTGTCCCCGGCAATACTCCGTGAGCTCCTCTGGCGTCGCCGTCTCGCCTTGCTTCAGCCGCACGTACGCCATCAGCTCCTCACCGTACTTCGCGTCCGGCACCCCGATCACCTGCACATCGCTGATCTTCGGGTGCCCGTACAGGAACTCTTCGACCTCGCGCGGGTAGATATTCTCTCCCCCGCGAATCACCATGTCCTTCAGCCGGCCTACGATGTTGACGTATCCCGCCACGTCCATCGTCGCCAGGTCTCCAGTATGCATCCAGCGGGCAGCATCGATCGCGCGCCGCGTCGCATCGTCGTTGTCCCAGTATCCCAGCATGACGTTGTAGCCTCGCGTGCAGAGCTCGCCCGGCTCCCCCGCCGGGACGACCTGCCCCGTGGCCGGGTCAACGAGCTTCACTTCCACGTGCGGATGTACCCGCCCCACCGTCGAGACGCGCCGCTCTACACTATCGTCCAGCCGGCTCTGGAACGACACCGGGCTCGTCTCCGTCATGCCATAGGCGATCTCCACGTCCCGCATGTGCATGCGGTCGATGACCTTGCGCATCACCTCGATCGGGCACGGCGATCCCGCCATCAGGCCCGTGCGCAGCGACGTCAAATCGTATTGGGCGAAGTTAGGATGCTCCAGCTCCCCGATGAACATCGTCGGCACCCCGTACAGCGCCGTGCAGCGCTCCTGCTGCACCGTTCGCAGCACGGCTTCGGGCTCGAACGACTCGCTCGGATAGACCATCGTCGCCCCGTGCGTCATGCACCCCAGGTTGCCCATCACCATGCCGAAACAATGGTAGAGAGGCACAGGGATGCAGAGCCTATCGCGATCTGTGAAGCCCTGCAGCCGTGTCGTGAAGAACCCGTTGTTCAGAATGTTGTGGTGTGAGAGCGTCGCCCCCTTTGGATTGCCGGTCGTCCCGCTGGTGTACTGAATATTGATCGGATCGTCGAACTCCTGGTCCGCCTGCCACTCCGCCAGCGCCTCCGGGGTCACCTCTTTTGCCCGCTCCAGCAGCTCGCTCCACGCCCACATTCCCGGCACTCGCTGCTCGCCATCCGGCCCGCCCAGCCGCACCAGATGGCGCAGATGCGGCACCCGCTGCGCGTCCAACTGCCCCGGCGCGGACCGCTCCAGCTCCGGACAGAGCGTCCGCACCATCTCCGTATAGTTCGCGCTGCGGAGGGCCGGCGCCAGCACCAGCATCGTGCAGCCTGACTGGTTCAGCACGTATTCCAGCTCGTGCAGCCGGTACGCCGGGTTGATGTTCACCAGGATCGCGCCGATCTTCGCCGTCGCGAACTGCGTCACCGTCCACTCGGCCCGGTTCGGCGCCCAGATCCCTACGCGCTGGCCCTTGTGGATGCCCAGCGCCATCAGCCCGCGAGCGCAGCGGTCCACCTGCTCGCGCAGATCGCCGTAGGTATAGCGGATGCCCTGGTGGGGCACCACCAGCGCTTCATTTCCGGGATAGCGCGCCACCGCCTGGTCGAACGCGTCCCCAATCGTCAGCCCCAGCAGGGGGGTATCGCTCGTGCCACACGTATAGCTGCACGCGATCGCACTACGGTCTTGCACCCGCGTCTGGTTCGCCGTCTGCGCCTGGGTCATAACTGACCTCCCCTGCTGATCACCCTGCCGCACTCCACATCGCCGGAGCCGGCAGACCGAAGCCGAGCAGAACATTCCGAGGTCTCGCGTGCTCGTTTCCTTGCGCGCCACAGTGCCCAAAGTATGTTCACCGCCCCGCCCACGTGTCAACGGAGGCTTCGCCGAGGCTCGCTGTCGGTCGCATCGAATGTTGAGCTATGGACGCAGCAATGGTATACTTGCTAGACACCTACTAGTTTCGCTGTGCCTGCCGCCCGGTCCATCTGGTGCTTTGTCGCGCGCATCTCCTACACGGTGGCTGAGGCGATTGAGCTTTGCTGCGGTCCGTGCTAGACTCGTAGTCACGCTAACCGCTGTTGCCCCCCAACATACGGGTTGGCGCGAGCAGCTGCCTGCACACCGCGGCATGTGTCGCCTCCGCCCAGCAGGCCAGGCAATGGAAGCACTCAATTCCAACTCCGGGCGGCTCCGGCTGCCAGGGCATTCGCTATCGTGTTCGCGCGAGATGATCGAAGCACAATAGGCGACAAAGGAGACACGGCAATGGCGCGAATAGCCATGTGGTGGAAGCGGCTGATGTCGAGAGAGGTGCTGTGGTGGATCGGCGCCACGGTGGTGTTGGGGCTCATCTTCGTGGTGATATCCGCGACCATTCCGTCCAGCGGCGATCTGTCCCTGCTGGTGGGTCTCAGCATTCTTGGCATTTCGCTGATTGCGGCGCTCGGACAGGCACTTGTTGACGTGCGCAAGGACATCAAAGAGCCGCTCATGCTGGCAGAGAGCGCGGTGGCGCTGGCGCTCGATCTGGAGCACCACCGCAACAGTGGGAAACTGCCAATAGACCACCTTCGCACCATCGTTGACGGACATCTGAACATTGACGACGAAGACGTCTTCTTTGCCAACCGGATACGGGTGTTGTTGCGTGAGTGTGCGGAGAAGATTCAGTCGTGTCGGGAGGGGCATCTCGAGATCCATCCGGACAATACCTACGACCACTCTCAGGAGTGTATGCAATGCGCCGAGCGGGCCGTCTTTGCCACCAGCTATATCGACATCCCGCGCTTTTGGACCAAAGGGCCTGGTGGTCCGGCATACCTTCAGGCCAATCTCGACGCCGTCAGTCGGGGTGTCAAGATCACGAGAGTCTTCATCCTCGCGAAGCGCGCTGTGCTCGATGGCAAAGTACGGGAGATCATAAATAACCAACTTGGCAAAGGCATGACGATTCTCGTCGCCTACAAAGATGAGCTACCGGAGAGCTGCTGGAAAGACATGGCCATCTTCGACAAGCGATACGTCGAGTATCTGGACGTGCCGACCCAGGGTGCTCGTATCACACGAAACCCCGCCGAAGTTCATGCTGCCCTCAGGATCTGGGATTACATCCTAGACAAGTCGCTTAACTCCAATGAGGTTCTGAACGGTACTCCCAGGAGACCCAAGGGCAAGGGCAAACCAAGCCCACGGCAGAGACAAGGGCCTTAAGAGGTCTCCCCTCAGTTGATGCCGATCCCTTCGCCTGCTATCATGAGGGCATGCCTGAAGCGTCCGGCGGCCTCGTCAGGGCGGGCGAGTGCCGCAAGGTATGCAGCGAGACGGTGAGGTGACACTCATGCCGGCCATTCGCACCAGCGCCATCTGCACCCTCGTGCTGCTCGCTGCCTACTATGCCCTGCGTGCCGTCGCGGCGCAGTGCAGCGGCCCCCAGTGCGACACGTATTTCATTCCTGCTTCCCT
>CAYQFU010000247.1:0-7530 GCA_964416775.1 uncultured Ktedonobacterales bacterium
CCGGCTAAGCTTGGGGGTCCACCCGACGCAAGATGAGATACCCATCCTTCGACGCGACCACATCCACGTCTGGCTCGTCCTCGATGGTCTGGACGGCGCGGAGATAGGCGGCGCGATTGGCGAAGGGATAATAGTCGGTCACGGTCGTATCGAGGACGATGTACTCGTCCGTGTCGTCGCCCGACGGGAACTGATTGATGTGCTCGCGCTGGCTGAGGTGAGGCACGAGCGTCGCCTGGGCGCTCACCGAGGCGTTCGGCGGCACGAGCGCCAGCAACTGGTGGCCGGTGCGCGTATGCGGGGTGGGCACGGGCCAGGTGTCGAGATAGTGGAACGCATGGCCGACCGGCCCCTGCAGCCCCAGCGGCAGCGCCAGCACCACCAGCGCCAGCACGACGAGCTGCGGCCACAGCCCCAAGCCCGACCGCTGCCGTGCCCACTGGACTCTCCGGGTGATACGGGTGACCTCCGGCATGATGCGCCGCCTCAGCCGCCCGAGCGCGGGCGAGACCCAGACCAGCGCATCGATCGACGAGAAGATCAGCACGGCGGCGATGTCCGTGTTGTACTGATTGCTGCCTGAGTACATCCCCGGAAAGGTGCTGAAGAAGTTCACCGCGATGGAAGGAGCCGCCATGAGGGCCGTCCAGGGACTGAGCAGCGGCAGGAACGCCACCGGCCCCAGCAGCTTCAGCAGATAGCTCAGCCGCGACGGATCGGTCACTTCCTGCACGAACGCGCTCAGCGGATGCTGCAGGAGGTCGTCGTAGCGCCCAGCGACCGGCGAGTGCCCAATGGGGCTCAGCGCGTGCATCAGCCCCAGCGCCAGCGCCAGCGTCAGCGCGCCCAGCGCCACCAGACCGAGGCCGAGCCGCGGGCGGCGCTGCACAAACGTCGCGAACAGGCCGATGGTCATGACGTCCAGCGTCAGCGTCTCCTTGCACAGCAGCAGGACCACGCACGAGATGACCAGCGCTCGGTCGCGGCGCGTGATGAGGAAGTAGAGCGCCCACATCAGCAGACCCGCCGCCGGCGTCTCCGGGTGGAAATCGTGCACCACCGCGCTGAGCAGCGGTGGATACAACAGGTACAGAGCGGCGAAGATCAGCCCCCAGGACGCGGAGCGCAGACGACGCACCGCCAGCAGATAGGCCGGGAGCGCGCCGGCCGCCACGCCGGCCACCTGGATGAACAGCAGCCATTTCACGCTGGGCACGATCAGGTACAGCAGCGAAAGCGGGATGAGGATCGGCTCGAAATGCACAGCCAAGCGGGGCACAGCGCCCAGGCAGTTGAGGTCCCAGATGGAGTTGCAGATGGACTCCAGCATGAAGTGACCGTGCAGGGTGTTCCAGAGCACCTGATCCATGATGCCCAGCTCTTCGGCGTGCGTGCGAAAGGTATCCTGCAAGCCGAAACAGTAGGCGGTCATGAACGCGGTGTAGACGAGCGCCGCCGCCACGACCACCACCAGACCCCGGCGCACGCTCCGTCCGGTGGGCAGCGGCTCGGGAGGAGGCTCGAACGCCGTGATCCAGTCCGAGGCGCGGCGTGCGCGTCCACCCAGAGTGAGTGGCGCCTGTTCGGTAGTGGAAGGAAGCAGGGCGAAGGGCGCGAGCGCTCGTGCAGAAGGCAGCTGCACAATTCCACCTCAACGTGAATGAACTCTGGTTCCCTGTTAGGGATGCGTCATGTATCGTACATCTTGAGGCTGAAGAATTCCTGAAAATGTACGCCAGTCTGACCGATGGCTCCGCGCCCCAACGAGCGATCAATCGTCACACGTGGCGCACACCGTCTCCCCAACCGGCGTCCACGCGGCGCCGGAAGCGACGCCTGGCGAGCGGCCCGTGCGCTCCGCGCGGTCTTTCACCCGCCCGCGCCCCCGTCGACGCCGCACGCCAAAGGTCCTATGCACAAAACATGCGAGCGGCGCTCTTGGCCACACCTCCAGGTGCGCAACCTTCGTGCCGCGTCCACAGCGCACGCGCATGTGCAGCCGCACACAGGCCGCGCTTGACACGACCCGCGGCGCGCGCATACAGTGGGCTCAACGAACAGCCGTCCACTCGCGTACACCCCCAGCCGCATGCTCCTGATCGCGCCGCACTCACGCTGCGGGTGGCGACGGGTGGGCACTCTGGCGACGCCCACCATGGAACAGGAGGACCTCCATGCTCGACCCAGCGATTGCCACGAAGCTGCGTGGCATTGTGGGCAATGAGGGCGTGATAGATGGACACGAGCAGCTGCGCACCTACGAAAGCGATGGGCTGACAGCCTACCGCGAGACGCCAGCGCTGGTGGTGCTGCCGACGACGACAGAGCAGGTGAGCGACGTCGTGCGCGTCTGTCACCGCGCGGGCATTCCATTCGTGCCGCGTGGCTCGGGCACCGGGCTCTCCGGCGGTGCCCTGCCGGCACCCAACAGCATCGTCATCTCGTTGGCGCGCATGCGCGCCATCCTGGACGTGGACCTCGTCAACCAACGGGTCGTCGTGCAGCCTGGCGTCATCAACCTCTGGATCACCCAGCGCATCGCCCCGCATGGCTTCTATTACGCGCCCGATCCGTCCAGCCAGCAGGTGTGCTCCATTGGCGGCAACGTCGCCGAGAACTCGGGCGGGGCCCATTGCCTCAAGTATGGCTTTACGGTCAATCACGTCATGGGCCTGACAGCCGTCCTGCCGGACGGCGAGGTGGTCCACGTCGGCGGGCCGACGCTCGACGCGCCCGGCTACGACCTGACCGGCGTCATCGTGGGCTCCGAGGGCACGCTGGCCCTCGCCACAGAGATCACCGTGCGCATCGTGCGCAAGGCCGAGGCCGTGATGACCACGCAGGTCTCCTTCGACTCCACCGACGCCGCCGGGGAGGCGGTGTCCGGCATCATCGGCGCGGGCATCGTGCCGGCCGCCGTCGAGATGATGGATCACCTGGCCATCCAGGCTGCCGAAGCGGCCGTCCATGCCGGCTATCCGCTCGACGTCGGCGCCATCCTCCTCGTCGAGCTGGACGGCCCGCGCACCGAGGTGGCGCAGCAGCAGGCGCAGGTCGAAGCCATTTGCCGCCAGGCCGGCGCGCTGGAGCTGCGCATCGCCCAGAACGACGAAGAGCGCGCACTGATGTGGAAGGGACGCAAGGCAGCCTTCGCGGCGATGGGCCGTATCAGCCCCGATTACATCGTGCAGGACGGCGTCATTCCCCGCACCGCACTGCCTGAGGTGCTGCGAGAGATCGAAGAGCTGAGCCAACGCTACGGCCTGCGTGTCGCCAATGTGTTCCACGCCGGCGACGGCAATCTCCATCCCCTCGTCTGCTACGACCACCGCGACGAGGGAGCGGAGGCGCGCGCCGAGGAGCTGGCCGGCGAGATCATCCACCGCTGCGTGGCCCACGGGGGCAGCATCACCGGCGAGCATGGCGTCGGCATGGACAAACGCCACCACATGCCTTCCATGTTCACCGAGGCCGACATGGCCACGCACCAGCTGATCCGCTGCGCCTTCAACCCCGCCAATCTCTGCAATCCTGGCAAGGTCTATCCCACCCCGCGACTCTGCGGTGAGACGCCCGGCCGCTATGAGCCGCACCCGCTGGAGACCGCGGGCCTCGCCGAGCGCTTCTGAGGCCACACGCGCGGCCAGAGCGGGCCGGCAGGCGCCGGCCGCGGTGCGCCGTACCGGCACAGACGCCCCAGCGAGCATGCGGTTCACGCCCGAAGGAGGACGCGCGATGGGTGCTTCGATTGAATCCGTGCACGTGCTGCGGGCATCGCTCGGCGCGCTGGTGGGGAACAGGGCGCGCCCGGCCGAGGAGGCCGACGCGGTAGCCGGCGTGCGGCCGCGAGTGGTCGTCGAGCCGCGGGACGAGGAGGAAGTGGCTGCCGTCCTCGCATTCGCCGACCGCGAGGGACTGAAGGTGCTGGTACGCGGCGGCGGCACCCAGCTGGGCATGGGCTTCCCGCCGAGCGCCGGCGACGTGCTGCTCAGCACCGCACTGCTGGACGGCGTCGTGGAGCACAACCCCCAAGACCTGACCGTGATCGTGCGCGCGGGGATGCCGCTGGCGGCGCTGCAAGAGCGGCTGGCGCAGGCGCGGCAGTGGCTCGCGCTCGATCCTCCCCTGCCGCCTGCCGCGACCATCGGCGGGCTGGTCGCCACTGGCGCGAGCGGCCCCCGCCGGCTGCGCTATGGCGGCGTACGCGACCAGATCATCGGCATCCGGTTCGTCACCGCCGACGGCACCATCGCCAAGGGCGGCGGCAAGGTGGTGAAGAACGTCGCCGGCTACGACCTCCCCAGGCTCTTCACCGGCTCCCTGGGCACGCTCGGCGTCATCGTCTCCGCGACTTTCCGCCTGTACCCCCTGCCCGTCGCCTCACGCACCGTCGTCCTCTCGGCCCCCGATCCCGCGCCGCTCTGCGATCTGGCGGTGCGCACCATCGGCACCACGCTGGTGCCCACGGCGCTCGACGTCGCCGGCCCCACCGAGTCCAACGGCGAGTGCGTCTGCGCCGCGCGCTTCGAGTCCGGCGAGGCCGCGGCGGAAGACCAGGCAACGCGCTTACTGGAGCTGGCGGGCGACCTGGGCGCCAGCGCGCGCACCCTGCGCGACGACGAGGAGGCCACCTTCTGGCGGCAGCTGGCCGTGCCGCTCTCCGAGGCCAACGGCGCTGCTCAGGGCGCCGCGCTGGTGGCCAGGGCAAGCCTGCTGCCATCGGAGATGGCGGGCTGGCTCGCCCAGCTGCGCGACACTGGGGCACAGACCGGCCTCACCACGCGCTGGCGCGCCCACGCCGGCCACGGGCTGGTCTTCATGCGATTGGAGGGCGCTGAGTCCGCCCTGGTCGATGCCGTAGAGTTGCTGCGCGCGGCAGCCGTCCAGCGGCAGGGCAGCTTCGTCGTGCTGGATGCGCCGCCGGCTCTGGCCGCGGGCGTGGACATGTGGGGGCCAGTCCCGGCGCAGGCGTTGATGCGCCGGCTGAAAGAGCGCTTCGACCCGAACGCCACACTGAACCCGGGCCGGTTCGTGGGAAGGATGTGACACCGTATGCCCGACACTAGCGCCACCCAGAGCCAGACCGTTCAGCATGGCGAGCGCGCCGAGCGGATCCCGTTCCCCGCGTTCGACGACCACAACCCGCCCAGCCCCGACCTGATCGCGGACTGCGTCCACTGCGGCTTCTGCCTGCCGACCTGCCCCACGTACCTGCTCTGGGGCGAGGAGATGGACTCGCCGCGCGGCCGTATCTATCTGATGAAGATGGCGAGCGAGGGCGACATTGGCTTGACTCCTGACTTCGCCCTCCACCTGGATCGGTGCCTCGGCTGTATGGCCTGTGTCACCGCGTGCCCTTCCGGCGTGCAGTACGACAAGCTCATCGAATCCACCCGCGCCCAGATCGAGCGGCGCCACGAGCGCCGCTTCGCCGACCGCGTCTTCCGCGCCGCGGTGCTCGCCTTCTTCCCGCATCCGCGCCGCCTGCGCGCCTCCCTGCCGCTGCTCTGGCTCTACCAGCGCAGTGGCGCGCGCCGCCTGGTCCGCTCCGGCTGGCTGGCACGCCATCTCCCGCCGCGTCTGCTGAGCATGGAGGCCATCATGCCGCCCGTGCGGCTGAGCGCGATGCTGCAGCGCCCGCCGCGGCCCACGCGCGCCCAATCGCCCCGCCGCCGGCGTGTGGCGCTGCTGACCGGGTGCGTGCAGCGTGTCTTCTTCGACGAGGTCAACGCCGCGACCATGCGCGTGCTGGCGGCGGAAGGATGCGATGTGGTGGCGCCACCTACGCAGGGCTGCTGCGGCGCGCTGCACATCCACGCCGGACACGAAGAGCAGGGCCTGGATTTTGCCCGCCGGTTGATCGACACCTTTGCGACGTGGGACGTGGACACCATCGTCGTCAACGCCGCGGGCTGCGGCTCCAACATGAAAGAGTACGGCCACCTGCTGCGCGCGGACCCGCGCTATGCCGAACGCGCGCGCCAGTTCTCCGCCAAGGTGCGCGACGTGACCGAGCTGCTGGCGGAGCTGGAGCCGGTCGCCCCGCGCCACCCGCTGCCCCTGCGCGCCGCCTACCACGACGCCTGCCATCTCGGTCACGCCCAGGCCGTGCGCCGCCAGCCGCGCCAGGTGCTGCGCTCGATCCCAGAGCTGGACGTGGTGGACATCCCCGAGGCCGACATCTGCTGTGGCAGCGCGGGCATCTACAATCTCGTCCAGCCCGAGCCGGCGGCCGCGCTGGGCGAGCGCAAGGCGCGCCACGTTCTGAGCGTGCGGCCCGATGTGATCGCCACCGCCAACCCCGGCTGCCTCCTGCAGATCGACGCGGCGCTGGGCAGGCTCGGAGCGCACATCCCCGCGCTGCATCCGGTGCAGCTCCTCGACGCCTCCATTCGCGGCGAAGTGCCGCCGGCCCTGCTCCCCGCCATGCGCGCCCGCGCCGCCGAGCGCGAGCAGGCGCCAGCGCCCGCCGCCACGCGCCAGCGCTGATACCAGCCCTCACCCTGCGCAAACAAACGCCCCCTTCCCATCGCAACGGGAAGGGGGTTGGGGGGTGATGGCTGCCTACCCCGCCAATTCCTTCAGCGTCTGCGGCTCGCCGTCGCCCGCCTCGCCGAAGAGCATCACATCCAGCTCGCTGCCGTCGATGGTCTCGACCGCGATCAGCCGCTCCGAAATGGCGACCAGCTTGTCCTTCTTCGCCAGCAGCACACTCTTCGCCGTGTCATACGCCTGATCCACCAGGAACGACACCTCGGCATCCACACGGCTGGCCGTCTGGGCGCTGGGCGCTCCGTCTTCGTCGATCAACACATTGCCCAGCGGACTCATGCCGAACTCACATACCATCTTACGCGCGATGTTGGTGGCCTGCTTGATGTCCTGCGCGGCACCGGTGGTGATGTCGCCGAAGATGATGTCCTCGGCGGCCCGGCCACCCATGAGCCCTGCCAGACGCCCCAGCAGCTCCGACCGCCGCATCAGGTAGCGGTCCTCCGCGGGCGACTGCACCGTGATGCCCAGCGCCATGCCCCGGGCGACCGCGGTGATCTTGCGCACGGGATCGCACCCTGGGATCGAGCGCATCACGATGGCGTGCCCGACCTCATGGTAGGCGACGATCGCCTTCTCCGCTTCGGTGACGACGCGGCTCTTGCGCTCTGGTCCAGCCATCACCCGCAGAATGGACTCTTCGAGGTCCTCCTGCAGAATGGTGGAGTGGTCGCGCCGGGCGGCCAGCAGGGCACCCTCGTTCATCAGGTTGGCCAGGTCGGCGCCCGAGAATCCCGCCGTCTGCTGCGCCAGCCGCTCGATGCTCACGCTCGAGTCCAGCGGCTTGCCCGTCACGTGCACCTTGAGGATTTCGAGCCGGCCCCTGACGTCTGGCTTGTCGAGCATCACCTGCCGGTCGAAACGGCCGGGGCGCAGCAGCGCCGGATCCAGCACGTCCGGGCGGTTGGTGGCGGCGATGACGATGACGTTCGTGTTACCGTCGAAGCCATCCATCTCGACGAGGAGCTGGTTCAGCGT
>CAYQFU010000248.1:0-5981 GCA_964416775.1 uncultured Ktedonobacterales bacterium
GGCCGGCCCGGCTGATAAACCGGCCCCGGCGGGCCAAACGGATCCTGCGGCGCACCGTACTGCCCTGTTCCTGGCCATACTCCCGCTGCCGGCTCCCCCCAGCCCGCGCCGGACCCGTATCCGCTGCCCGTAGGCGGCTGCGGCGCCTGCGCGGAGGGCGGCCAGTAGCTCGGCTGATCTTCATCGCCCACGAGTGGATACCCACAGCGGAAACAGCTCTGTGCGCCTGGTCCATTCGCCGCCTGACAGCGCGGGCACTGCATGGATGGACCGCCTTTCATCGTGAAGGCATTCCGCCTGGCCCGATGGCTCATGGCGGCCAGATCCAGACCGCTCCGTTCTGCCTGGCGCCGAACGCTCGCGATGAGCGGCGAGGCATGGCCGGACGATCGAGGCCAGCAGATCGTCACGAGACAGCATGTTCAACTACGTTGCGGTGCGAAGCACGCCGAGCTGGGAATACGGGAGACCACCCATTATGCCATCCACCGTGCCGCCGCCGAGCAGACCAAATAGCTCCACGGCGCCACGGTAGGGTATTCGCCTCGGCCTACTTGGAGAACGCGAAGCTGTGAGTCATCGTCTGGAAGTCCTTCGCGTTCAGGTTGTTGAAGTTAGCCGGTTTAGCCGCGTAGGCGATGAAGTAGGCGTGGCCCGCGTGGTTGGCCAGCAACACCACGGTATGCAGCGTGATACCGTGTTGCAGCAGCACGTCGGCGGACACCTGCGACCAGTTTTCGCCGCCAAGCGAGACCGTGGTGGGCCCTTGCAGGTGCGAGTACGTGCCTGGGCCTCCGCCGCCGGTGGACATGCCGGTAAAGATAGCCTTCTCTGAGGCACCGAACGACGACTGGTCGAACGTGGCGTCGTAGCTCGCGACGGTGAGCAGCGCCGTATTGTCTGGAGACGCGAAAACCGTCTGGTGCAGCGACTGCGATGTCTGTGGCGTCTGTGTGCTCCAGTCGGCGGGCACCACCAGCCGGAAGTTCCCGCCCGGATCTGTGTAGCTCTTGAATCCCGCGGGAACAGTCGCTGTCGCGGTGGCCGTAGATGTGGCGTTCGCGGTGGACAGGTGCAGCCGCGAGACCAGAAGCGCGCCTCCGCCGGCCATGACAATCAGCAGGACGATCACACCCACCACCAGCAGGGCGGTCAGCGGCCCGCGCCGGCGCGACTCCGGTTCGTACATGGGGTACGGCTGCTGGCCGCCAAACGTCTGCGGCCCGTACGAGCCGTACGCTCCGTACCCTCCGTAGGGCTGCTGCTGATATGGCTGCTGCGCGGGATATTGAGGGTACTGCTGGTACGGCTGCATCGGCCGGCTAGCCTGGCCCGGCTGATAGGGCTGCCCCGACGGGCCAAACGGATCTTGTGGCGCGCCGTACTGCCCGGACCCAGGCCATGCACCGGCTGCCGGCTCTCCCCAGCCTGCACCGGCTGCCGGCTCACCCCAACCCGCACCGGACCCGTATCCGCCGCTAGCGGGCGGCTGCTGCTGCGCCTGCGTCGAGCGCTGCCCGTAGCCTGGCCATTCGTCATCGCCCACGAGTGGATATCCGCAGCGGAAACAGGCCTGAGCCCCGGGTCCGTTCGCCGCCTGGCATCGAGGACACACCATGAATTGACTGACCGCCTTTCGCCGTTCAGGCACCCTGCCTGGCCAGAACGCTCATGGCGGCCAGGTCCAAATCACTATGTTCTACATGGCACTGTGCGCTCGCAATGAGCGTCGAGGGAAGATGGCGCGATCGCGCTGAGCGCGGGGTCCATTCAAGAACTGGCGACTCGCGCTGTGATGCATCTGGCTACACCCTTGGCACAACACACGAACCGGCTTGCCACCGCGTAGCACTATAGCAGATGGGCGGCCATTGTCAAGCGGCTGTCGAAATGGATCGTGGGCGTCCTGTGGAGCTTCGCACGTTCGCCTCACACGGCGCTCTGCCAGTCGTACGCGCGAGTAGCGGCCGCCGCGTAGACCACGTGCTCGGCGGCGTCGAGGACAATCTGCTTTGGGCTTACCTTCCACATGGGGGATGAGACGCCAAGAAGAGGCGCTGGCGCGCACACGCACGCGCCAGCGCCTCTCCAAAGCTGAAAGTGTACCGAACGGGGCCTACGACAGTGGCTTCGCCAGGTCGCCAATGCTCTGCAAGTGGTATTTCTGCGCGTTCGCCGGAGACGTGCAGTAGCCGTAGCTGTCGTTCAGGTTGAAGGCGGCAGCAAGCCACGTAATGTGGAACTGCTGCTCGTAGTACGTCTTGGCCTCGTTGTACGCCTGCTGAGGATCGGTGGTCTGCGTCAGCTTATTGATGTTGAGTGCCGTGCCGGTGAACTCGGGATAGATGTCCACCTGACCGCTCTTGATCGCCGAGTCCAGCACAGGCGTCTGTCCCAGCGCCAACTTGGTCGTGACATGGAAGCCCTGGTTGGCGAGCAGCAGCGAGTACATCTCGGCGAGCAGCTGTCCGTCCGCATCGTTTTTGCTGGCAATCGTGAGGCTAATGCCGTTGCCAGCTGTGCCGCTGCTCGTGAGCAGCCCCTCCGACTGCAGAAAGGCCTTGGCCACGGTGGGCACGTCCTGATGGTCGACGCTGACCTGTTTGATCAGTGCGGTTTGCTTGTCGGTCGTCAGGTGCGTCTCCAGCCCATCGAGAGTGGTCTGGATGGCCGACGACTTCGCCAGCGTGCTGTCGCGTACGACGGGCGCAGGGTTATACGGCGGGAAGGCGTTCTTCGTGTCCTTGAGCAATACAAATTTGTCAACGACAATGTTCGGATCTGTGGTGTAGCACTCGTTGACATTGATGCTGCCACCCGTCACTGCCGCGAACGAGAGCTGCTCTGAGATGTACGTTGTGCTCTTCCAGTGCAGACCGTACGCCTGATCCACCGGCTGGTAGACGCTCACCGCATCCTGCTGCAGACCCAGCTTGAGCGTGCTGGCAGTCGGAGCTCCAGCTGTCGACGTGCCGCTGCCACCGCCGCCGCAGCCGGCAATAGTCAGCACGAGCATCGAGATGACGACACCGAGCAGCTTCGGGAAATGGGGAAAACGCTTCGAGTGCATGTAGTCCCTCCTCAGAGACTGTGATTGGACGACTCGCGTCGCGGTGCACTAGTCTCGCGGCGACGGGCGAGACATCCGTTCGCACCCGGCCACAGTGGCCAAGTGCCGCCAGGGTTCGAGATGGATCCCAAGCATCCTTGCGGGCATATCCGTGTCACGCGGCGACCGGCTCACCTCCTGGCATCGCTGGCCCAGCGCCACGGGACTCTGGCACCTCCAGCACCTCATCCCGACGCAGCCCGGCAGGTGTCACGGCGCGCTGGATGGCCCCGAGGCCGACCTCGGTCAACAGCGCCAGGATTGCCACACCAGCGGCTCCGATCAACAAGGCGGGCAATCCAGCGGGGAGCGAGAAGTTCAGACCGCTAAAGATATAGTCGCCGTAGCCTCCGCCCCCGATGAGACCAGCCAGCGGTGTGGTCGCCGCGATCTGAACGCCGGACGTGCGCACGCCAGCCGCGACGACCGGCAGCACCAGTGGTATCTGGACCCGCGTGAGCACCTGCCAGGACGTCATGCCCATCCCGCGCCCGGAATCGATGATGGCGGGATCGATGCTGCGCAACCCCGCGACCGTGTTCAGCAGGATCGGTGGGATGCCCAGCACCGTGAGCGCCACGATGGTAGGCGTGAATCCAATCCCAAGGAAGGGGATCGCCGCCGCCAGAAACGCGATGGTTGGGATCGCTCGGGCGGCGCCGCTGACGTTGGCCGCGAGAAAGGCCGCCACCGGGTTCGGTGCGACGAGCACGCCCAGCGGAATCGCGATCAGCACGCAGAGCACGATGGGTATGAACGTGTACTCGATCGTGACGAGCGTGTGCGTCGTGAAATCGTTCCCGGGGTCCGTCATGAATTGGAATATCTGCTGGAGAAGCATTCACCAGTCACCCTTCCGGTCGCCTCGCTCACGTGGGTCGGGGAAACGCAGGACACGTAGGCAGGACTCACGTCGCGGGCGCGGTCTGGCGTCCACGGCCGAGCCCGGTCTGTATGGCGAGCAACGACAGATCGACCAGGATGGCGAAGAGGCTGACGACGAGCACACCAGCCAGAATCTCGTCATTGTAGGCGAAGTTCTGTCCTTGAAAAATCAGGGTGCCGATGTCGGGCGTGCCAATCAACGGAGCGATAGTGGCGATGCCAATGGTGGTCACCGTCGCCACACGGATGCCGGCGACGATCACCGGCAACGCGAGCGGCAGCACGACGCGCACCTGCAGCTGGGTCCGGTTCATCCCCATCGCGCGGCCGACCTCGATCAGCGCCGGGTCGACCGCACGGATGGCGGCGACGATGTTGCGGATCAGCACCAGCTGCGTGTAGACCACCAGGGGAATGATCATCGTCACGGACCGCAGCCCCGTAAATGGCACGAGGAACGCCACAAATGCCAGGCTGGGTATCGTATAAAGGAAGCTTGCCCCGCCGATGACCGGCGGGTACAGGCCCGGACGAGCACGCGAGATCAGGAGCGCGAGCGGGAAAGCGATGACCAGCCCGATGCCAACGCTTACCAGCGTGAGATAGAGATGCGCCAGAATCAGGTTGGGGATGCTCATCGGGTCGCTGAGCGCCCAGTGCGAGCCTTTCAAGAGATAGCTCACGCTACAACCTGCCTTCCTCCGCGCAACCTCGCGCTAGCGTGCCGCCACCGAGTCACCGGCCTGGCTCGCGGAGGCACCCGCTCCACGACCTGCGGCCTGCGCTGCCCGGAAGATGCTGGACACGGAGACCTGGCCGCGCACCTGGCCGTCCTCTTCCACCGCCAGCGCCTGTTCGCCCCGCTCAATCAGACGGAGCATCGCCTGCAGCAGCGGCGCGTCCGCTGCGATGCCGTCGTTCGCGGCTCCGTTCACTGGCTCCAGGGCCAGACTCACTGGCAGGTATTGCAGCTGGCGCAGGACGTTGTCCGCGCCGATGAGCCGGCGCACGAACTCGTTGGCCGGGGCGCTGAGCAGCTCGATGGGCGTGCCCACCTGCATGAGCTTGCCCTCGGACATGACGGCAATCTGCTCGCCCAGCTTGAACGCTTCCTCGACGTCGTGCGTGACGAAGAGGATGGTGCGGCGCATCTCGCGCTGAATGCGGAGCAGCTCCTCCTGCATACGCCCGCGAGTGATGGCATCCAGCGCGCCAAACGGCTCGTCCATGAGCAAGATGGAGGGATTGGCGGCCAGCGCGCGCGCCAGGCCCACGCGCTGCTGTTGGCCGCCGCTGAGCTGCCGGGGAAAGCGCTTGCGGTACTCAGCTGGGTCCAGCCCCACCAGGCGCAACAGCTCGTCCACCCGCTCGCTGGTCTCGGCTGCCGACTGGCCCAGGATCGAGGGCACGATGCGCACGTTGTCCTCGACCGTGAGGTGCGGAAACAGCCCCACCTGCTGAATCACGTAGCCGATGCCGCGGCGCAGCGCGATGGGGTCGCGCTCGGTGGTGGGTTCGCCGTCGATGACGACGCTGCCCGAGGTTGGATCGATCAGCCGGTTGACCATGCGCAGCAGGGTCGTCTTGCCGGAGCCAGACGTGCCCAGCAGCATGCAGATCGCGCCCTCGCGGACCGTGAAGCTGACGTCGTCTACCGCGGGCTGGCTCGCCCCCGGAAAACGCTTGGTCACGTCCACGAATTCAATCTTCGCCATCAGGTTCGCCTGATTCTCCCCGCGACCGCAGCCGCGACTGATCCGCTCCCGTGTCTTCTACCGCGCCAGGGTCGCCCGCGCTCCCCGCACGCATAGACACCTCACGAGCCCCGTTCGTTACACCTCCCCGTCGCCCGCTGGGTTGCTCCGCGCTCCGTCGCGGCGAAACCGTTGCCGACGAGGCGCCATGACACCATAGCGTTTTTCGTGACAGAACGTCAAGGGAACGGGGGAGCGCGAGCCACCTCCAGATGCCGTTTGTCCAGGTGGCG
>CAYQFU010000248.1:6081-7496 GCA_964416775.1 uncultured Ktedonobacterales bacterium
ACGCCAACGGACACGACGCCAACGGACACGACGTCCACTCGCGCCGATGGGCGCCATATGGTTTTAGCGGCCGGTGAAGTTCGGCTTGCGCTTCTCCAGGAACGCGCGCACACCTTCCTTGCTGTCGGCCGTCTCGAAGAGCTGATTCTGCAGCTGGCGCTCGTAGTTGAATGCGTCGTGCAGGGGCATCTCCAGGCCCTCGGTCAGCGCCACCTTCATGAACCCAATGGCCTTGGTGGGGCCCTCGACGATCTTGCGCGCGAACTCCAGCACTGTCGGCCACAGCTGGTCCGGCTCGACCAGCTCGTTGAAGAGGCCCCATTCGGTGGCCTGCTCGGGCGTGAAGGTCTCACCCGTCACCATCAGCTTGAGTGCGCGCGCCGGACCAAGGATGCGCCCGAGCATCTGCGTCCCGCCCTCGCCCGGAATCAGGCCCAGGTTCACCTCCGGCAGCCCCACCTTCCACGAGCCGCGCCCCGCGTAGCGGTAGTCGCAGGCCAGCGCCAGCTCCAGACCGCCGCCCATGCAGTGGCCGTTGATGACGCCGAGGAACACCTTGGGGACGCTGCGCATCTTGAGGATGACCTCTTTGCTGGTCTGGCTCAGCAGGCCCACCTGCTCGCCCGACTCATCGCGAATCATGGCGATGTCGGCGCCGGCGGAGAAGAACCGCTCCGACGTGCTGGACAGGATAGCTACCTTGACACGCTCGTCGAAGCGCACCTCCATCACGGCGCGGTCGAGATCGAGAATCATCGGTGTATGGTGCGCGTTGGCGGGCGGGCGATTGAGCTCGATGTAGGCAATGCCGTCTTCGAGTCTGGTGCGCAGGAATTCTAGCTTGAGCTGGTCGAACGCCATTGGTCTGCTCCCTTCTCAGCATCGGCTGGCGCCGCCAACCGCGCGACGCCGTTCAGGGGTGCTCAGGCTCGGATGAGGCTCTGAGGTCCCGCCATATGATACGCCGTGGGCGCCGCTCACGTCTGCCCAGTCTCAGGGGTGCGGATGTTCATGCCAGTGTGCCTCACGCACGCCCGAGTGCCAACAAGAAGGGGGATGCCCCAACCGGGACATCCCCCCCACATATGCCGCCGTGCGCGGCACATCACGCCGTAGCGCGCGCCGCGCTACGGTTCAGGTACACGAGCGGCTGTGCGTTGGCCGGGCGGCCGCTCAGCAAGAGCTCGTGGCAGGCCGCGCACCACGCCACGGCGTGCCGCCCGTCGCCCGCCTCGGTCCACACGCTCGCGCGCGCGCCGCACGCCGCGCAGTCGCGGTCCGGCCGGTCAAGGCAGCCGTGGCACGTCACCTGGCTGGACTCACCAGCGGCGAGAGTGCCCAGCCACATCTGCCCGCGCTCCTCGGTCTGCGTCTCCATGTCGTCGCTCCTCCGCATCTCCCGCATCTCCCGCATC
>CAYQFU010000249.1:0-7464 GCA_964416775.1 uncultured Ktedonobacterales bacterium
CCACCACCTATTGGGGGTCAGCAGGCGCACGCTGATCGCCTGATCCGTAGGGGCGTCCGGTGGACGCCCGGCGCGGCCAGCTCCCAATACTGGGTGGGGGCCCTACCTTCGCGGCACATCCGCCGCCATCACCCCCGCTCCCGCCTCGCCACGCATCGCCGTCTGCTCGAGCCCCTGTCCCGCGGCGGCGGAGGGGTTAGAGGTGGCGGCCGGCAGCAGGCCGTAGCGCTCCTTCAGCAGCAGGATACGCCGCACTGACTGGTCGATCCGCGCCTGGCTGATCCGCCCCTGCCTGATCGCCGTCTTCAGCGCCGAGAGCATCTCCAGCATCGAGCCCGAATCCCAGGCGCCTTCCAGCAGGTCATCGCCCGCGATCACCGAGAGCACGGCCGCCTCACCCAGCGAGTAGTGGAGACTGATGCCCTTCATGTACAGACTGTCGGTCATCACCACCCCATCGTAGCCTAGCTCTCCACGCAACACACCCTGCACCAGCTTCGGCGACAACGTCGCCGGCAGAGTGGAATCGATGGCCGGCACCACCACGTGTGTCACCATGATCATTCCCGGCTGATCCGCCAGTAGATTGCGGAACGCCGCGAAATCCGTCGCCTCGAGCTGGGCCCGGCTCCGCGTGATCGTGGGCAGCGTCAGGTGCGGGTCGCCGACGGTGCTACCAATGCCTGGCCAGTGCTTCAGGCACGCGATCTCGCCGTTCTGCTGCAGCCCCTGCAGAAACGCCCCCGCGTACTTGTCTACCGTGGACACATCGTTGCCGAACAGTCGTGTGTATTCCACCGCGTTGGGCACCGTCCGCACGTCCACCACGGGCGCCAGATCCGTATTGATGCCCAGCGCCTGTAGATCCTTCGCGTCTCTGGCCGCCGCCAGCCAGGCCTGGTGCGGGTCGCCGGTGGCCGCCAGATCCTGCGCCGATGGCCGTAGCCCATCGAAGCGCACCAGCCGGTCCACCACCCCGCCTTCTTCATCGGCCGAGACCATCAGGGGCAGCGCCGCATGCGCTTGAATCGTCGCGATGTAGTCGTGCAGTTGCTGCAGGCTGATCGAGTTCTGGTCGTAGACGATCATCGCGCCCGCGTGCAGATTGGTGACCATGTTGTCGACGTCGGGGCTATAACTGGTATAGAGCGTCTCGACGAGCAACATCTGGCCGAGCTTCTCGTCCAGCGACATGTGGCTCAGGTACGCCTCCACCCGCGCATCCGTACGCGCCAGGCTCAACGCACTCCCCACCGCGCCGCGCGCATCCGCCGGCGGGGTCGCTCCGCCAGTCGCCGTTGCCAGGCTGCTCGCGCCGCGCGCCGGCTGGGCCGGCGCCGTGCTGCCGCACCCCGCCACAAACGCCACCAGCACCGTGGCCGCGATCACCAGCCCACGCCGAGCAAACGCCACAGAGCCAGCCACCTGCCCATGTGCCGCGCGCGCGCCACCAGCCTCACCCGCCCACTTCACTCCACACGTCCTCTCAGCCTCTCAGCCTCTCAGCCTCTCAGCCTCTCAGCGCCACTCACGCGGCCTTGCCCATCCCGCGTACCCATCGCACGCGCTCGTCCAGCGCCGCGCTTGGCGAGATGCCACTGTCGAGTGGCTGCCGGTGCGGGCGTGGTTTCGCGGACTGCGGCATCGCGATCAAGCCCGTCTGAATCTTCAGCGTCAGGATGCGCCGCACCGATGTATCGATCCGCGCCCTGGTAAGTACCCCTGACGCCACCGCCTGTTTCATCGCGTCCTTTACCGCCTGCACCTGGTCGGACGACGCCATGTCCGCCACGATGTCCACTCCCGCTTTGACAGCCAGCACACAGGCCTCCGGCAGCGACCACTGATCGGTGATCGCGCGCATGCTCACGAGATCGTCCGTGATGACTACCCCGTCGAACCCCAGCTCCCCGCGCAGCGTGCCATCGATGATCGTCGGCGACAGCGACGTCGGCATCTTAGGATCGACCGTTGGAATCATCTCGTGCGACACCATGATCGCACGCACCTCGCCCTGGGCCAGCAGCGTCCGATAAGGCGCCACGTCAATTCGCTCCCAGTCCGCCACCGAGCGCGACAGCACGGGCAGCCGCCGGTGAGGGTCCTGGCCAGTCTCGATGAGTCCTCCTGGCCAGTGCTTCAGCGTCCCCATCACCTGCCCACTCTGTTGCAGCCCCTGCAAGTACGCGCCCGCCAGCTGCGCCACCTGCGTCGGATTCTCGCTGAACGACCGCCCGACGAATTCGCCCACCGCATTGGGCGAGCCCACGTCGACGACCGGCGCCAGGTTGAGATTGAAGCCATACTGGTGCAGCATCGTCGCATCCTGCGCACCCCGCGCCTGCGCGGCCGCCACTGTCTGCAGCGCGGCCGCGCCGGGGAGCGGCCCTGCCACGTTCAAAAAGCGGTTGACGAATCCACCCTCCTGGTCCACCGCCACGAACAGCGGTACGCCCACCAGCTTCTGCAGCTGAGCGCTCATGTCATGGTCACCCGGCGCGACCGGCCGGCCCAACAAGAGTGCACCGCCGACGTGCTCGGAGTAGATCATCTTCGTCAGGTCTGGCGAAACACTGGCGTCGAGGTACTGGATCATGATCATCTGACCCAGCTCGTCGTCCAGACTCATGTGCTGCGCCAGCCACAGCGCGTACTCGCTTGGCGTGAGCTGGTGCTGCGCGCTCGTTGTCGGCGGCGGAAGGATGACGAGCGGTGGCGGCGCGGGTGGCAGCACGCTCCACCCGATAATGCCCCCGCCCGGCTGCATGAACGACGCGCTTGCGCTGGCGGCGCGCACGCCCAGCAGCAAGACCGCCAGCGCCAACGCCACGCGAGACAGCCACACGCGCCAACCTGAGGACCACGCCTGTCTCGTCGCCCGCTGTGCGGCAAGCCGCTCCGTGGGCATGTCCGCCAGCGCGCGGCCGTTCACTGGCGCCGTCATACGCGGCTGTGTCTCCGCCTCCGCGACGTCGCGAGACCCCCCAGCCTGCGGGGCCTCGGCACGCCAGGCCGAGCCATCGGGCCCTGGCCGCGATGCCACGCCAGTGCCGCTCGCCCCCGCGCTTCCCGCGTCCGGGCTGCCCCACGTCGAGCCGTCCGCACGGGACGGCCACTGTCCAGACGCCGTCGCTGCGCCGGCCCATTGCGGCAGCGCCGGCGCTGGTGGAACGCTCGGCTGATCTTCGGCGCCGCCCCCAGACGGCCAGTGGTCGGCATCGTCGTCGCGCTGTCGCTCGCGCCAGTCCCAGGGCGTCGGAGGCTGGCTGCTCATCGGCTCCCCCATTCGCCTCGGCCCAACAGCGCCTGCACCGCCGTGCGCGCCAGCCACCCCAGCGCGCCCAGCGCTGCGAACAGCTCGAGCGTCCCCACCGTGTTCACGGCGTGATCCTGTTGCGCCAGGTAGTACGGTCCAATCCTGCTCGCCGCAGCCACCGCGAACGCACCTAGATCGATCCAGGCCGGCGCCGTTGCCAGCACGACGGCCACCGGCCAGCGCCGGCACAGCGTGCCTGTGGCCGTCGGGAATACGTAGAAGAGCAGCGCCACCAGCGGATACAAACTGGCCGGGATGGGACCGTTGGGGTATCCGCGCGCGATCCAGATGCTCTGCGGCACGAGCGCAATCAGCATCAGAACGGTTTCGCCCCCAACGGTGATGGCCAGCAGGACCAGCACGATGACCATGGGCAGCGTCAACCGTATGCCGCCGATCCGCCGCGGTGTCCCCTGCCAAGCCGGCGCCATGGACCGCCGCTGGTCATGCTGGTCTTGCTGATCATGCTGATCGCGAACGGGTGATTGCACCGGCATGAACGCCTCCTTACCACGTCTACCCACGCCTCGATGCCATGCCTGTTGCGTCCACGCCCCTGGCGTGCCGCCGCCTTGCCGCTTTATACTGCCTCTACCGTGGTAAGTCGTTCCACATCGCAGCGCGTGACACACCGTTGCATGCGGAATACCACCACAACGTACAACGCATGGCAAGCCGCATTGTAGTGTGATGGTGGCCACAATTCTGCCACGATGCGCCTCTGGACCGCCCGCAATCTGTGCCATGCCTGTTATGCCCGCCACGCGCGGCCGTTTTCTCTTGATGTGGAGGGCATTTCATGCGTAACACTGCAAGCCAGGTGAGCCAGTCGTCCGGACAACAGAACGATCGCGAGGCGTCCTCGTCTGGCTCGTCAGCAACCCGCGGAACTGACCTGATCCGCCGCGCACCCGCCGGCTACCTATGGAATCAGGCGTTTTCCCTGTGGTTGTACGTCTCCCTCCTCCTCTATGAGCTTGTCGTCAGGCGCTCGCTGCCTCTCCGCGAGACCGGCATCTGGGACCTCGCCTCGACGGCCGCCAACATGGGCGTCTACGTCGCCTCGTTGGGCCTCACCACCGCGGCCGCCGTGTATTTGCCGCGTGCACTCGCGGACGGCGGCCCTGGCTACGCGATGCGTCTCGCCCTGCGGCTCGTCGTGCTGCGGCTTGCGGGCGTGGCCATCGTCGCGCTGGCCATCCTCTGGGTGCTGCCGGCGCTGGCCGGCCTGCTCGGCGCCACTGGTCTGCCCGGCATGGCCGCCCTCTCGCACACCCTCAACGATCCCACCCTTCGCGCCCACCGCGTGGTCATCGCCGGTACCGTCGTGGGCACCGGCATCGCCAACCTCCTCGCCGCCCTGCTCACGTCTCTGCTGCGCACCCGAACGGTGTTCATCGCGGGCGGTCTGGCCCAGCTCATGACGATCGTACTCGCGTACGTCTTCATCAATCCGCTCGGCGGGGGGGCCGACGGCGCCCTCTCGGCGCTCGTGCTCCCCTCGGCCCTCGTCTCGGTGATTTACGCGCTCGCCATCCGCAAAGCCCTCGCCGCCCCCAGTCTGCGCGGGCCAGCCTTGCCCATGGGTCCTGTCTTGCGCATGGGCATCGCTTCGTGGTTTGCCGATCTGGCCAATGGCGCCCTCTTCAAGCCGCTCGTCCTCTGGCAGCTCGCATTCAGCGTCTCGCTGGCGCAAATCCCGCTCTTCGCCTCGGTCTTTCAGATGGGCCACGGCGCCGCCCTGGTCCTCCTCACCGGCATCAGCGGCGTCAGCATGTCCATCATGTCTGCCGCCTACATGCGCCGCCAGCGCACCGAGCTGGCCGCCGCCTGGAGGGCTATCTGCAAGCTGCAGATCATTCTCACTGTGCCGCTGATGTGTTTCGCCATTCCCCACGCCTCTGCCATCATGCCCATCTTCGGCGCCAATTATGAGAGCGCGGGAGCACTGCTCGCGCTGTTCCTCGCGCTCAACGTCGTCGTCCAGCTCGCCGGGTCGAGTACCAACGAGTCCGCGCTCTTCGTGCTCGACCTGCAACGCTGGGTGGTAGTGTCGCGTTGGGGCGCGCTGGGCCTGCTCGCCGTCGGCGATGTGCTCCTCATCCCCCGCCTGGGGGTCGAGGGCGCGCTGATCTCCGTGGCCCTGTGCCAGCTTGTCGCGGCCATCTTCCTCCTGGTCATTACGTCGCGCGCCGTCGGGGCGGTCTATCCGTTCGACTTCATCCTCAAGATTCTGGGCGCGTTGGTCTTGCCGGTTGCCTTTGGATTCGTCTGGCGTCCTACCTGGGTGCCGTTGCTCGTCGTTGCCGGCCTGGGCTATGGCGCCGTGCTGCTGCTTGCGTTGCGCCTCATCCGCCCTCTGGACGCCGAGGACCGCTTGCTGCTCAACCAGGTGGCAGCCCCGATCCGCGCCATTCTGCTTCCCTTTGCCGCACCCGAGCGCTCCACTCCCCCGTCCTCGTCGCCTCCAGGCGATTCCCGGTCGCTGCCCCTCGCCGCCACGAGCACAGGCTCCGGCTCCGGCACCGTGCCGCCCTATCCGCTTCCGGCGGATACACAGCCCAACCCATGGCATAGCGGCCAATAGCGCTACGCAGGGAGCCCGTCCTTCGTGCTCTTCGTGTCCGTCTCGCGCGCTTTGACCCGCGCATAGACCTGCAGCAGACCTCCCAGATACACGCCACCGAACAGGTAGCCCGCCGCCACATCGCTCGGCCAATGCGCGCCCAGGTACACCCGCGACGGACCCACCAGCCCGATCATCGCCATGCACGCCGCCACCAGCGCCGCACGCAGACGCGACGGCCGCAGATTCGCGAGAGCCGCCGCCGCCAGAAAGCCATAGAAGCTCAGGTAATGCATCACGTGCCCGCTCGGGAACCCCGGCTCGTTGATCACCCGCGCCACGTGCACCAGCTCATGCGGCGGCCGCTGCCGCCGCACCAGCCGCTTCATCAGCCAGTTCAAGAGGTTGGTCCCGCTTGCCAGCAGCATGAACGCCGCCTCCGTGCGCAGCCGCAGCGCCAGGAAACCCGCGACCGTCGCTGTGACCAGCGGCGTGGACACGCGGGGGAATCCTGGCGCGGCCACCGTCCGCCAGAAGCGGTCGGCCATGGGCGAGCGATACCGCTGCATCGCCCGCGTAAATTGCAGGTCTCCAGGCAACACATTCATGCGCCGCGCGGCCACCGCCGTCGCCGTGGCCACTATCAGCGCCACCAGGTATAGCAGACGCAAGAGCGACGCCCGCCGTGCGCTATGCTGCGGCGGCTCTACGCCCACCGCCCGCCGCGCCTCGTCCGAGGTCGCCTCTAGCGCCTGCCACGCGCTCTCCGTCGAGGCCGCCAGCGACTCTCCCGCTCGTGCCGCAGCTGCGAGCGCCGCCTGTGCAGCCACCGTAGCGGAGGGCGAGGCCGTCGCGCGTAACATGACCTCCATCGGCCACATGGCGTTGCCATTCGTGCCGCCCAGTGCGCCCGGCGGCGGCGCCAACACGCGCAGCACCCCCGGCAGCACGTTCGCGGTCACAGGCGTCCTGCCCACGTACTCTCCATCCGCATGCACCGGCCACGAGGTGCCTTCAGGCTCGATGGAGATGCGCCGCGCCCGCAGCACGTGCGCCCGTCGTCCTTTCCACCGCCGGCCCCCCATCACACTCATATAGTGGCGCGCCAACATCCAGAGGCTCTGCCGCTCGCCATACACCACATCCAGCCACCCGTCGTCCATGCGCGCCTCTGGCGCCATCCCGAAGCCCAGGCCATAAAGCGGCGCATTGCAGATCGTCACCTGGAGCGTTCGCGCGCGCACCTTCCGCCCGTCCACGTCCAGCACGACCCGCCTCGGTCGGAACCGCCGCACGCCCGCCAGCGCATCGAGCAGCAGCTTCGGCTGCGCCAGCACTCGCCCCTTCACCTGGTTTCCGACCGGCGTGAGCGTTGCCTCCAGCCCAGCCCCCGCGACCTCCAGAAAGAAGTGTCCTCCAATCATCCCCGCGTCGAGCGGCTGTGGCTTCGCCTGCGCCAGCACCGCGCACGCCGCCCCGAGATCCTCGGGAATCCCCAGGCTACGCGCGATATTGTTCATCGTCCCCAGTGGCAGTATGCCCAGCGCCACCCGTTCAGCCTCGCGCCCATCCGCCTCGCGCC
>CAYQFU010000250.1:0-7443 GCA_964416775.1 uncultured Ktedonobacterales bacterium
AGGTGCCTGAATCGTACAGGGGCCCGGATGCGATCACGAAAGATATCTCAGAGACTGTTTGAGAACTGGGGAAAGAAGGGGACAACAGGGTGAGATAGGGTGCGGTTATGCAGACACACACCTACCTCACCGACCTGTCCGATGCCGAATGGGCGCGGCTCGAGCCGCTGTTGCCAGTTGCTCGCACCAGACACCCCCGACACCACAGTCTACGCACGATCGTGAACGCGCTGCTCTATGTGCTGCGCAGCGGTTGTGCCTGGCGCTTGCTGCCTGCCGACTGGCCGCCCTGGCAGAGCGTCTACTATTACTGGCGCAAGTGGCGGCGCGATGGCACTCTCGAACGGATCCACGCGGTACTGCGCGACGAGCTGCGGATCGCCTTGGGTCGGGATCCACAGACCAGTGCAGGCAGTGTGGACAGTCAATCGGTGAAGACGACCAGCGTGGGAGGAGCACGCGGTTACGATGGCGCCAAGAAGCTGGTCGGACGCAAGCGCCATCTGCTCGTGGATACTGAAGGACTGCTTCTGGCAGTCAATGTCCATCCCGCCAACGTCATGGACCGCGATGGGATCAAACTCGTGCTCGATGAACCGACACGCGCGCGCCTGCCCCGCATGCAGCATCTGTGGTTGGATTCGGGCTACAACGGCCGCGGGAAGGGCGCCGACTGGGTTGAGACGACGGTGGGCTGGACGGTCCAGGTCCTGCGCGCGATCCACCGCTTCAAACGCTACTGGGTCCCCAACGATATTCCTCCCGACCAGATCGATTGGTCGCAATACCTGCCGGAGCCGGGGTTTCATGTGCTCCCAAGGAGGTGGGTCGTTGAACGAACATTCGCCTGGTTGCTGTTCAACCGCCGGCTGAGCCGCGACTATGAGCGACTCTGCACCACGAGCGAGACCTGGATCTATCTCGCCATGATCCGCTTGATGCTGCGTAGGCTGGTGCGTATGCGCTAGTTCCCAAACGGTCTCTGATACCGAATCGGCTTGGGCTGTTACAGCATGTTCCATCCGGCTGGCCCAGTTCGTCGCGTCGATGGTGCCCGCGCGGCTGAGCCGCAGCTTCGTCGCCAATATAGGCGAGCGGGCGTTGGCGCAGCAGGAACTGCTGCACCCGTTGGGCAGCCATCGGCCTAGAGCTACCGATGGCTGCCGTTCGCTTACACCGTCGGTTGCATGCTTCAAATCTGCCTCGAGACACCAAGATGCGCTATTTTACGGCATTTTCACTGGGTTCTGTGGCATTTCGCCGACTTTCGCCGCCATGTCTCTCCATTTCTCTTATTTTCGCCCAATTTGCTCGCCGTCGTGGCGAATTCTGTGGTACATCATGGAGTATATAAGTCAATTGCCTTCGTGACGAGCGCAACAAGGAACCCAGGCCGGATGCAGCCTGGGTTCTTGGGGGTTGGAGCGGGAGACGGGATTCGAACCCGCGACCCATTGCTTGGGAAGCAATTGCGCTACCACTGCGCCACTCCCGCGTAGTGACACCCCCAAGTCTATCCAATCGCGGGACGAAAGTCAAGTGTGGTGACACCCGCTATCATCGCACGCATGGCTGCGCTCCCGGACTTCGTGCGCATCGGCGAGGATCATTACCGCTCCCGCGACGCTGGCATGGAATGAGATACATAATAGTGCGGTGCGTCCGCCCCGCGTGGTCTGAAGGCCAGCGCCACGCACGCCCAGGAGGTCTCCCATGCCCGCCACCATCCGCGTCGGCACCGCCAGCTGGACCGACCACGAGCCGTTCTATCCGCCGGAGTACGACAAAGCGGCCATGAAGTCGCGCCGCATCGAGTTCTACTCGCGCTACTTCAACCTCGCCGAGGTGGATTCCACCTTCTACCACCTCCAGCCAGCGCGCAACTTTGAGCTCTGGTCCGAGCGCACGCCCGACGACTTCGCGTTCGACGTCAAGGCGTATGGCGAGCTGACCTGGCACCAGCGCACGGATGACGGCACACCAATCACCCCCAGTGCCGACACCTTCGCCAAGTTCAGTGAGATGGTTCGGCCGATGCGCGAGGCCGGCAAGCTGCGCGCCGTGCTCTTCCAATTCCCACCCTGGTTCACCTTCGCCCCTGAGCGCATCGAATACCTCGGCACCGTGCGCGAGATGCTCCCCGACGACACCCTGGCGATCGAGTTCCGCCACCGTTCCTGGCTCGAAGGCGACCACGCCGCCGAGACGCGGGTCGCGCTGGAAGAGCATCACCTCGCCTACTGTGCCGTGGACGAGCCGCAAATCGGCAGCGGCTCCGTGCCGCCCGTCGTCATGCTCACCGACCCGCGCTTCTCGATGGTCCGCTTCCACGGCCGCAATACCAGGATGTGGTACGGCAAGGGACTGAGCAGCAGCCGCGACCGCTTCGATTACCTCTATCCCCGCGCCGAGCTCGAGCCATGGGCCGACCGTATCAAGCGCATCGCCGAACGTCTTGGCGACAGCGCCGAAGTCCACGTCGTCGCCAATAATAACGCCCGCAACTACGGCATCGTCAACGCGCTCGACTTGCAGGAGCTGCTCGGCCAGCCGCTTGGCAAAGGCCAGCCCCTTCCCGACGGCGTGCTGGCCACCCTACGCGAGCGCGCGCAACAATCTGGCGATGCGGAGCCCTAAGTGCGACGAGCCGAATAGCATGGATCCCGGCCTGTCTGCCCCAAGTCCAGGGTCCGTTGACACTGACACGCGTGCCGGCCTATAACCAGAAGGGCCAGCGGCCACCGCTCACATCACACACGGTGACCGTGCTGACATGGCGTCGAGGCGCACCGCCATGCGCCCCCGTCCCGCGGACATCCCTCACGGCATTGGGGCGCATGGATATGCGCTCGCCCGGTGTGGGGGCGCCTGGGAATGCGCCGGCACGCCGTCTCAGGCAGACTCGTCTATTCGCCCCACTTGTATCCTCCATTATCGTCGGGAGCACATCGCATGCAGCAGCTGCGCGGCCGCAACCTCAGGCATATCGGCTGCACCCTCGGCCTGAGTCTGGGGCTCTTCCTCGGCCTGCTCTTCGCCGTCGTCGTGCTCAATATCTCCTCCGCCTCCGCCGGTGCCGCCTTCTGGATCTTCGCTCTGGTCACGCTCGTCGTCGGCGCACTCGGCTATTACATCGGTGCGGTCGCCACCCGGCGCCTATCAGGCGATAAGCAGCCGCACGAGTAGGCCGTTCGGTCCTGACAACCGTTCCACCCATTCCATTGGTCCGTTCGCGCGGAATTCAGTATACTGGCATACAGAGTACTGGCAATCGAAGGATGTCGTCGGCCCAAAGAGGTGCGGTCGCCTGGCGTGTGAGAGGCATGCGATGAGACTTCAGGCTGGTCAGCCAGCTCCCCTGTTCTACGCCGTAGACCTGTACGGCCGGCGCGTTTCGCTTTCCCAGTTCGCGGGCACGTACCTGCTGCTGTCGTTCTACCGTTTTGCCGTCTGCCCTCTGTGCGACCTGCGCATGTGGCACCTCATCCGCCGCTATGCGGAATATCGCCAGCGTGGCCTCAACATTATGGCCTTCGTCGAGTCCGCGCCCGACAAAGCGCATTGGTACCTCGACCGGCTCAAGTCGCCGTTTCCCATCGTCCCCGACCCCAGGGGAACCGTCTATAGCCTGTATGGGCTGGAGTCGTCCCCACTCGGCGTGGTGCGCGCGCTCCTTGGCCGGCAGCCCGCCTACCGTGAGGCCAGCCAGCTACAGCTCGGTGGCCGGCGCCTGCGCGACATGGACGGCACCCTCACGCGCCTGCCGGCGGACTTCGTCATTGGCCCCGAGCAGCGGATCGAGCTGGCGTATTATGGCAAAGACTCCGGTGATTTCCTGCTCTTCGACGATATTGACCGCTTCCTGCTATCGCGCGTGCCGTCATCACCCCAGCGGCCAGCCCATCGGACTGAGCCACCTATGCCCCAGTGGTAGTCGCTTGTCTCCAATGCGTTCCACTCCCGGGCTGCCACGCGCCCGCCGCACCCTCTCGCTCCGTCACTGCAGCCGCCGCTATCGTGTGCCGTCTGGGCGCACGAGCGCGTGCCCATCGGTCGTCGCCGTGCGACCTCTATCCGCAACCCTATGCGGCAAGACTCACGGTCCCATCAGGATTCGCCAGTCACACCACACGGGCGCATCACAGTAATCGCCATCACCCAGCGTTCACTCCGCGCCTTGCTGCGCCTGCGCGCTTGCCGTCATGTCCGTCGCCGCGGTGGCCGCGGCGGATGGCGTGCGACGCCTGGCCCGCCGCACGCCCAGCGCGCGCGACAGTTCCCCGCGCGCGACAATGGCGGCGATTCCCGCGATGGCGAGGACGGTGGCGATGCCCAGCAGCCGATTGATCAGCATGGCGCTGATCGCCGCATCGCGCCCCAGCCCAATCACCAGGAACGCGCCTACCCCGCCCACCTCGAAGATACCCAGATCCACCGGCGAAGGCTCGATCAGCGCCAGTGCCAGCGTGAAGCAATAGACGGCCACTACGTCCTGGAAGCTCACCCCGCGCACGTCCAGCCCTCGCGTGATCATGAAGAGTCCCGCTGCCGCCGCGCCGATCTCCGTAGCGCACAGTGCCAGCCCGATCGCCAGCACACGCGGGCGCGCCAGCCGCGCCGCGCCGCCGCGAAACTGCGCGAGCTCTCCCACCAGCCGGCGCATGCCGCGACGCCTCGTCATCCAGGCGGGCAGACCAATGGCGCCGCCCAGGCGTGCCACTGCCCACCCGATCACCACGACGCCCGCCACACCCGTGACGATCAGCGGCCGCAGCCAGCTCGTCCAGCTCCCCAATCCCAGCAGCAGCACAGCGCCCAGGCTGATGCATACCTCCAGCACGACGATCGCCGCGCTCGCAGCCGACGTCAGACCGAAATTCGCCCCGTCGGACTGCCGCAGCACGTAGTTGGGGAAGTAGTTGCCGAGTGGCAATCCCTTGGTCAGCTCACCAGCCAGAAAGCTGATGCCCTGCCTGCCCAGCGGAACCCGCACGCCAAGCGCTTTCAGCATCAGATGCCATTGGAGCGCGCGCGCCGCCTCCGCGACCATCAGCAGCAGCACATACCACAGCAGATAGCGGCGACGGAACTCGGACACCTGCGCGAGTATGTCGCGGCTGTTGCCAAAAGCGAACAGCGCGACGAGCAGCGCCACGCTCAGCGTGCATGGGATCACCACGCCAGGCCGCAGCAGTCCGCGTACGCGACGGGCCATGCCTTCCACCACCTATGAGCAGCCGATCGTGCCGACCGTGCCAATCGTCGTTGTCTCGTCATGCCTCGACATGCCGCGATCGTCGCCGCATGTGGCGCGGCACCGTCACGTGCACCTGGACGGTAGGTTCTGCAAGTCGTAACGAACGGACAGCCAATCTGATCTGTCGCCGCTGCTGCCTGGTACAGATGGGGGACCTCAGCCGCTGGTCACCCACGTGAGCACATGGTGACGCCTACGCACATGTATTGACCGGCCTGAGACACATACTTCACATGCCAATTGCTAGCGGACGAGGAGTCGAAAGTCGCACGCACCCCCTCATCCGCTCGCCCTGTCCCCTCGGCTCGCTGCTTGTCCTCCGTCCCCTCGGCTCGCCCGACCATCCACCTCGCCCACCGGGTTACCCGCGCAACTTCAATTGCGCGGCCTGGCTGCTACCACCCCTGTTGCCCTCACGGATTACCCGCGCGATCTGCGTCGCGCGGCTGCTCCAACCACCACTCCGCTCGCCCGCGCCGCCTCCGTGCACCATCGTCTGCCACCCATTCGATGGGCACTGACGGGCCCTCTGCTCCTTGCTCGTCTGTGGTAAACTGATCACTAACAATTGTAATATTTGTAATATCGCTTTGTGTCATGTCTGGCTAAGCTGCGATAGTCCTGCGTCTGTCATGCGGCACACGATTGAGCGCACAGGGACGCCCCGACGCCCTGGAGGGAGCACTGAGTGCGCAAGGGTACGACTGATCCGCCTGAGCACGTGCTTACTCTCGACGTGCTCAAGCTTTCCGACGCCGCGTTCACCGTAGACATGAATCATCGCATCCTCGCCTGGAACAGCGCGGCCGAAGAAACGCTGGGCCACACCGCGGATGAGGTAGTGGGAGCATATTGCTTCGACGTCATGCGCACCTGCGTCGTCGGCGGCCAGCAGGTGTGTCGCATGGAGTGCGCCGCCGTCGCCAACGCGCGGCGTGAGCGGCCGACGCGCCCCTTCGAGGTTCGTGTCAAAGGGCGCCAGGGCGAGCAACGATGGCTGCATGTCACCACCATCACCGCACGCTCTGCCGGCGGCCAGAAGCGAGTCGTGCACTGGTTCCGCGATGTCACCCGCTATCACCAGCTGGACGAGACGGTCGCGCGTGTTATGAGCCAGCCTGGAGTCCCACCCGCCCGCGAAGAGCAATGTGCCGATGAGGGTTCGCGTCCGTCTCCACCACCGGACGCCATTCATCTCACTCCGCGTGAGCGCGAAGTGCTGCGCCTGCTCGTCCGTGGCCTGGCCACCGCTGCCATCGCCGAGGCGTTGGGTGTCAGTCCCATCACCGCTCGCAATCATGTCACCAATCTCATGGAGAAATTGGGTGCCAGCACGCGCTTGCAGGCTGTCGCCATCGCGTCGCGACGTGGTTTGCTCTAGACACGTTAGACATACGATTGTTCCCAGGTGTCCAGACGGTAACCAATTTGTAAGAATTGCCCTGATTTTGCCATGAAGTGGTGAGAACTCACCATGTGAGACCCGGCAGTGTTCAGGTACCATCCCCGTTAAGCCGCGAGCTTCCCACCGCTCGTGGTGCTGCGCGCTTGCGGCGTCTGCACGCGCGACACGTGCGAGGGCGCGCACCGATCAAGGGGAGAGGCATTATGGGCAAGTATGTCGGGGCCTTCCTGTCCGTCGTCGTCGCGGCGGGACTGGTCATCGGGGTCGTCACTGCCGTCGGCTATTACTCGCATGAACTGCCGACGATGACCGCAAAGGCTGCGGGCGTCTCGCCTGGCGGCCTCAAGCAGGTTTCCATCTCGCTGCAAACATTTCCGTTCAATCCGTATCAAGATCAGCCGTGGGTAGACGCACACAAAGCGGACTACGGTGCCCAGTTGCCTCCGCCCGGCGACAATCAGGCCTGGGTCACTTACTGGCCCACCACGAATCTGGTCGTCCCCGCGCATGCGCTCGTGACTGTCACTATCTCGAACTATGACACCGCGACGCCGCTGTTGAATTCCTTCTACGCGCGCCCACAGGGCGTCGTGTCCGGCTCGGTGACCGTTGATGGGCAGGCGGTCAAATCGGTGGACCCCAACAACGTGTCCCACACCTTCACCATCCACTCCATCGTCAGCTCCTCTCAGCCCTGGCTCTTTGTGAGCGTCCCGCTGACCGCGGTTGACAGCAGTGCCAAGACCGATGACGCCGGCATGCCGCTCAAGCCCGTCGTCAC
>CAYQFU010000251.1:0-7441 GCA_964416775.1 uncultured Ktedonobacterales bacterium
GTCCTGGCGCTCGGCCGCGGGGAGGCGGCGCTGGGCGAGGGCGGCGACGGCATCGGCCAGCTCGGCGGTGGCGTTGGGGCGGGCGAGCGTGCGCGCGGCCTGGCCCATGGCGGCGAGGCGCTGGGGCTGGGCCAGCAGGGGCAGCAGCAGGGCACGGAGGCGGTCGGTGTCGAGGTCGCGATCGAGGAGCATCTCGGCGGCGCCGCTGCGGACGAACATCTCGGCGTTGACCTGCTGGGGGGAGCCGGTGAAGCCGGGGGGCAGAGGCACGAGGACGCTGGGCTTGCCGAGGGTGGCGAGCTCGGCGAGGGTGGCGGCGCCGGAGCGGCAGAGGACGATGTCGCTGGCGGCGAGGGCCGCGGGCATGGGCTCGTCGAGATAGGCGCGGAGATGATAGCGACCGGCGATTTGTCCGCCGGTGGGGTCGGTGGCGAGCTGGGCCTGAGCCTGGGCGCGGGTCTCCTCATAGGTGAGCTGGCCGCTGACGTGGAGGATCTGGCAAGAGGGCAGCAAATAGGGCAGGGAGGCGACGACCACCTGGTTGAGGTGGCGTGCGCCCTGACTGCCGCCGGTGACGAGCAGCAGGGGCAGGGCGGGATCGAAGTTGAAGCGGAGTTTGAGCGCGGCGGGATCGGCACCGACCATGCCAAGGATGGGCCCACGGACGGGGTTGCCGGCGAGGGTGGTCTTGCTCTGAGGGAAGAAGGCGAGCGAGGGCGGAAAGCTGACGGAGATGCGCGTGGCGAAGGGGGTGAGGAGGCGGTTGGCGAGGTTGGGGGAGACATCCTGCTGGTGCATCAGCAGGGGAGCACCGAAGAGGCGAGCGGCGACACCGGCGGGGACGGAGACGTAGCCGCCGCTGGTGAAGGCGGCGTGCGGGCGGAAGCGGGCAACGTGGCGGAGGGCCTGGCCGATGCCGACGGGGATGCGGGCGAGGTCGGTGAAGGTGCCGACGGAGAGATAGCGGCGGAGGCGGCCGGCCTGGACGGTGGCGAAGGGAATGCCAGCCTGGGGAACGAGGCGAGTTTCTAGGCCGTTCTCGTCGCCGAGATAGAGCAGCTCCGCGCCATAGCGCTGGCGCAGGGCCTGGGCGACGGCGAGGGCAGGGTAGATGTGGCCGCCGGTGCCGCCGCCTGAGATGAGTATGCGCATATCTTCTCCGCGGGTAAAAGTTAGGGTAGAGGACAGGCCTCGCGTTGCTCGGCGTCCTCCCACTCTATTGTAACGGGCGACGGGTGCGGTCAGTGGGGCGAGATGGGACGTGGGCGCCTGCGCGCGGGGGCGCGGGAGATGTTGAGCAGGATGCCGACGGCGGCGAGGGAGGTGACGAGGGAGGAGCCGCCAAAGCTGACGAAGGGCAGGGGGACGCCGGTGAAGGGGATGGCGTCCACGACGGAGCCAACGTTGACGAGGGCCTGGACGAGCAGCCAGCAGGTGATGCCGCAGGCGAGGAGCGCGCCGTAGGTGTCGGGCGCGCGGCGGCCGGCACGGAAGCCGCGAAAGGCGAGCAAGGCGAAGAGAGCAACGACCAGGACGCAGCCGGCGAGGCCGAGCTCTTCGCCGATGACGGCGAAGATGGAGTCGGTGAAAGGATTGGGGAGATAGCCAGCTTTCTGCAAGCTGTCGCCGAGGCCGCGGCCGAAGATGCCGCCGGAGCCGAGGGAGATGAGGCCCTGGCAGACCTGGTAGGAGGCGGCGGCGGAGCAGCCGGGGGGCAGAGGATGGAGGAAGGCGTCCACGCGGGCGCGGCGGAAGCCGGAGTGGGCGATGAGCAGGACGAGGCCGATAGCGCCGAGGGCGAGGGTGGGCAAGAGATGGAGCAGGTTGGCGCCGGCGGTGAAGAACATGGCGAAGGCGAGGATGGCGATGATGACGGCGGTACCCATGTCGTTCTGCAAGACGACGAGCACGAGGACGAGGCCGGTGACGAGGGCGAAGGGGATGAGGCCGTAGGTGAAGGTGGCGACGTCGTGGCCTTTGCGGGCGAGCCAGCCGGCGATGTAGAGGGTGAGGGAGAGCTTGGCTAGCTCGCTCGGCTGGAAGGAGAAGAGGCCGAGGCTGAGCCAGCGCTGCGCGCCATAGGCGGTGTGGCCCGCGATGAGGACGATGAGCAGGAGGCCAAGGGTGAGGAGCATGGCGAGCAGGGAAAAGGGCCGCCAGGTGTGGTAGTCGAGGCGGGCCGTGATAGTGAGAGCGACGAGGCCGAGGGCGGCCCAGATGAGCTGGCGGCGGAACCAGTAACTCGGGTCGCCGGGGACGGTGAGCTGGCTGGCGCTGAAGACCATGAGCAGGCCGAGGCAGAGGAGGGCGGCAATGGCGAGCAGCAGCACATAGTCCACGGGTCCGCGGCGAGTGGGGACGTCGTCGGGGTAGGCGGCGACATCGGCGCCGAGCTGAATGGTGGCGGCATGGGGCATGGCGATGGCTCCTCCTGGGGGGCGGTGTGTGACGGCCCGCGAGCGAGTGAGCACGTGAGATGCCACTCGGTCGGGGGAGGTCCAGCGTTGGAGGAATGCGGCTCTATCCGCTCGCCGTCGCTCGCCAGGATGGGTGAGAGGGCTCGAATCCGGGTGTGCCTGTGCGCTCATGCGCTGCACCGGCGCACGCAGGCAGTTGGGCAGCTCGGCGCCCTCCCCAGACAGCCAGTCTCGCCCCTGGCCAAACGGGGGATGTGGCGAACGGCGCGGAGTGGGCATGATGCGGGTGAGCGAGGAGCGGCGGGCGGGACCGCCGCGCCCGCGCGATGACCCCCGAAGCGCTTGAAAGAGATCCTCCTGATGCAGAACTTCTACTGGCTGATCGACGGAGAGCTAGCCGGCTGCGGGCGGCCGGGACAGCGCGGCCGCATGGCGCGACCGGACGGATCGGACGGATCGGGCGCATCTCCGAGCGGCGATCTAGCTGCGCTGGAGGCGGACCTGGAGTGGCTGCGCTCGCGCGGCATCGGGGCGCTGCTCAGCCTGACCGAGACGCCGCTGCCCGAGGAGATGCTGGCCCGCTATGAACTCGCGGCGCTGCACATCCCGGTGAGCGATCTGACCGCGCCGACTCCCGAGCAGTTGGAGCAAGCGCTGGGCTTCATCGACCGCCAGCGCGCGCTTGGCCGCGCCGTCGCGGTGCATTGTCTGGTGGGGGAAGGGCGGACGGGCACGGTGCTGGCCGCCTACCTGATCCGCGCGGGCCGTACGCCGGACGAGGCGCTGCGCGAGCTGCGGGTGATGCGCCCGAACGCCGTTGGCGCCGTCGAGCAGCAGCGGGCGCTGCGCGCCTATGCCGAGCGCCGCGACTGGATTGTGTGACCGTCGCTGGAGTAAGATCAAGACCATTGGCCATACACCCTGGCCGATGCGTGAGCGTGCTCTGTGCGTGCTGATCCTGGCGCTCGCGCCGCCAGGAGCGAGCCGTCCTCGCGCGAGCACACGGCGCGGTGACTCACGCCGGCGCAGGGTGATCCGCGGGCAGAGAGGACATGCTCATGACCGGTCCCGTCAAGCCGCCATGCGATGAGGCGGTCATCCGCACCGAGCGATGCAGCCAGCCCAGCCGCCCTGATGTCGGCCTCTGGATACTCATCGCCACCATCCTCGGCTCCAGTCTCTCGTTCATCGATGGGACGGTCGTCAACGTCGCGCTGCCCGTGATCCAGCGCGAGCTGCATGGAAACGCCTCGGACGTACAGTGGGTGATCGAGGCGTATGCCCTCTTCCTCTCCGCGCTGATCCTCGTCGGCGGGTCACTGGGTGACCGGCTGGGGCGCCGCCGCGTCTTCGCCAGCGGCATCGCGCTCTTCACGGGGGCGTCGGTCGCCTGCGGGCTGGCTCCCAACATCACCACGCTGATCGTGGCACGCGCGGTCCAGGGCATTGGCGGCGCGCTGCTGGTGCCGGGCAGTCTGGCCATCATCGGGGCGTCGTTCGACGAGCGGCGGCGCGGGGCCGCCATCGGCACATGGTCGGCCTTCACCACCGTCACGTCGGCGGCGGGGCCGGTGCTGGGTGGCTGGCTGGTGCAGAGCGCGTCGTGGCGCTGGGTGTTCTTCATCAACGTCCCGCTGGCGGCCATCACGCTGGCTATCTCGTACTGGCGTGTGCCGGAGAGCCGCGATGAGACGGTGTCCGGTCGGATCGACTGGATGGGCGTCGCGCTCTCTACGGCAGGGCTGGGCCTGCTGGTGTATGGGCTCATCGAGTCGAGCACGCTAGGATTGGGCGCGCCCATTGTGCTCGTCACGATGATCGCGGGACTGGTGGTGCTGGGAGCATTCATCGTCGTCGAGGCGCGCGTCCCGGCGCCGATGGTCCCGCTGCGGTTGTTTCGCTCGCGCACCTTTAGCGGCGCCAATCTGCTGACGCTGTTCCTGTATGGCGGGCTGGCCGGGGCGATGTACTTCCTGCCCTTCAATCTGCAGCAGGTGCAGGGCTACTCGCCGCTGGAGGCAGGGGCGGCGCTGCTGCCGTTCACGGTGATCATCTTCTCGCTCTCGCGCTGGGCTGGCGGGCTGGTGCCGCGTATCGGGGCGCGGCTGCCGCTGATCGTCGGGCCGATCATCGTGGCGTGCGGCTTCGCGCTCTTCGCCGTGCCGGGCATCGGCGGCAGCTACTGGACGACGTACTTTCCGGCCGTCGTCGCGTTGAGCCTGGGCATGGCGCTCGTGATCGCGCCGCTGACGACCACCGTGATGGGCTCGGTGGGTCCGGAGCATTCCGGCACCGCCTCGGGCATCAACAACGCCGTGTCGCGCACGGGTGGGCTGCTGGCCATCGCCGCGCTCAATCTAGTCGTGGTGACCGTCTTCGCCGCGGCGTTCGCGGCAGGCATCACGGCGCTGCACCTGCCAGCGGGCGCGCAGCACGCGTTGGTGGGGCAGACCACGCACCTCGCCGCGGTGCAGATCCCGCCTGGGCTGAGTCCCGCCGCGCGGGCAGCCGTGCAGCGGACCATCGACGACGCCTTCCTGTCCGGTTTCCGCGTGGCCATGCTGATCGGCGCGGTGCTGGCGCTGGTCTCCTCGGTCGCCGCGGCGGTGTTGATCGAAGGCAAGGGGGTGCGTGAGGCGCTCGCGTCGCTACGTCCGGGCGCCGGCAATGCCCCCGCGCCGCGCACCACGGCGGGGGCCGGGGAAGTCGGGCGTTCATAGGCGCGCCCGAAGTCCACGTTGCGGACCAGCCGTTCTCCGCTCATCTCGTCAAAATAGTGACGTCGCGACCATCCTCTCTGTGAGAGTGTGGTGCCAATGGGCAACCGCATTACCGAATTGCCCGCATGCGTCAGGAGGGGGTGTCTCATGTCCAGTGGAAGCGTTCCGCAAGCCTCGGCACCTCGTCGCGCGCCGGCACCGGCACGTTGGGCCATGCGCGCGCTGGTGGCGCTGTATCGCCGCACGGGTGGCCGCATGATGGGCCGTGTCGGCAGTACGCCGGTGCTGCTGCTGACGACCATCGGCCGCAGAAGCGGGCAGCCGCACACGATTCCGCTGGGGTACTTCGACCTGGACGGCACCCGGTTCGTGGTGGCGTCGAATGGCGGTTCGGCTCGCAATCCGGCGTGGTATGGCAACCTGGTGGCGCACCCGGAGGTGGAGGTCGAGGTGGGCCGCGACGCATACCATGCGATCGCGGTGCCCGTCAGCGGGGAGCAGCGAGCGCGGATGTGGGACCACGTGGTGCGGGTGGCACCGATGTACGGCCGCTACACGCGGTCTCCGCGCGAGATTCCGGTGGTGCTGCTGCGGCGGGGGGAGTGAGAGCATGTTTGACAACGCAGATCGGTGAGATAAGGACGTACACCGGTGCGTGCGTGGGCGATCTCGCCCACAGCCTCCCATACGGCACCCGCTGCATTTGTTGTTCGTCGAGAGGGCTCTGAATTCCTTGCAGCGAGGAGGAACCGGCATGACGACCGCGAGGACTGCGAAGACCATGCGCGCGATTGTGCTGAGTGAACCGGGTCCAGTGCAAAACCTGGAGATTAAGGAGCTGCCGATACCTACCTCTCCCCCTGGCTGGGTGCGCATCGCGGTGAAGGCCTTTGGCCTCAATCGCTCCGAGCTACATACTCGCCTGGGACTCGCCGAAGGGGTGACCTTCCCGCGCGTGCCCGGCATCGAAGCCGTCGGCGTCATTGACGACCCGTCAGACAGCGACCTGCAGCGGGGTCAACAAGTGGCCACGATGATGGGTGGCATGGGCCGGACGTTTGACGGGGGCTACGCCGAATACACCATCGTGCCTCGCAGCCAGGTCATTCCGTTTCATTCCGACCTGCCCTGGGAGATGCTCGGCGCCATCCCCGAGACGCTGCAGACGGCCTACGGGTCCTTGACCACTGGGCTTGATTTCCAGCCCGGGCAATCCCTGCTGATTCGCGGTGGGACGTCCGCGCTGGGCTTGGCGGCGACGGCGCTGGCCAAGGACATCGGGGCGACCGTGTTCGCGACCACGCGGCGCGCCGAGCGCGCGCAAGCGCTCACTGAGCACGGTGTCGATCGGGTCCTCATCGATACCGGACAGATTGCCCCTGCCGTGCGCCAGGTGCTGCCTGAGGGCGTTGATGCCGCGCTCGAGCTCGTCGGGACGCCCACCTTGCCCGATACCTTAGCGGCGACGCGGATCCATGGGACGGTCTGTTTCACGGGAATGCTGTCCAACCAATGGACGGTGCCGAACTTCTACCCGATCGGCTACATCCCGAACGGGGTGGGGCTCACCGCGTATGGGGGCGAGAGCGCGGATCTCCCCGCTGCGGTCTTGCAGCGCTATCTCGACAAGATCGCCGCAGGCACGGTGACGTTTGCTCCTGCGCATGTGTACACCATGGACGAGATCCGCCAAGCCCACGACGACATGGAGCACAACCGCGCCGTCGGCAAGCTCGTCGTCCGCGTCTCCTAGCGGAGTGGGATGGCTACCCCGCTCCCGTTCCACCACATGCTGCTGAGAGGGTGTTTTGCAGTGCAGAACGGGCATGAGGCTTGCGACTCAAGGAAGAGGACCTTTCAGAAGAGCACCTTGGCTGACTGCTGCCAGGGCGACCAGAGAGGAGTTGCTCATGCAAGCTGAGGTCCTCAAAGCAGGAGAAGGTCACTCGCTTCGACTGGGCGATGTGCAGATGGTCGTGAAGGAGGATGGGTCCCATACCCGGGAGACCCTGGGTCTGGCTGAATTTGAAGTGCCTTCTCACGGCCGCAATACCCCACTTCCTCATATCCATCACGCGCATGAAGAGGGCTTTTACATCCTCGAAGGCGAACTGGAGTTTCGGGTGGGGACGGAAACCATGCGGGCCGGTCCGGGCACCTTCGTGATGGTGCCCATAGGGATCCCGCATAGCTTCAGCAATCCGACGGAGCAGCCCGCGCGTTTCCTCGGCATCATGACGCCGCGGCGCTATCTGGACTACTTTGAAGAATTGAGCCAGCTCTTGCAAGCCACGGCTGCTCCCA
>CAYQFU010000252.1:0-5546 GCA_964416775.1 uncultured Ktedonobacterales bacterium
GCGTTGAGCCAGCACGGCGTGGTACGCGGCGTCGAGCGGGGCAAGGGCGACCGTCGTGTCGTAGCGTTCGAGCACCAGACGGTGCGCATTTGCCGCGAGGCGGCAGGCGAGGGCGGCGTCGGCGAGCATGGTGGCGCAAGCCCGCGCGAAGGCCGCGGGCGTGTCCGCGATCAGCAGGTGCTCGCCATCGCGCACAGCGAGTCCCTCGCAGCCAATCGTCGTGGAGATGACCGGCACTCCCGAGGCCATGGCCTCCAGGATTTTCACACGCACACCACCTCCCGAGAGCAGCGGCACCGCGCAGGCGGTCGCGTTGGTCCAGAACGAGGTGGGGTCGGAGACATAGCCGTGCAGACGCACGCCAGGGTGGCGCGAGGCGAGCCGCTGCAGCCCGGCGGGCGGGCGCGAGCCAACGACGTCGTAGGTGACGTCGGGGCACGCCGCGCGCAGACGGGCATAGCCCTCGCGTAGCCACCAGGCGACACCTTGGCTGTTGGGTGGCGAGAACATCGTGCCGATCGTCAGGAGATTGTTGGGCCGCGGCCGACGGGCCAGCCGGATGGAGTCGTAGCGCGCGGCGTCCACGGCAATAGGCACCACCTCGATAGTGGCCCGCCCGTCCGTTATGGCGTGGAGGGCATCACGATCTTGCTCACTGACGGCGAGCACGACACGGGCGCGCCGACAGGCAGCCGACTCCGCCGCGCGGATCAGGCGCGCTTCGCGACCGAGCAGCCAGCGGCGTACGGGATCGGGCGCGTGCTCGCGCAGGCGTTCGACGCGCAGCCACACCGCGTTGTGCTCGTCCAGAACGATCGTACCCTCCCACTCAGGCGGGACGAACTGCATCATGTTGAGCTGGTCGACATGGATGACGTCGATGCGCTCCTCAACTAGCAGGCGGCGCACGGCCGCATGCATCGCCGCACGGTCGTCGCGCCGCAGCAGAAACGAGTCGCCCGCGGCCAGGCTGCGAACCAGGAACTGGACGTCGGTCACTGGGGAGCGCGAGAGCTGCACGGTGACGACCTGGCGGCACAGCGAGCGAAGCGCGTCGGCGTTGCGGTGCTCCTGGGGGGTGCGGGCGAACGCGCAGAAGGAGACGTCGTGCTGCGCCGCCAGGTGGCGCAGCACCTGTAGCGTCTTGACCTTGGGGCCGGCATCGTCCGGGTAGACGACCATCTGTGCCAGGACGAGCACGCGTGCGGCGTGATGCTCGGTGTCGCGCGTTGGAGTACCCACTGCAGCCCCTTTCGGTACCGTTGCGCACCGCGTGCATCGAGCGCCGCCATGGCGGAAGGTCGCGCCGCGCCGGCGCACGCATGTGATGCTGGATCAGAGACGCACGGCCGGTCCCATCGGCCGAGGCGTGCTCGCGCCATCGCCTACCGGCGCGCGGCCAGCAATGGCGGCGATGAGTGGCGACGCAGCGCGCGCCCAGGCGTCCCAGTTGAGCCGCTCGTCGAAGCGCATGCGGGCGGCCCGGGAAAGCGCAGCGCAGCGGACCGGGCTGGCGTATGCCTGGGCAATGGCCGCGGCGTAGGCATCGCCGCGGGCGTCCAGCGGCAACAGGAAGCCAGTCTCGCCGTCGCTGACCAGCTCCGGCACGCCGCCAGTATCGGTCGCGACGGTGGGGAGACCGAAAGCGCTGGCCTCACAGACCACGATGGGCGTGCAATCGCCCCTGGTTGGGAGCAGCAGGAAGTCGCTGTTGCGGTAGAGCGCCTCGAGCGCACGGCGCTGCCGCGCATCGCGCTTATCGAGGAACGGGATGACCCGCATCCGCGGATGCGTGACCCCGGGAGGCGGCGTGCAGCCGCACACCACGAGCTCGGCGTCCACGCCCATGCATTCGAGCGCATTGAGGGTCTCCACGGCAATGTCACCGCCCTTACGCTCCCAATCCACGGCAAGGAACAGCAGGCGGCAGTGATCGCTGCGGACGCGATCGCGGACGATCGCTGGGGGCGGCGGGCTGTCGAGGTCGGCGCCAAAGGGGAGTACGTGGACTTTGGCGGGATCGGCTCCGTAATCCTCGATGGCGGAGCGCGCCGCCCACTGAGAGCTGTAGAGCAGCAGCGCGGCCTTGCGGATGGCGGTGCGCTCGGTGGTGTCGAGCTCGCGCATCGAGCGCTCCGTCAGGTGCGAATAGACGGGATAGTAGTCGCGCAATGCGGTGACGGTAGCGTCGAGGGCGATCACGATGGGAATGTCCGTCGCGAGATAGCCCACGTCAACCGCGCTGCCGCCCACGATGACGTCGAAGCGCCGGCTGGCCAGGGAGAGCTTGCGCGTCCCCAGCCGGCCAAAGCGGCGCGCGACCCAGGTGCCATGGAAGTACATGTAGCGCCGGTGCGAGACCAGGCGGCAGCAGACGTCCGCGAATTTGCCGGCGGTACGCTCCAGCCGGGCATCCATCGGGCCAATGAAGGTCACGTCGCCGCAGCGGCGTTGCAGGGCGCGAGCGACGTTGTCGAGGGTGTGAGCCATGGAATTCTTGCCATGCGAGCGCGGATCAACCGACGCGACACAGGCAATTTGCAGACGTTCGGCATCAGGATGCATGCCTGGACCCGCTTTCTCTGGCGGTGCGGCGGCGTCGCGCGGGTGGACGCTCGTTCAGGTGCTGGCCTCGCGCCAGCCACTCGCGCGCACCGGGACTCCCGCGGGGTCGCGCCTGGCGGGCTGTGGAATAGCGCGGCTGTGTCGCGGGTTCCGGGACACGGCGACGGGCTCGGACGCGGGCCGGGACGCGGCCTCAGCGCGCGCGCGCGCGTAGACCGCCGTGAGCCGCCCGATGATACTGGGCCAGTCGTGGTGGGCGGCGATGTAGCGCACGCCGCGCTCGGCCAGGCGCTGCCACAGCGCCGGCTTCCCCAGCACACGGCACACTGCGGCGGCGAACTCCTCTGGAGTGTCAGCCACGAGCAGGTCGCGGCCGGCGACGGCTTGCAGGCCGCACGCGGCGCTTCTGCTCGCGACGACCGGTGTGCCCAGTGCCATCGCCTCGAGCACTTTGTTCTGGATGCCGACGGCATAGGGCAACGGGCTGACGGAGACCTGCGCTTCCGAGATCAGAGGGCGGAGATCGGGCACATAGCCCGTCACGATGATACGCGGGTCGCGCGCGAGGCGCCGCACAGCCGCCGAGGGATTGGCGCCGGCGATGGTGAGGCGCACGTCGGGGTGCTCGCGCCAGACGAGCGGCAGGATATGCTCGACGAGCATCTCGGCGCCCGCGACGTTGGCGTGGTAATTCATTTTGCCCGAGAAGATCAAGTCGCGCGGCCGGCGGGCGCCGCGATAGGGCCGGAAGTCGTGGCGATCGAGGCCGTGGGGGAGAACGGTAATGCGCTCATCCATCAGCTCCGTGCATGCTTCGTCGCAGGCGTCGCCGAAATCGCTGGTCAGCGCGAGGAGCGCTCGCTTGTCACGCTCGGAGGTGACCAGCACGTGGCGAAAGCGCTGGATCTGCTGGCCCTCGAACGCGCGCAGGAGTCGCGCTTCCAGCGGACCGACGACGCGGAGCATGCGGGTGGCTGCGGCGCGCGCACCATCCTGAAAGAGCAGGCTGACGCAGTCCACAGCGTCCCAGACGACGGGCACGTCGAGCGCAGCAGGCAATGCCCCCAACCCACGGATGTGCTCGACGTGGAGCACGTCATAGGGCTTCGCGCGCAGCTCCGTGGCGATGGCCGCCCGCAAGCGCGGCGAAGCGGAGAACGCCACCTGCAGCGGCTGCTTCGCTGCCGCCAGGGCGAGTCCGCTCTTGAGGGTGCGCAGCAGCGGCTCGTGGCGCGGCTCCTCGATCACAGTGACATGGACGCCCGCTTCGCGAAGATCGTCTACGTCGGCCTCGGCCGGCGCGGCATGGCCGCCGCCCAGGGCAAGCACGGTCACATCGTGATAGGGGGCGAGATGGCGCACGAAGCCGTAGGCGCGCACGCGTATGCGCGATGGGGCATAAGGCGCGACGAACAACACGCGCATGGGCCGAACACTCCTCGCCGTGGACTGTGAAGCCGCATCGTCCAGTGTAGACGCGCCACAACCAGGCAGTACATGAGGAACCTGTCCACCGTGCCGTGGGCGTATGGCCCACTCACGAGTGGGCGCGGTGCCTGGCGTCTCCAAACGCAGGTGGTGCGCGGCGCTCTGAGCGCATGCACTGACGAGCGAGCATGGGCGTGCGCGGACATGCAACTGGGCACGCGCCCAGCCCACCGCGGACACATTCGCCCATGTTCTGGGCGTGAAGTGGGCGGCTACAATGGGGTGTCAGACAAAGGCACCGTATCGCGGGCAGTGCCCGCAACGAGAGGTGGGCGCGATGGGCAACACGGCATTGGTGCTCTGGCTGGAAGGTGGCGATCCTGAGCTGCTCGGCGGGGTGTCGGCCGTTCGGTCGCTGGCCGGCCGTGGGGTAGATGCTCGACTGTCGCCGCTGCCGCTCGTGGAAACGGGGACGTGCTATTACCAGACGCTGTCGGGGATGGGCTCGGGGAAGACAGGCCGCTTTGATAGCGTGCGGCCGGTTGGCTACGCAATACGCGAAGACGCGGGCGTGCCGGAGGGAATCTGGCAACGCCTCTTGCCGGACCTGGTGCGCGGGGAAGGCCGCACGGCCACGTTCCTCGAGCTGGACGCCTCCGAGGTGGGACGGGCGGTGGGAGCCGCGAGCAGCGATTGCGTCATCCTGCGCGTGCATGGCGCGAGCAGCGCGGGCATCGAGGCGATCGAGGCGTTGGTGCGACTGTGTGAGGATGCGGTGGGCCAGGAAGGGCACCTCGTCGTCCTGACGGATGTCGCGCACTCGCAACCATCCACGCTCGTCAATATGAATGACTTCCTGGCAGAGATCGGCGTGCTGGAGACGCGGGACACCATCCCGGCCGGCAAGGAGATTGTGTGGCCAGAATCGCTGGCATATGCGCTGGGCACCGGGCAGATATGGGTCAACATGCGTGGCCGCGAGCCCGAGGGCGTAGTCGCGCCTGGTCGCGAATATGACGACGTATGCGATGTGTTGATTGCCGCGCTGCGCGACGATTGGCGCGATCCGGCGACGGACGAGCCGGTGGTCGAGTGCGTGCTCAGGAAGGGCGACGCCTACACGGGCGAGTATCTGTTCAAAGCACCTGACCTGATCGTGGTCTATCGACCCGGTTACGGCCCCTCGCCTCGGGCGCGGGCGATCGCGCTGGACGGCGCGAGTGTACGGCCAGGCGCGAGCGACACGCACCCGCACGCTCCCTATGCGCGACTCGTGGCTGGGGGACCTGCGTTCGCGCGACGAGGCAGAATGGAAGGCCGCCTGATCGACGTCGTCCCCAGCCTGATGTATCTGCTGGGTCTACCCATCCCCGCGCACGTGGACGGGCAGGTGTTGACGGATTGGTTCTCGCCAGAGTACCGCGAGCGGACGCCGATTATCCGCGCCACGGATGGCGCGATACCACTGTCGCGCGAGGACGAGGGCGTCATCGTGGACCGTTTGCAGGCGTTGGGCTACCTGGGGTAGCCGTGAGAGCGGCGACAGGTGGGCG
>CAYQFU010000252.1:5646-7419 GCA_964416775.1 uncultured Ktedonobacterales bacterium
GGCGACAGGTGGGCGGCAGGCGTGGGCCAGGCGTGGACCTGGAGGCGAAGTTGTGGGGCACGGGTGATGGCGACGAAAGCCCAACGATCGAGGCAGTCACGAAGGGGGCGGACGCGCGGAGGAGTCGGCGCGCCAGGGTGGGAGCAGGTGGTGGAGCACTCGCAGCCCCTCATTGGGGACGGGCTGGTGCCGTCAGCGCCTGTGGCACCAGTCGTGGATAAGGCGCCCGCCAATGCAGCGATGGTGCGGACTGCTGGCGGGGCCGCGTTGATTGGCCTGGGCATGGTGATCTCGGGCACACTGGGCTATGTCCAGACCGTGGCGATGACCCACATGGTGGCGCGGAGCGCGTACGGCGTGTTCGTAGTGGTGTTCACGACGGTGACTTTTGTCGGCGGCCTGACGAAGATCGGGCTGGACGGCACCTTGCTGCGCTTCTTGCCCGCGTACCGGGCCAAACGTGAGCTCGGCCTCGCCGCGGGGCTGGTGCGGTTCGCCCTGTTTGGACCGACGGGCGTCGGACTGGCGTGCGCCGCGGTACTCTTCGCGGTCGCCTCCCCGCTGGCACGCTTTGCGTTCCATAGCGAGGCATACGCGACACCGCTCAGAGAAGGCGCGGTGCTCATTCCGCTGTCAAGTCTGCAGGGCATACTGCTCAACGGCCTGCTGGCGATGAAGGCCGTCAAGTGGCAGGTGGGCGTGGGCAAGGTGATCGAGCCGGTCATGACGCCAGCGCTGCTGGTGGTGTTCTACCTCCTGGGCTTGCGTCTGGAGGCGCTGATCTTCGCCTACGTCGGCGGAATACTGGCCTCGATCGTCGTCGGTTGGGTCGTCTTCAGCCGAGCGGTACAAAGACTGGTGCGCGGCACCCCGCCAGAGTACGCGCCCAACGCGTGGGTGCGCTTTGGTGCGCCGATGCTCTTCAGCACCATGACCAACTCGGTCATCCAATCGACCGATGTGTTGGGTGTGGGGGCGTTCTCCACGGCAGCCCAGGTCGGCGTATATCGCGTTGCCGACCGCGTCAGCTCACTCATCTCGATCCCGATCTTCGCGCTCAGCACGATCTTCGCGCCCACGATTGCCGAGTTGCATGCACGCGGCGACCACCGGCAACTGGAGAGCATGTTCGCGGTCATCACCAGGTGGACATTCGCTTTGAGCTTTCCGATCTTCCTGTGCTGCGTGATCTTTGCCGGCCCGATTCTCGGCATGTTTGGCAGCGGGTACACCACCGGAAGGGACGCGCTGCTTATTCTGGCCGTCGGCAACATCGTCAACGCGGGCACGGGGCCCGTCGGCAATATGATCGCCATGACCGGCCGCGTTCGCGTCCTGTGGCTGAACACGGCGCTCCGGTTGGCCGTCAACGTGGCGCTCATCGTGGCGCTCGTCCCGCCGTACGGAGTCGTTGGAGCGGCGGTGGCCTCCTCGCTGACTATGATCGTCTTCAACGTCGCGGCCATCATCGAAGTCTGGTGGATCATGAAGATCCAGCCCTATCGCTGGGACATCCTCAAGCCCGTGATGGCGGGCGGCGTGGCGACCGCAGTTGGGGTCCTGCTCCTGCGCGTGACCCACGCCGCCTCCGGTGTCGGCACGAGCGAGCGCGCGTTCATGCATGCGTTCGGGCTCTCGCTCGCGTTCCTGGTGGCGTATGCGCTCGCGCTGATCTGGATGGGGCTGAGCGCGGAAGATCTGGCCGTGTTCGCGGCGATCCGCGCCAAACTGCGCGGGGCGTAGCGCGGCGGAACGGACGCTGGGGGCAACGGC
>CAYQFU010000253.1:0-7414 GCA_964416775.1 uncultured Ktedonobacterales bacterium
CCGGCGTGTGGCTCGTGCGGCGAGAGGAGGTGGTTTGCGATGTTGTGCACGGCAGCCATGGCGCATCCGCCCTACCTTCAGATGGAACTCAAGCACTTCGCCCATCACTACGATGGCCCCTGGCGCTGGACGAACTGGCTGGAGGACCGCCAGCGCCTGCAAGCCTTCGGCTGGTACCCGGCCACCTGTCGTGAGACGCGGGTCTGGGGCTTCATCCCGCGCCTGACCGCCACCTATGTGCGCCAGGTAGCGGAGCCAGCGGAATGGTGAAGGCAGTGCCTCTGGGCGTCCATGCCTCTTGGTCCATGCACCGTCCGTGTGCCGCAGGGCGTGCCCCTATGCTGTGCGCAGCCCCTACAGTAGCCTCGGCATGTTCGGCGGCCGGTGCTCGTTGAAGTGCTCCACGATCGTCGTGGCCAGCCAGTCGCAGACATCGGCCTGTGCCAGCGCATCTTCCGGGAGGAAAGCGAGCAGTCGCGCCAGGGCGGCGTAGGCCTGCGTGAAGCGCCGCTCGACGTCCGCACAGGCGTACTGGCTGAAGCGGGCGATCGCCTGCGCGTTGAAGGCCCGGTCATCGTACCGCTGGATCTCGCCGCCGCGAAGCAACACGGGCACAACCCCCAGGGTCTCTTCACCCCACGCTGTCGCGTGCGCCAGCAGATCGCGCAGCCGTTCGTAGCCCTGCTCGACCAGATACTCCTGCAGTTCAGTCGGGCCAAGGGCGCGGACCGCCGGCAGGTACGCCTGCCAGCCATCGTCCAACGCCCTCAGCAACGCACGCACGTCGAGGCGCGTGCTCGAGCCGCGGCTCGCCATGGTGACCTCCTCTTGCGCCGTTGACGCCCCTCGCATTACCGTGTAAAATGGGATTACAGGTAAGACTATAGCGCAGACAATCTTACCTGTCAAATGGCGGATAGCGGTAATTCTCTCAATGGGAGGTCGTGCGGCTCATGGCAGAGACCGGAGTGGAGCAGCTCGCCGCGCTGGAGCTGCTGGGTGGACGGGTGTGCCTGGATTTCGTCAATTCGGTTGACCCACGGGTTGGCGACCAGCCGCACGACTACCTCGCCACCTATGCCGACCTCGTGCAGTGGAGCGGACATGCCCGTGTGCTCTCGGAGGGCCGCATAGCCGAGCTCCTGCGCGCCGCGGCACTGCACCCAGGCGAAGCGGCCGCTGTCTTTGCGCGCGCGATTGCGCTACGCGAAACGCTGTACCGCGTATTCACGGCGGTAGCCACCCGACTGGCTCCTGACCCTACGGACCTCGATGCGGTGCATACCGCCTATGTGGAGACCATGGCGCGGGCCCGGCTGGTCTCGACAGGTGAAGGCTACAGTTGGCGCTGGCCTGAGCAGACGCAAGCGCTCGACCAGATGCTCTGGCCGATCATCTGCTCGGCGGTAGAGCTGCTGACCTCACCCGAGGCGCGACGGGTGAAGGTCTGTCCCGGCCTCGGCGACTGCGGCTGGCTGTTCCTGGACACCAGCAAGAGCGGCCGGCGCCGCTGGTGCAGCATGGATAGCTGCGGCAGCCGTTCAAAAATGCGGCGCTACTATGCCCGCACGCGCACGCGTTCCCGACCTGAGGGATGAGGGCATTAGGCTCACCACAGGTCCGCTTCCAATTGGGACTGCGCCGCCGGTTCGACCGACGGAACCGGCGGCATCCACGGGAGCTAGGCGCCCCCGGACCCCGCCACCTCGGTGGTTGTTGATGGGGGTGGTGATGGGGGTGGTAGTGAGACGGCGGCGGTCTGCGCAACCGACTCGGCATATTGTAGATACGTCTCGAACGAGGCCACGAAGGCGCGTGCGTCGAGGCTGAGCAGATCCAGGCCAAGACCAGGCACGGGTACGCGAGCCCAGGTGTCGATGACGAGGCCCTTGTCCAGGACCCGGTCGATGATCTCGAGGAGCAGCGTGCCGCTCTGTTCGTGCGCCTGCTCTGGGTCCGCAGGCTCGACGCTCTCTGGCCGCGCGCTCCTAAGCCGCTCGATTCTATTTAAGCGCCTACGCGCTGATAATTCGCGATCTACCGTCATCCGGTCACCTCCGTTCATGGGAAGCGCACTGAGCTCCTCGGTTCCGATACACGGGCTGTGGAGCCGCGCATCTCCCTCGCCTCCGCAGTCACCGCTAGCCCTCCGGCTCATCCAGCCCGCCATTGCCCCAGGCTATCCACCAGAGTAGCTCGGCGCCGTGCGAATGCTGGATATCCCTCCGGCATTTAACATCAGTGTAATTGCCGTACCTAAAGCACGTCAAAGGTGTCTAGAAATTGGTCAGATGCCCCATATACGGCCATTCCTGGGTTCACAGGATATTTCGTCCCTATCTGAGACATGCAGAGGCGTGGCTAACGACGATACAGATCGAGCTCATCACGCCCCGTGTGTCGCCAAGCTCCGCCTGGGCCGATATACCATGCGAGCGACAGCTTGCTATGCGCCCGGACCGGTATGACCACTGACTGGGCTCGAACGAGACCGCTACTTCTATTTATTTCGGCATCGAACTTGCGGCTGCGCGGTCAAAACCTCAGCTGGGTAAGGAAGGGCCACCATGGTGAGACTGTACTGTCGGTGCGGCCATCCAATTTGGGTAGCGGCTCATTGGACCGGTCAGGACATTGTTTTGCTGCTCTACGACGGGCAGATGGGTCGCGAACGCGGGCCCATCACACTGTGTACCCACTGTGGCAAGCGGCTGGTGCCAGCAGAGTTGGAGCGCCTTGCTTCCACCTCACCGCAACGGCCGGCCGAGGCTCGCACACAACACCAGCACGCAAGCTGAGGTACGAGTCCACGTCGCCTCGCCTGTGAGCACGTCATTCGCCCGGTCAGGGACACCCCACGGTCCGGAGTGCGGCGCGAGGCCCAAGGGGCACTGCTGGGGCGAGGCGCAGCAAGCGCACACCACGAGCTGCCCCACGGTGTCGCATCCCGAAAGGGGCTGGGGCTACCGCAGCAGTCGCGGCAACACCGCCTGGCCGACCTCCACGACGAGGAGGGTCAGGTCGATCATGCGGTTTGTGCGGGTCTCGCGGCGCTGGTTCTGGATACGCACGGCGCACCATGCTGCCAGGAGCGGCGTGCTCTCCTCGGCGTCGTAAAAATCATACCGCTGCAGGTTGATGTGCGGATACGTCGTGGAAAACGGGCGTTGCTGCACGATGAGGTCGTCCTGGACCTCCTGGGTGATCACGCCCCCGCGCAAGGGCTCGAAAAAACCCAGCATGTCGGTGGCGATGCGCGCGGCGACGTCCGGCCGCACGTTGCCCGCATGACCGTCCGGTCCGCCCGCACGGAGCGCCAGAGTGGCGTCATCCCCTCGCCGCGGGTACAGCTTGAGCAGGACCAGCTGGTCCCGGCCGCCGATGACGAGCCGCTTGATCTCGCTCTGGACGAAGACGCTCAGGCGCTGTTCGTCCGCGTTGTACCCAACGCGTGGCGGGGTGCGCAGGAAATCGTTCCGATGTTCGTCGGTTCCCGTAAAGGCCAGTACGGTTTCGATTGGCATGCGTCTGTCTCCCTGCTTCTGCCAGGCACCGCGGTGCCTTGGCCCGTGCCACCTCGCCCGTGCGCGCAACAAGTCGGCCATAACGCTGGACTGGCGCCCATGCGGCGTCATGTTCCAGGGGCGGCATGCATTATGCCAGCGACATCTTCGCGGATGAACCTTGTGCTCGGGGTCAACCGCACAGGCCGCTGGGAGGTGAGCAATCGTGGAGCTGGAAGATGCCTTGGACGAGGTGTTGACTCCCGAGATCGGCGTAGCGGCGGCGGCGGCGGCCATCCTGCTCTCTCCACCAGTGCGCGGTCTGCTGCGGCGCGGCGCGAAGTATGGGCTCGCCGCGTTTCTTTCGGCCGGCGACGCTATCGCGGCGATGACTCGCGGCGCCAACCACGCCGGCCAGCCAGACGCCAGCTCCGAAATGGCGCACGAGCTCGCACGGGAGGCTCGGCGCGAACGGGCCCAACGAGCGGAAACGGCCGCGCGACCGGACCAGGCAGAGCAGGCGGAGCGGGAACTGATGCCAGAAGGAACGCCGGCGAACCTGTGATGGCCGTATCGATAGGCTGCCTATCGGCGAGCGGCACGTGCAACGAACCGGGCTCCATATGGCACGCCGTGTCGTTTAGATCGCGGCGGGCCCGCTGTTTGGAGGGGTGCTGTACACTGCGCTCCTGCTCCCGCCGTCCTCGACCAACACCACTCACCTCGTCGCGCTCGCAGCCCTGCTCATAGGGATCTATGCCTTTGACCTGACGCGAGCGTGGCTATTGCTCGACGGTCGTGGTCGTGGTCTTGAGGAGTGGCTCTCGCCATTGCATGTCAGTGCACGGTACAGAGCGCCAGCAGCCCATCGCCAACAGGGAACAATCTCCTGCGGCAACCAGTGTCACGAACGACGCATCCAGCTGGTGAGGACACGTGCGCACAGGTTATTCAGGTCACCTGGCTAGCAGCACGTGGCACGGCCTTTGCGTACATTCGGACACTGACAACGGCAGGCGAGGGACTCCGGGATTCCCTGAATTCCCTGGATCGCCCCCAGTCCGTCCAAAACTGCTCCCTGTGGAGGCTCGATGGCCCAACGCTCATCTCCCAATTCGACACCACTAGACGGCCTGGAGGACGGGGCCGAAGCGCATGGGGCGCGTTCGACGCCCGCGGCGGGCGAAGCTCTTGAAACTGACGAGGGTGCTGCGTCGGGGCAGACGCCGGCCATTCCACACAGCGAGCCGGCCGCGGGCACGGGTGTGCTGGAAGCGGCGGAGGCGGCTCGGCTGCGGCGCGGCTCTCCGCTGTGGCGCTTCCTCAAAGTCCTGGGTCCAGGGCTCATCACCGGCGCATCCGACGACGATCCCTCGGGCATTGGCACCTACACGGTCGCCGGAGCATCGCTTGGCTTCTCGACGCTCTGGACGGCGCTGATCACGTTCCCGCTGATGGCGGGGGTGCAATTCATCTGCGCCAAGATCGGCATGGTCAGCGGCCGCGGGCTTGCGAGCGTCCTCCGGCGCTACTACCCGCGCTGGCTGCTGTATCCAGTGGTCGGCAGCCTGGTCGTCGCCAACACCATCAATGCCGGGACCGACATTGGCGCCATCGCCGCCGCCATTCACCTCCTGGTGCCGATCCCCCCGCTCTACCTCGTGCTGCCCATCGCGCTCGCCATCCTCGCGCTGCAGCTCTGGGGCGGATATCGGCTGATCGCTCGCGTATTCAAGTGGCTGACGCTCGCTCTCTTCGCCTACATCGCGGCCGCCTTCTTCGCGCATCCGCAGCTCGGCGAGGTCTTGCGCGGGACGTTCGTGCCGACGTTCCGCCTGAACAGCAGCTTCCTGGCTACCATGGTTGCGATCCTGGGAACGACGATCTCGCCCTATCTCTTCTTCTGGCAGGCAAGCCAGGAGGTGGAGGAGGACATCAGCCGTGGACGGGTCCGGCTGTGGCAGCGCAAAGGCGCCACCGACGAAGAGCTGCGCTACGCGGGATGGGATGTGAACCTCGGCATGCTCTTCTCCAACATGGTCATGTACTTCATCATCCTGGCGACCGCGGCGACCCTCTTCAAGGCGGGCAAGACCAACATCCAGTCAGCGACCGACGCCGCCGAGGCGCTGCGCCCCCTGGCGGGCAATGCCGCGAGTTTCCTCCTGGCGCTTGGTTTGATCGGCAGCGGATTTCTGGCGGTGCCCATCCTCACCGGAGCGGGCGCCTTCGCCGCGGCCGAGGCGCTGGGCTGGCGGCGAGGCCTGGAGCAGAAGCCGGGCCGGGCCAAGGAGTTCTACCTGGTGATCGCTGGCTCGACGCTGGTGGGGATGTTGATCAACTTCGTGGGTATCAACCCGATCAGCGCGCTCTTCTGGACGGCGGTAATCAATGGCCTGCTCGCGCCGCCGCTGCTCGTGGTGATCATGTTGGTGGCGAACAATCGGCAAGTGCTCGGCAAACGCGTGAATGGCCTTCCGCTCAATGTGCTCGGCTGGCTCACCACCGCGGTGATGTTCGCCGCTGCCATCGGTCTGATCGCGACCCTATGGGGCTGGTCCCTTTAGCCCTCGTCGCGCGGCTCCCAATCTATCGAGAAAACATGGCCACAAGCGCTCACGCGGTGATGTCGGATATACTTCGTGCGGCAATCCACACGCACTTACGCCCAGGATACTGACAGTATTCGAGTGGAGTGGGGGCCATCGGCAGGCACGTGGACGCAGAAAGGATCACCATTATGGCGCTGTTCGTGGCTCGTCATGAGCACCCGGCGGATCGCTGCCCAGCGACCGACCCGAATATGGGACCAATGCTCCTGCAACATCTTTCGCCCGAGGGTGCGAGCAAGAACGGCATCACCATCCAGGGAGAAGCCGTCGTCAACGGAGCGCACACGCTGTATTTGATCATGGAGGGGCCGAGCCGGGAGCAGGTGGAGCAATACCTCGCACCGTTCGCCCAGGCAGGCTCGGTGGAGATCTTCAACGCCTCACCATGCGCCGACGTCATCAAAGTGGGTGGGTGCGGCATGGTCGGCCTCACGGCGTAACGGTCGTGCAGCACGCCGCGAGATATCCGTGCCACCTCAGGCGTTCCAGGAGGCTTCCGCCCAGTTGGGGTGGGAGCCTTCGTCGTCGGGGGGTGGCAATGGGCAGACTGGGACCCGGCGAGGGAGCCGCGCGTCACACCTGACCGCCGTGCGCTCCAGACGACCGCCGTGTCGCTCGGCGAGGTATAACTCGACGTCATCTACCCCCGGCGGAAGCCGGGAGCTTGCAGCTCACCCATTGCTGGATGTCCGCATCTGGCCAGATGACCGCGGCCCCGCAGAGCCGAAGCCTTGCCGCGTGCAACAAGAACGGAGGTGCTTGACGTTGGACATTTTACCCTGGCAACGTTTCCTACCAGGAACCCCGCGAATGTTCAGTTGGGAATGTGCTGTTGAACCGTTCGCTCCGGCGAACCGGAGTGCCTGAGCACACAGGCAGTCTACCACGACAGGAGGAGCGGCGCTTCCTCTCCGGCCTGAGGGCACGGAGCTTCCGCACCGCGGTTCTGTGACGTGTCATACCGAATCGGGCGGAACGGTTGCGGTCGCGGGGGCGGGCGTCCACCGGGCGGGCGCATATCCGCGCGCCCCTACGCAAGGCGGAAGCCAACGCCAAAGCATCACTCAGTGTCTATCAGCGAGGAATAGAAAGGACAGGGGTCGTGGCTATCCAGACACTCATTACCGATCGCTTATTGATTGACGGCCAGCTTACTGGGGCGGCCGCTGGGCGCACGCGCGCGCTGATCAACCCTGCCACGGGAGCAGCCGCCGACATCGTTCCAGATGCTGACGCGACAGATGTGGACCGTGCGGTAGCCGCGGCCAGAACCGCATTCGTCGACGGCCGCTGGTCGCG
>CAYQFU010000254.1:0-7398 GCA_964416775.1 uncultured Ktedonobacterales bacterium
CGCAAAGCGGCGAGAAGTGGCCGGTTATCGCCGGATGATCTGCACCATGGGAACGCGCGCAGCCATGACGCGACCAACCAACGCCGACGCCAACGCCAGCGTGACCTGCCCGACACCACGCTGGCGTCCGAGTGGCGGCCACCTGTCGCACGCGCGCGATGAAAAGACGTGGCGGCGCGCAGAAAGTGCGGGGGAAGGGCCACCGTGAGGGGAGGGATCGGCGGTGGGGCCTGCCGCCGTGGCGGTCGGAGGCCCGCGGGCGCGCCGTGATACGCCCGGCGGCGCGTGCGGGATCGGCTCGTAGGTAGCGGCGGCCCGCGCTCACCCTCGGCATGGGCGTCGCCCTCGTCGTGGCGCTGGCCCTGGGCCAGGTGGGCACAAGCCTGGGCGGGTTTGGCGGGCAGACGAGCGGCCCAGCGGGCGCCGACTCCGCCGCGGGCACGACGGCCATCGCCGCCCACTACCCCACCGGCGGCCAGAATCCGGCGCAGATCCTGCTGCGGTTCCCGCAACCCGTCTGGGACACGCCCACTAACCTGGCGGCCGCCGAGCAAGGATTGAAGGCTATCCCCGCGATCCAGGCCCTGGCTGGCCCGCTCAATCCCAACGGCGTGCCGCTCACCGCGGCGGAGTTGGCCCGACTGCACAGCACGCTTGGCAACCCCCAAGCGCTGCCAGCGACCCCCCCGGCCCACAGCCCGGTCTCGCCCCGGGTCTACGATCGCTATCGAGCGACCGGGCAATACATCAGCGCCGACGCGCGCACGGTCCAATTCGTCGCGAGCATGGAGGACACCTCCTCCAGTCCCGCCGCCCTGCGTGCGATCCCGGGGCTGCGCGCGGCGGTCGCTCGGGTCGCGGCGACAGATGCGCCGCATCCGCGAGGAGGCTGCTAGCCAGTTGCCCGGAGATCTCGCCTCCGGTCGGGCGATCCTCGATGCCGACCCGCAGACGCGGGTCGCGGTGATGCACGCTGCCCTGCGCCGGGCCCTGCGGGGCCAGCACTGGTACGCCCGGTGGAGCCCGAGCACATTCGCGGGGGCAGGGGACGGCCCCGCTTCCGGGGAGCTCGCGCCGCCCTGGGAGCGCCACAGCTGGCGTGCGTATCCATGCCCAGCTTGCGGGAGGCGTAGGTGAGGTGGTAGTTGACGGAGCTGCGGATGATTGAGCCGGCGGCCGATCGCCTGGCTGGAGAGCCATGGGCCACCCGCCGCGGCACCCTCGCCTCGAGCGCTCAGCGGGCCTACCGGCCGCGGGCGGGTCGTCGCGAGGTAGAGGCCGAGCGAGCAAGCGGTGCTGATCAGCGATGAGGTTCGAGGGGGATGCGTCGTGGCATGCCCCGGCTTTACAACGATTCGAGGCAACGCGGTATCAGTACTGGCGCGTGAGCACGAGCGCGCTACCTGGGTTGTTATAGGAACCGATGTGCGTGTCGCGCAGCGCGGCTCTCCTCAGCTTGGGCACGGCTATCGTGCCAGTGGCCCCCGCTTGTGCTCGCGGCGGTGCCGAACGGTATCTGCTAGGCGGGAGTGCGCCCGCGTGCGTGCTACCTGGATTCATGCCAAACGTGGCCCACACGGCCGCCCGATGCGCGAGATGCCGAGCAGTTTGACCAGGCTGGCTCGACGGGAGTAGGATGGGAGTGGAACAGCAACCCGTCACGCCGCGGTGCTCAGGGGGGAGGAGCACGTTTCATGGATTTCACGCTGGAAGCGTTCTTTAACCCGTACTTGGCCGTGGGAGAATCGCGCCTGGACGCCATCATCACTGTGACGGCGAGTGCCGCCACGAGCGGCCTCATGCAGACCGCCCGCAAGAAGAAAGCGGTCGCTTACCTGGTAGACACCTCCGGCTCGATGCATGATGCGAACAAACTCGCGATGGCCAAGGTGGCACTCCGGCAAGCCATCGAGCTCCTCGACGAAGACAGCTTGTTCAGCATCATCGCCTTCGACAGCCACGCCCACGTCGTGGTCTCGATGACAGCGGCGACACAGGCGAACAAGCATGTCGCACGCGAGCGGGTCAATGAGCTGAAAGCTCAGGGTGGGACCAGTATGTCGACGGCGTTGCGCGCTGCGTTGAGGGAGTTCGCCAAGGCCGGAGATGCGATCCCCTACGCGCAGTTCCTCACCGACGGCGAGAACAACAACGAGGACCGGGTAGAACTGGGCCGGGCGCTCAACGAGTGCGAGGGCCACTTCATATGTGACTGCTGGGGGGTGGGGGTGCAATGGCGCCCCGACGAACTGCGCAAGATCGCCGGTCAGCTCCTGGGTACGGCCGATGCGGTGCCCGACCCCGATCACCTCGAAGCGAAATTCCGGGAGGCGCTGTCCCGCGTCATGTCCAAGGGAGTCGGCGACGTCCGCCTGCGGTTGCAACTACCCAGGACGAGTAAGCTCGTGTCAGTCAAGCAGATGACCCCGGAAATCGCCGACCTGTTGAAGCTCGCCCGTCCAGTTGACGACCGGAACACCGACGTCCCGACGGGGGCATGGAGCTCCGGAGAGAGCCGCGACTATCACGTTGCCTTCGCCTTGGAGTCGCAGAGCGAAGGTGAGGAGATGATGGCGTGCCGGCCAAGCGTTGTCTACACGCAGGACGGCGCCGAGGTCGTGTCTGACGGCCAGCGTATCGTCGCAACCTGGACATCGGACGCGGCCCTCAGCACCAAGATCGACCCCAACGTCGCCCACTTTACAGGGCAGGAAGAGCTCGCCAACGCCATCCAGGAGGGCCTGGAAGCCAAGGCCCGCGGCAACCTCGACCAGGCCACCGTCCTGCTCGGCAAAGCGGCGAAGATCGCCATCCAGACCGGCAATGACGAGGTCACGGCACGGCTGAAAAAGGTCGTGGACGTGATCGACCCGGACCAGGGCACGGTGCGGCTGAAATCCGGCGACAACAAGGGGGCCGAGCTGGAGCTCGACATGGGAGGCACCCGTACGGTGCGCCGCCGCCCGACCGCGCAGAACTAGAAGTGTGGGGTGCAGGAGCGCCATGGCGACCTATTCGTGCCCGAAGGGCCATCTTTCAACCGACCCCGACTACTGCTCGGAGTGCGGAGCGCTTCTCGGACGGTCCACGGTTGCGAGCGCGACTCCGGCCAGCTTCGCGCCTGCGCCTGGCCTTGACGTCTGCCCGGACTGCGGGACCCCCCGCACACCGGGAGCTCGCTTCTGCGAGGTCTGCCGCCACGACTTCGAGGCGGGATCGTCCCGTGGACACGTGTCGCCCTCGGCGATAGTGCCGGCCGTGACGAGCGCTCCCTCCAACGCCGCCCCCGCGGGGCCGACAGTCGGCACCGAGGTCCGACCGGGTGACGCATCTCGGGTGGTGAGCGCAGGCGGAGATGTAGCGGCAGCGGTGAGCGCGCCGCTCGCCGCTCCGGCCCCGCGACTGAATGTCGTCGTCGTGACTGATCCCTCGCTCGTGGAAGATGAAGAAGAACGCAAGCAGTGTCCCCAGGATGCGCCGGACCTGGTGTTCCCTCTGGATTTGGATGAGAATCTGGTCGGGCGCAGGTCCGATGCCATGAAGATCTACCCCGAGATAGATCTGAGCGACCCCGGAGTGTCGCACCGGCACCTGAAGCTCCTACGACAGCCAGACGGCAGTTTTGCAGCCCTGGAGCTCGGCTCTAAGAACGGAACCACCTTGAATGGCGTCGCGTTGAAGCCAGGGCTCGTCACGCCACTTGCCGCCGGCGACGAGCTGCTCGTCGGCACGTGGACGAGGCTACAGCTGCGCCCTCGCTAGAAGAGGTGGGCGGAGCGTGACAAGCACGTTGTCGAACGCAACGAATAGCGTCGCCCGGGGGTGTGTTGAGCTGCCGCGAACCCACTCCCCTTCGCCGCTCAAGTAGCTATTAGCCTGGCGTGCGCTTTTGGCACGCAGCGCTGTCCGGGCGCGTAAAGGTACGGAGCAGAACGCAGAGAGCGCTATGACAGACTCGGCCCTCAGCCAACAGCTGAACCAGTGGAAAACGCGCCTGAACACGATCCTCAACAACCTCATGGATTTGTACGGCGCCGAGTCGACCAAGCTCATTCGTGCTCGCTTGAATGCCGCTGCGGATGGCTTTTCCGGCGTCACCAGAGCGAAAGCGGCTCGCGCGATCGAGATGCTCGATGATCTCATGGATCTCTACACGCGCCTCTCCCACGTCGTGGACGAGGCGTCCGACCTGGTGAGGAAGGGCGGCGTGCTCCGCGACAACAGCAACGACGAGCGGGCCAAGGACCTGCTCGACGGTCCATCTATCGTGCTGCGCACGCAACGGGTAGGGCTCAGCGACCGCGGACTGCTGGAAGATGAGACCCGCGAGGTGCGAGCCACGCCCTCCGAGGCGTTGGCGTATATGGACCGATCCTTCGCCGAAGCGCGGGATGGCGTCACGGCCATTGCCGACGCCCTCGCCAACGTTCAGTCGCGACTTGCCGCCCTTGATCAGGAGATATCCACGCTCGACCGCTGGGCCAAGACGCTTGGCATGGCGAGGCCGGCAGCATTGGCCGACGCCTCCCAGCCAGTCTCGCGCGTGGCGAGCGACCCTCTCGGTAGCGCCACCGAGGTCGCCCGCATCGCTGATGCGGTAGCACGGTGGCGGACTGAGCTCCAGGCCATTGACGCCGACCGCAAAGCAGTCCTTGCGTCCCTCGAGCGCGGAAAAGCCGCACTCGCTGAACTGCGCGACCTCGTTGCGCGCTCGGGAGCCGCTTACGTCGAGGCGCGCGAGAAGATCGCGGATCCGGCAGGGCTCGTGCCTCCGACCGGGGATGAGGAGAAGGACGTGGAGGCCCTCGACGCCTGGCTGAAAACCCTTGAACAAAACGCAGCGACCGGACGCTTCGCCGCGGTCAAAGTCGGCATGGCAAAGTGGCAGCAGACGTGCAGCAACCGGCTGGATATGGCGCGTGCCAGCCACGCCCGCAACAGTGCCGGGCTAGACGAGAGAACCGAGCTCAGGGGCCGCTTCAGGGCGTTGTGCGCGAAAGCTGACGCCTTGCGGAGCCGTGGAGTGGCACTTGGGGAAGCGGCAGAAGCGGCCTCCAGGCAAGGCAAGAGTGTGCTCGATGCCATACCGTTCGATCTTCCCGCCGGAAGGCGCGTAGTGGAAGCGTTCGAGGCTGCGCTCTCGGCGGCTCGAAAATAGCAGGAGGTCCGTCCCACCATGGCCGAGAAATGTCAACGCCCCGGATGCAAGGGCACGATCGTGGACGGCTTCTGTGAAGAGTGCGGAAGACCACCCGTTGGCCAGCACGTACTCACGGCCGCCACGTCGGCGGCCTCTGCGAGCTCCGGTACAGGAACCGCGGGGTCGTCCGGAGTAACGTACAGCGGGTACAGCGGGACAACCGGATCGTCGCGCACAGGGAGCGGGCGGCATGCCGGCCGGTCGAGCCATGCGTCGTCCTCTCGCCGGACAGCCCTCGGTGGTGGACTGGTGTCCCTGCCGCCGCAGCCCAGCCAGGACCCCATGAAGCTCGTCATGGCGCATCCAGAGGTCCCGGACCGCAAACGCTTCTGCACCCAGTGCAATGCGAGGTTGAACCGCAGCAAGGGATTTTGCCCTCGGTGCGGGAAGGAATACAACTTCGAGCCGCAGCTCAAGGCCGGCGACATCGTCCATGACAAGTACGAGATTAGGGGCCCGATCGCCTTTGGAGGGCTCGGCTGGGTCTACCTCGGCTGGGATACGGTGTTGTCTCGATGGGTCGTCATGAAGGGCCTCCTGAACACGAAGGATGAGGCCGCCGCCGCCGCCGCTGTCGCGGAGCGGCAGTTCCTCGCGGCAGTGAAGCACCCGAAGATCGTGGGCATCTATGACTTCGTCCAGCAGGGTGCCGAAGGCTTCATAATCATGGAGTATGTGGGGGGAAGGACGCTCCAGAGCATTCGCAAAGAACGCGGCCCCCTGCCCGTTGAGGAAGCCATATCGTACGTCATGGGCATCCTTCCGGCGTTTTCCTATTTGCACGAGCGCGGGCTTGTCTATTGCGACTTTAAGCCCGAGAACATCATGCTCGAAGAAGACGACGTTAAGCTCATCGACATGGGGGCCGTGCGTCGCATCCACGACCCCAACGGCGACATCTACGGCACGCGCGGGTACATGGCGCCCGAAGCCGCCGATGACCCGGTTGAGGTGTCCGACCTGTACACGGTCGGCAGGACACTCGCCACGCTGATCATGGACTTCAAGTGCATGACCGACTACGAACACAGTCTGCCGTCTCCCACCGAGCAGCCAGTGCTGGCGGCCAACGAGGCGCTCTACCGGTTCCTGCTCCGCGCCACGCACAACGATCCCGACCAGCGGTTCCAGAGCGCCGAGGAGATGGGCGACCAGTTGTACGGGGTGTTGCGCGAGATCGTCGCCCTCAAGACCGGGCCGAAACCCGCCGAAAGCAAAGTGTTCACGTACGACAACCTCATCGACCCCGAGGACGTACGCGGTACGTTGACGGCAGATGCACGGCTGCTGCCTACGCCGAAGATGGACACGACCGACCCGGCTGCCAATGACCTGATGAGACTGTCGGGTGTCGCCGACCCGAAGCAGCGCGCGTCCGTGATCCTCGCGGTCGTCAACCAGCACGGCGACAAGTCGGTCGAGGCGCGCCTGCGGTATACCGACGCGCTGCTTTCCCTGGGAGAGTACAAGCAGGCGAACGAGACCCTCGACGCGCTCGCCGCCGAGGACCAGTTCGACTGGAGGGTGCCGTGGTATCGCGGCAAGTTGTTCCTCGCGGTCGGGGATGCGAAGGCGGCCAGGAACGAGTTCGATCGGGTGTACTTCGAGATGCCTGGCGAGATTGCCCCCAAGCTGGCCATCGCCTTCGCCGCGGAGCAGGCCGGCGAGATGGAGGTAGCCACCGCCTTCTACGAACGGGTGGCCAAGACAGACCCGAACAACACCACCGCCGTGTTCGGGTTGGCGCGGTGTCTGCAGGCGAGGGACGACTTTTCCGGAGCGGCGGCCGCTCTAGACATGGTCCCGGCGAACCACAGTCTCTACACCCAGTCGCGCATCGCGTTGGCCCGCGTCCTGATGCACGATGAGATGAGCATGGACGACACACGCCTCGACAGGGCCGCCCAGACGATCGCGTCAATCTCGACCGAAGGAGCGGCTCTGCACCAGCTCGCTGCCAAGCTGCTGTCCTGTGCCGTGTGGATGATCTCGCTGGGGAAGATCAAGGCAGATAGAGCCCGCACGCTGCTCGGGAACCCTGTCGAGCAATACGACCTGCGCAGAGGAGCCGAGTCCGAATACCGGAAAGCCGCCAGGTTTGCCGCCGACATCCCGGAGAAACGATCACTGGTAGATCGGGCCAACGAGATACGCCCGGTGACCCTGTTCTAATCACGATGGTCGTCACTATCGTCGGT
>CAYQFU010000255.1:0-7356 GCA_964416775.1 uncultured Ktedonobacterales bacterium
ACTAGCCACCTTTCCGGGTTGCTTCTGTCCTTTCGACCGGGGTTCGCGGGCCGTCGATCTGGCATAATAGGCACACCTACGCGCGACGTTGAGGATGAGGTGAGCGGTGATCACGAGGATACGCGGCATACGGGCGCGACTTTCCGCGCGCCTGCGACAGGTGCGGCTGGTGCCGCGGCGGCCGAAGCGCACGGGCGACGGCGAGGGCCTGACGACGGAACAGGTCATCACAGCCTTCACGAGCCTGCCACGCGTGCTGAAGCTGGTGTGGGACGTCCAGCCCATGTTCACCGTGCTGCTGGCGGTGCTCTACCTGGCGCAAGGCGTCGTACCAGCGCTGACGGCACTGGTAAATGGGCTGCTGATCGATGGCGTGCTGGTCGCCATTCGGGCGCACGGCCTCCACGGCACCGACATGCTGGTGCTGTGGCTGGTGGTGGCGCAGTTCGGCGTGCAAGGGCTGAGCAGCCTGCTGCAGACGCTCTCCAACATCGTGCAGCAGCTGCTGCAAGAGCAAACGTCGCACACCGTGCAGCTGATGGTGATGGAGAAAGCCAACACGCTCGACCTGGCGTTCTTCGAGGACGCCAAGTTCTATGACTCGCTGCAGCAGGCGCAGCGCGAAGCCTCCACGCGGCCCATCGGCATGATCTCGCAGACGTTCGGGCTGGCTCGCACGGCGGTGACCCTGCTCTCCATGATCGTGGTGCTGACGCAGCTGGCGTGGTGGGTGGCGCTGCTCGCGCTGGTGGCGCCCATTCCGGCGTTCGTCGCCAACATGCGCTACGGCTGGTGGGGCTACCAGCAGATGCGGCGGCAGTCGCCGTTGCGCCGCGAGATGTCGTACTACGGCGATCTGTTGACGACCGATACCTTCAACAAAGAGATCAAACTCTTCACGCTGGGCGACTTCTTCATCGAGCGCTATCGCCACCGCGCCCACCAGTTCTACGCCGAGGCGCGGGCGATCGTCGTGCCGCGCTACATGGCCTCGTTCTGGTGGGGACTGGGGAGCCTGCTGGCCAACGGCGTCGTCTATCTCTACATCGCGCTGCAGGCGGTGGCCGGCCTCATCACCCTGGGCAAGCTGACCTTCTTCTCACAGGCCGCGCTCTCCCTGGGCACGAGCTTTCAGGGGCTGCTGAGCGGCATCTCCTCAACGTACGAGAACAATCTCTTCGTCAACACACTCTTCGAGTTTTTGGAGTACCACCCCGCTATCGTCAGCCCGCCCGACGGCCTCAAGCCGGAGGGGACGGGGCTGGAGATCGAGTTCCGCCACGTCAGCTTCGCCTATCCGGGGCGCAGCGAGCACGGGCCGGCGCTGCGCGACGTCAGCTTCACCATCCACGAGGGCGAGGCGGTGGCGCTGGTTGGGCGCAACGGCGCCGGTAAGACCACCATCGTCAAGCTGCTGACGCGCCTCTACGATCCCGACGAGGGGATGATCCTGGTCAACGGGCGCGACATCCGCGAATATGACCTGGAGGCGCTGCGCGAGCGCATCGGGGTGATCTTTCAGGACTATGTGACCTACTACCTGACGGCGGGGCAGAACATCGGCGTGGGCCGGGTGACGGCCATCGAGGACCACGGCGGCGTGCGGGCGGCGGCGGCCAAGAGCGGCGCGAGCACGGTCATCGAGAGGCTGCCCGGCGCCTATGACACGATGCTGGGCAAGTGGTTCGAGCAGGGGCAACAGCTCTCGGGCGGCGAGTGGCAGAAGATCGCCCTGGCACGCGCGTTCATGCGCGACGCGCAGCTGCTGATCCTCGACGAGCCGACCAGCTCGCTCGATCCACAGGCCGAGTACGAGGTGTTCTCGCGCTTCCGCGAGCTGACGCGCAGCAAGTCCGCCATCTTCATCTCGCACCGCTTCAGCACCGTGCGGCTGGCCAATCGCATCATCGTGCTGGGCGACGGCCAGATCCTGGAGGAGGGCAGCCACAGCGAGCTGTTGGCGCGCGGCGGCATCTACGCCGACCTGTTCGCGCTGCAGGCGGAAGCGTACCGATAGGTATCACCCATACCTGGGTATCACCCGTTCCACCAGCGCAGCCAGGAGGCGCGCGGCGCGAAGCGCTCCAGCCGCGCCGCCAAACGGCCCGCGAGCGGCAAGGGCCGCGCGGCGCCGCGGATGCAGTCGGCCAGCAGATGCAGCCAGACGACGGCCACCGTCACGGCGAACGCGAGATACAGGACGACGACCACCCCGGCCGCCACGATGGCCTGGTGATTGTCGGCGATGAAGCCGCCAGCGAGCAGCACGAGCAGATAGAGCGCGAGCTGGCCCACGGCGACCAGGGCGAAGAAGACGAGCGATTGGGCGGCATGGAAGCGCACGAAGGGATTGCGCCGCTCGTGGGTAAGCAGCCACCAGCCGGGCACGACGGGCACGGCGTAGCACAATGCCGCGCGCACACGTGGGTGATGGTTGTGCGGGCGGCGTGTCCGCCGACTGGCACCGCTCGGGTGGGTGCGCGAGCTGGACTGGGCGGGAGACTCGCGAGCGGCGGGCGTCACCGAAGCGGTGGGCTGTTGGCCGCGCGGCCACGGCTGGGCGCCGGAGCCCATCTGCCCGGGGTCGAAGGGAAGCGAACGCGAGGGCATGGACCAGGTATCCTCATGAGATGGGACGGTAAGCGAGCAGGTTTGCGGCGGGTCGCTGGCGCCTCCACAAGCCGCTCGCTAAGTCGAGGGCGAGCCGGGATCGGCCTCCACCGGCGCCGCGTAGCGGTCCGCATAGGCCCCAATATAGGGGATGCGGAGCCAATAGCCGCACCAGGCGGCAATCGCAGGCACGAACCAGGCCATGAATACGAGGACAACGGCCAACAGGACTACCCCTCGGGCGAGGGTGTCGAAGAAGGGGTTGTGCCAGACGAGGTAGGCGTCCAGGAACAACGACGACACGACGTAGGCCAGGACGCTCACGATGGTCAGCAGGCCCGTGTAGATGGCGGACTGGAGCGCGTGGAAGCGCACGAAGCGGTTCTGCCGCTCGCCGAAGTAGATGACCAGCGCGGTGATCCACCAGCCCAGGTAGCTAAGGCCGGCGGCGTGGGTGGCCTCGATGCCCAGCGAGGTGTCGCCCCAGCCGCCGGGTGGCGGCGCCAGCAGCCTGCGTTCGCCGGTCGGGGGCGCCGTACGCGGCGCGTCAGACGGGGAGCGTGGGTCAGGGATCAGCTGAGCGGGTGGATAGCCACCGCGCAGGGGGCCGAGGGGCACGCCCGGCGGCAGCGGTGCGGGCGCAACCGGCGCCGCCGAGGGAGGCCGCATGGCCGAAAGCTCGTCGGCGGCCGTGGAGGGGAACGCCGGGAGAGCCGGCGTCGCTGGGCCTGAGACGTCGCGCCCCGACAGGGCGGGGCCGGGCGCCAGCCTACGCGGTTCCCATCCCATGCCGTGCCTCCCGTAGCTGAAATCGTACCCTCTCTGCGCGAGTATTGGCGTGCCTCACGTCCCAGCATACCCGAGCATACGCGAACTGTCCAGTATCTCCACCCATTTGCCAGCGATGCTCGCGCAGCGGCATACGTGTTCCTCCCGGCGATGGGCAATTGTCCTGCGTCATTACGGTAAAGAATCCCCTCGTGCCAGCAGCCACAAGCGTGTACACTCGTGCACACGTGAACGGCGTGCGGCAGCCTGCATGGGAGAGGCGCTGTTCTCCACGAAAGGAGGCACGAGTACCATTCGCCGCGCTTCGCCGCGGCGTTTGGGGGTATGTCGCGTTGCGTGCTCGGGTCCGCGCATCGTTCGGCGCGATCCGCCACACCACTCCACCGATGGAGGCACGACTATGGCAAGGGCCATCCTACATCGCCTACTCGCGTGCAGTATCGTCGCTGGCATGTTCATACTTCTGACGCTCGCTGGTCTGAGCGCGGCACCCGTCGCCCAGGCCCACGGCGAGGACGCCACCTCGCACGTCACGATCTGGGCGCACAACAACGCCGCCGGGACCCAGTTCTCCTTCACGATGTCGTCGACCACGATTCACGCGGGCCTCGTCCATGTGACGTTGGTCAATGCCGGCACGCAGAACCACATGGCGCAGTTCTTCAAGCTGAAGCCCGGCGTGACGGAGGCACAGCTGATCAAGGCGCTGGCGGCGGTCGGGACAGTCAACGGTCCCGGGCCGATCCGGGAAGTGCTGGAGATCGCGTCGGCGGCCGGGGGCGCCGACAGTATCACGCCAGGTAGCCGGCAGGACGTCGTCGAGCCACTGACCGCCGGCCACTACGTTATCGTCTGCTTCGACTCCACGCCGCAAGGGGTGCCACACTTCCTGCTGGGCATGCACCTCTCGTTCTTCGTCACCGGCGAGTTTGAGGGGAGCGGAACGCCTGCAGCCGCTGGCACGATTGTCGAGCTTGACCACCAGATCATCGTGCCGGCCGTCATCCACGAGTCCAGCGCGCTCACGCTCGGGATCGTGGTGAGGGATCAGAGCCACGAATTCCAGCTGGTGAAGGTGCCCGCGGGGACGACCCGCGCTCAACTGTTGGCGTGTCTGCGTGGCCAGACCTGCACCCTCACGGCACCGCCCATTGACGCTGGCGGGGCGGGCGCCTCGGCGCCAGGGCGAACGCATTGGGTGCTCCTGCATCTCCAGCCGGGCACCTACGCCGCCTTGTGCTTCGTGCCCGACATCAACACCGGTATGCCGCACGCCCTGATGGGCATGGTCACCGTATTCACCGTGGAATAGTAGCGCCTGATCCCCCGCGGAGGTGGGAGCACGAGACGAGGACCGCGGTCCTGGCGCCGGTGAGCTGGACAGGCACTCTCCTACGGGGTGCGCTGTTCTGCCCCGGCGCTCCGTGCGTACGCCTCCGTGTCCCTCCGTGTTCCCTCCGTGCGACGGCGTGTCGCTCCGTCCCGCTAGCGGCTGAACGTCGTCGTGAGCGAGGCGAGGCGTCCGCTGACGTCGCGGGTCAACTGGCGGGCGGTGCAGCGCCAGGCCCAGTTGCCCTCCAGGCGGCCCGGCGTATTCATGCGCGCCTCGCTGCCCAGACCCAACACATCTTGCAACGGAATGATGGCCGTATCGGCCACAGATGCGAGCGCGAGGCGAATCAGGTCCCAGTGGAAGGCCTGGCCGTCGCTGTTGGTGTAGCGCAAGGCGAATTCGCGCTCGTGCGTGGCGCACGTCTGGAACCAGCCTTTGGAGGTGTCGTTGTCGTGCGTGCCGGTATAGACGGCGGCGTCGTGCGTGTACCAGTGCGGCAGATAGCGGTTGCGGGAGTCGGAGCCAAACGCGAACTGCAGCACCTTCATCCCAGGCAGGCCGAGCTTCTCGCGCAGCCGGCGCACGGGCGGCGTGATCTGGCCGAGGTCTTCGGCGATGATGGGCACATCGCCCAGCGCGTCGGCGATGGCGTGGAAGAGGTCGGCGCCCGGACCGTGCACCCAGCGCCCCTCCTCGGCGGTGGGGCAGCTGGCGGGAACCTCCCAGTAGGCCTGGAAGCCGCGGAAATGGTCCAGCCGCAGCAAATCGGCCAGGCGCAAGGCGGCGCGCACGCGCTCGATCCACCAGGCGTAATCTGACGCGGCCAGGACGTCCCAGCGATAGAGTGGATTGCCCCAGCGCTGGCCGGTCGGGCTGAAATAGTCAGGAGGCACGCCCGCGACGACGGTGGGCATGCCGCGCTCGTCCAGCGCGAACAAGTGCGGCTGCGCCCAGACGTCGGCGCTATCATGGGCCACGAAGATGGCGACGTCGCCGACTACGCGCACGTCCCGCGCGCGGGCGTAGGCGCGCAGCTCGGCCCATTGGGCGAAGAACACCCACTGCAGGAAAGCGTGCAGGTCGATCTCGTCGGCTAGTGAGTGTCGGGCCTGGGCCAGCGACTCGGGCCGGCGGGCGACCAGATCGGGCTCCCAGCTGGTCCAGGCGGCGCCGCCGTGCGCATCCTTGAGCGCCATGAAGAGCGCGTAGTCGTCCAGCCAGGCGCAGCTGGTCTCGCGAAACGCCTCCAGGTCGGCGCGCTCGGCCGCGGTGGCGTTGGCGCGGAAGCGCTCGTGCGCCAGGCGGAAGAGGCCCATCTTGAACGTAGTCACCGCGGCGTAGTCCACCCGGTCGGCATCGACTTCGGGCGCGCTCGCCAGATCCTCCTCGCGCAGCCAGCCGCGAGCGGCCAGCCCTTCGGGAGCGATCAGCAGGTGATTGCCGGCGAACGCGGAGAAGCTGGCGTACGGCGAGTCGCCGAAGCTGGTGGGGCCGAGCGGCAGCACCTGCCATAGCCGCTGGCGGGCCGCGGCAATGAAGTCGACGACCGTGCGCGCGCCCGATCCCAGGTCGCCGATGCCGTACGGGCTGGGAATTGAGGTGGGATGGACGAGGATGCCGCTGGCGCGGGGATATTTCATGCTATGCCAACCTGCTGCGGTGTGGGGGCTCGGGGAGGGTGCGCGCGGAGCTGCCGCCGGCGAATGCCCGTGCGCTTGCGAGATCGTACCATTGCCGGCGGGGTCGCGCAAGGGGCCGAAGGGATGGACGCGTCCAGCGGCATAACGCGCCAGGCTTTGCAGCCGCACGCATGCATGTGCTCAACGTCCGGCAGTGCGGCGGCGCTCGCATGTTATTTTTCGCGTAACTGAGCGTCAATGTGATAGAAGAGGTGCCCGACTGCATCCCGATTGTCAGTGTGCTTCCGACATTCCAATGACACTGAACCGGACTCAACCGAACTGCGATTCTGCTCGTCCTCGTCGTGAACTCACTACCGACCATGCTGGCGCCCCTCTACCCAGGCGTTTCCTTATCCAACGGCAGGCGCCTGTGGTTTTTGCACGCTAGAGACGCGCCACTCGACGCGCCACTCGACGCGCCACTCGATAGCGCAGGAGGTCCTCATCATGCGCATGCTTCGCGCATCCCTTGTCCTGGTCGGCCGGCGGCGTATGCTGACGTTGGCCCTGACTCTGGCAGTCGTCCTCGCGGCGGGAGTGAGCCTGGCCGTCTATTTGCCCAGCCGCGCGCGGGCGGCCACGTCCACCGTCACCACCTGCACCGAGAGCGCGCTCACGACCGCGATTGGCCTCGCCGGACCTGGAGGCGTCGTCAAATTCGGCTGCAACGGGACTATTACGCTCACCAGCACCCTGAACATCACCAACGATCTCACCCTGGACGGGAGCGGCCACAACGTTACCCTGAATGGTAACCACAGCGTGCAGGTGTTGTCGGTCAGCGCAGCCAACTTTACCCTGAACCACCTCACCGTCGCCAATGGCCTGGCGGCGGATGCGGCTGGTGGCGGCCTATCCACTGGTGGTGGAACGATCACCCTTCAGAACTGCGCCTTTACCGGCAACACATCCCAGGGTTCAGCCGGCGCACCGGCTAGCAAT
>CAYQFU010000256.1:0-7354 GCA_964416775.1 uncultured Ktedonobacterales bacterium
GGGGCTAGCGAGCTCGCCCGCCGCCGTCCGGCATCTTCGCCGACCTCACGATTACCAAGGGACCGGCCGTCCGACGAGACAGCCGGTCCCTTTTCAAATGGATCTGCATGTCTGGACAAATGTCCGCGCGCGTGTTAGAGTCAGAATCCGGAGGTGTCTCATGTCCAAGCCTGTGGCAGCGCGCATGAACCCGGCGGTTGGTGGCTCACCCACACGCTTGCCTCGGCGGCATGGGCCGCCGAGGCTCGGCATCTTCGAGCTCCGGCATGACTTGGGGCTGTCGCGCGAGCGCATGGGCCGTCTGCTCGACGTCACGTCTAAGAGTATTCAGCGGTGGGAACGCGCGGATACTCTGCCGGCGAGCGAGCGTGTCCTCGGGCTCGTGGCGCAGCTTACTGACATCGCGGCGCTCGGTACCGCCATCTACACGCCCGACGGGTTCGCCGAGTTCATGGCGACTCCGTTGCCGGTGTTCGGCGGTCGCACGGCGCTGCAGATGATCGAGCAGGGGCAGGCAGATGCCGTCGCCCAGGTGCTCGCTGCCGACTACGAGGGCGTGGGCTATTAGGTGGACCTCGATTCGCTGCTTGCGCCCTGGTCCGGCCATGCATTCCGTCACTTGCCCGAAGCCTCCCCGTACGGCCCGCTCGACTTCCGCTTCGCCGGCCGCAGCGCCGAAAACCGCTGGAACGTTGCGGGTCAACCTACTCTCTATCTGGCCGGCTCACCGGGTGCGGCTGCCGCCGAGTGGGCGCGCCACCTGGAGGGCGCGCGAGGCGCTGGTCTGGCGACGAAGGCCCGACGGCGCACCGTGTTCCAACTCGACATACGCCTCGATCGCGTCCTTGACCTATGCGACAGTCAGGTATGGGATGCCATCTCGCTGCCCCGCGCGCCGGAATGCTTCCTCGACAAGGTGGTCGCCCAGGCCACCGCTAACTACTTGCGCGCCGTCACTGCGGCCCACGCCCTTCGCGCGCCGTCCGTCGCCTTCCTCGATCGGCTCGACCACTGGAACCTCGTCCTCTTTCTAGAGAGATTTCCGGCGGATTCCAGCGCCTTCATCACAGGCGTCAAGGAAGAGGCGCCGCTCAGATGGGGCCGCTAGCGCCCCATCTTCGCTCGCGTGACCGGACTGAGGGTGGACACGCCCGAGCCGAGGTGCTTCGGTGAAGAATGGTGCATCCCTGTCCACATTTTGCTACCCTCTGGGGGTGGGCGTCGCTGTCGTGGCCAGTAGCTGTGCAGACTTGTGCTGATCTTTGCGCCTGATGATCCTTGGCGTATAAGGAGTTGCCCCATGGAGACCTTCGACGCCATCCGCACCGTGCTCGCGGTACGCCAGTTCCGCGACACGCCGATCCCCGACGACGTGGTGCGCGAGATCGTGGAGGCGGGCCACCTGACCGCCAGCGGCGGGAACGCCCAGCCCTGGCACTTCATCGTCGTGCGGGACAAGGACACCCTGCGCCAGTTGGGCGCGTTGGCGCGCACGGGACCGTATATTCCTCAGGCGCCGCTCGCCATCGTCGTCGGCACGACGCCCAGCCGCCTCGCCGAGTCCGACGCCAGTCGCGCCATCCAGTCGATGATCCTGGCGGCGTGGTCGCGGGGTGTCGCCTCGAACTGGGTCGGCTTCCACGGCCTCGACGCCGTCAAGCCTCTGCTCGGCATCCCCGACGACGTGGACGTGCTCGCCATCGTGCCCTTCGGCTATCCCGCCGCATCGGTCGGCGCGGGCAAGAAGCAGCGCAAGCCGCTCGGCGAGGTCGTCCACCGCGAGCGCTTCGGCCAGCCCTTCGCGTAGGGGCGCCCATCGCAGGAGTTGATTTCGGAGGGCGCGCCGGGTCGGTCAGATCGGTCGCGGCTCGATCTCCGGCACGGGACCCGGCGCGGGCATCGGCTTGGGCTCCGGCAAGACCGGCGAAGGCTCCGGCCCCGGCAGTGGGCTGGGCTCGGGACCGGGCAGTGGGCTGGGCGCCGGTCCGGGGATGGGGCTCGGCACGGGTTGCGGCGCGGGGTCCGGCATTGGATTGGGGAGCGGAGCGCGCGTCGGATCGACGGCATGTATGCGACTTAGCGCGCCGAACTCCGACCGCAATTGGGCATTCAGCAAGGGGCATCTCCTTGTCTTCTCGGCGCTTCAGCGATGAGCGAGCCTCCTCTCTCTGCTGTAGGAGAGCACAGGCCGGGCCGGCGTTGCCCTACCGCGAGAGCGGCTTGCGCGCCTCGCCGATGATGCGCGCGATCTGCTTGTTGCGCTCGCTCTCCTCTTTGGTCATGTCGGGGCCGCGCACGGGGATGCGCTGCTCCTCATCGCGCAGCCGCTGGGCGAGCGCCGTGCGCCCTGCCGCGCTCGCGCGCTCCGCATAGCCCTGTGCGAGCGTGCCCGCTTGTACGCCGTTGAGCTCGCGCGCCGCGACGAGGATGGCGTCGGCGTAGAGCGCGGCCCGCGCGTCGTAGAACGTCATGCGCGCCGCGGTGTCCGCGACGTTGCCCGCCACGCGATCGTAGAGCGCGAGCGCCTGACCGAAGCGCTCGGCCGCCGCCTCCAGCTCGCCCGTGGCCGCCAGCAGCCGGCCCTCCTCTTCCAAGGCGCCAGCCTCGCCCAGCGGATTGTCGCTCGCGGCGTAGAGCCGCCGCGCCTCGGCGAATGCCCGCTGCGCCGCCCCCGCGTCGCCCATCTCGCGCCGTGCCACGCCGATGCCCGTCTGCGCGAGCGCCAGCGCCGCTGCGTCGTCCGCCGCCTTGAGCCGCGCCACCTGCTCCTCGTGGCCGACCGCCGCCTCCTCATATAGTCCGCGTCGCGCCAGCACGCGCGCCAGCCCCAGCGCCGCCAGCGCCTCGGCCACGCCCTCCTCGCCGGCCTTCGCCGCGTCCAGTGCCTGGTTGAAGCCGCGCACCGCCGCGTCGAGCCGGCCGGCTGCCAGCTCCACCTCGGCGCGTGCCAGCGCCGCCTCGATCCCCGGCTGCACGTCGCTCTCGCGCCGCGCCTCGGCGGACGATTCCTCCGCCTTCGCCCGCGCCACGTCGAGCTGGCCAAGCGCGAGCGCCGTCGCGGCCTCCACGCCCGCGCTCGCGGCGATGGGGCCGGGCTCGCCGGTGGTCGTCTCCGCCGTTTCGGCGAGGGATCGCGCCTGGACCGCGAGCTGCCGCGCGCGATCCGGCTCGCCGTGCGTGAGCGCGAGCCGCGCTTGCTCCACCGTCGCCTGCGCCGCCGCGGCATGGCGCCCGGCGCGCCCCAATCGCTCGGCCGCGTCGCTCAACAGCCGCTCCGCTTCGGCGGATTGTCCCCGCTGGCGCGCGATCTGCCCCAGCCCCAGCACAGCCAGCGCCTCTACCGCGGCCTGTTCCGTGTCGTGCGCTGCGGCGCGCGCCTCGGCGAAGTGATCCTCGGCGCGACGGGGCACGCCCTTGCGGCGGTTCGCCTCGCCCGAGCCGAGCTCGCTGCGCGCCAGCTGCAGGCGCGCCCGCAGCTCGCGCAGGGCGCGCGACGCGCGGTCGAAGACGGCGATGGCCTGCGCGAGCTGGCCGCGGCGGAGCTGCGCCTCGCCGAGCACACGGTTCGCCTCCGCCTGGCCCAGCCCGTTGCCGAGCGTGTTGAACGCGCCTTCGGCCCGCATGCCGTTGGCGAGTGCCTGGTCGAGCTGGCCGCGCCGCAGGGCCACCTCCGCCAGGCCGAGCGTGCCGTCCGCCTCCGCCAGCTCGTATTCGAGCATGCTCGCCAGCGCGATGGCCTCGCCGAAGCGGTTGCCGGCCTCGTCCAGGTCGCCACTCTCCACATCCAGCCGTCCCTCGCCGATGAGCGTGTCGATCTCGCCGAAGCGATCGTGCGCCTCGCGGTAGAGGGCCAGCGCTCGCCTGTATTCGGGCAGCGCCTCGTCGCGGCGCCCCCGCCCTGCCAGCATGTCGGCCAGCCCGCGCGTGGCGTCGGCCTCGCCGTAGCGATCCCCGATGGATTGGTACAGGTCGCGCGCCGCCGCGTAGTATTCCGCCGCCTTATCGAGGCGCCCGCGCTGGCGCTCGACGTGGCCCAGCGCGAGGGATGCGCTGGCCTTGCCGCTGGCGTTGTTCACCTGCTCGAAGAGCCGCAGCGCCAGGTAGTAGCGCTCCCACGCACGGTCGAGCTGACCGCGCTGGCGATCCAGGTGGCCGAGCTGGAGCGTGGCGCTGGCCTCGCGCGCGGGAGCTTGCGCCTCCTTGTAGAGCTCGAGCGCGCGCTCGTAGCTCTTCGCCGCCTGATCCACCGCGCCGTTTTGCCGCTGCACCTCGGCCAGCGCCGCGCGGCTGTCGGCGGCGTGTTCCTTGTCGTCGAGCTGGCGGAGGATGGCCTCGGCGGTCACCAGCGCCTCGGCGGCCTGCTCCAGCCGCCCCTCGGCGAGCAGATTGCGCCCGGCGGTGAGCTGCGCCAGCCCCTCATCGCGTACCGCCTGATTCGCCGGCTGCGTCATCGGCCGCACCCCCGTCTCTTTCCTGTGGATTCCTCGGTGTTCGCCTCGTCCGGCTTCTACTGTAGCCCGGCGCGTGGGGAGGCGTCAAAGCGCGGCGGGCAGCCGCGAGTGCGGGACTGTGATGCGCGTCACTTTTCAGGGCGGCTGGGGCCTGCTACACTAGCAGCCGTATTGCCAGCAGGCGCGACCGGTGGAGGAGCATTTGGAGGATACGTGCGCATGCGTGGGATGAAGACGTTACTAGCACTTGCACTGACGCTCGCCCTGCTGGTGACGGGACTTGCCGGATGCGGCGCCACAGCCAGTGGAAAGAAGCCACTCGCCACGCAAGGGCCCACCGGGACGCCGACCTTCATTCCGCATCCAGCGCCGGTGGGTTACTATTTCGGCTCAGGCGACGGTACGGTCTACGCCATCGACGCCGCCAATCAATCGACGCGGTGGACGTTCAAGGCCGACAGTTCAAGCGAGGTCGCGACCGAACAAGATGGCGTCGTCTACGCGACCTCGTACAATCCGTCGGAGGTCTACGCGCTCGACGCCCTCACCGGCGTCCTCCGCTGGAAATTTACGAGCCAAGGCAATTTCGGCCTCTTCTCCGTGAGTGATGGCCACGTCTACCTCGGCGGATCGGGCGGTGTTACGGCGCTCGATGCCGCCAGCGGCAAGCAGTTGTGGCAGCAGCCGGCGCCGGGTTTCACCGGACGCATCTTGGTCGCCGGCGGCGTCGTGTTCGCCTACGCCACCCCGGCCATTTTGGCGTTCAACGCAACTGACGGCACGAAGATGTGGACCTACACCGCATCCGATACCAACACCGAAGTCTATCCTACGAAAGACGCCGTCTACGCCGTGGATAGGAACGTGACGGCGGTCGCCCCTGCCAGTGGCAAGCAACTCTGGCAGACCTCCACCGGCGACGCCTATGGTCGCGTTGATCTGGTCTCCGGCTCGACTCTCTACGTGCGCGCCTCGCGGAGCAATGAGCCGCCAAGGGGCGGGGCCATGGAATACTATGGCGACGAGCTGCTCGCGCTCTCCGCCGACTCCGGAAACATTCAATGGCGCCACGCCTTTCCTGGCCAGATGACGGCGCTGGAGGCATCAGGCGATAGGGTCCTCACGATGGTCGGGCGTGCGCTCTACGCGCTTGACGCCGTGAGCGGCGTAACGCGGTGGACCTTCGCCGCGCAGAGCGGAGGCAACACCATTCTTCCCTCCGCCACTGGCATGGTCTACCTCGGCGTGCCTGGCAGCGGCGTGTACGCGCTGGACGTGCAATCGGGCGCGCAGCAGTGGTCGGTGCAACTCCTCGCCGCCACTTATCTCACGCTGGTTGACGTCGGCGGCGTGTTGTATGCCAGCCGCCTCGCAATCGGCGACGAGACCATCGACATCACCGCGCTCGACAAGACAACCGGTGCGCAGCGCTCACGCTACCTCAACAGCAGCGTCGTCGCGCTCAACACGCCGTTCGTGAACGTCGTCATCGCCTAGCGGCGCGTAGCCCGGAGCGTCGCGCAGGGGCCCGCGCTCGAAAGACGAGGCTGGTCAGGCGAGCGTCCGGCACGTCACCTCCCCTCCCCGCGCCTCACGGAGAACATTCGCCCCCCTCCTTGCCCGCGCCGGCGGCTTCACTGCCGCGGCGCGCCGTGGACATGCCAAGAGCATCACTCGTCGGGAGAACTTGCGAGCGGGTAGGCGCGTACGAGCATCAAGGAGGAGGTGAAATGATCATGAGAGGACCTGGTGACACTGCGACCGCCGCGCCCATCGTTCGGTCGCGCCGGGCGAAGTGGGCCGCTTACGCCGCGGCCGCGTGGGCGTTCGTGTTCGCCGCCATGAGCTTCTACTGGGCCGCCGGCGGGACCGCGGGCGCCGACACCATAGGAACGACGATCACGGACCCGGCGCTGGCGCGTGACCCAGGCTTCGTCGCGATCCTGTGGGGCACCGGCGCCCTGAAGGCCCTCGGCGGGCTGCTCGCGCTCGCGCTGATCCGACCATGGGGACGGGTGATCCCCCGCTGGATGTTGCTCGCGGCCGCATGGATCGGCGGCGTCTTCATGGTCCTGTACGCCGGCGCGAACCTGGCCGTGCGCGGGTTGATGGCGCTCGGCGTGATTGCCACGCCGGAGTCCATGCGCTCCGCGGCCGCCCAGTGGCACCTCCTGCTGTGGGATCCGTGGTGGCTGCTCGGCGGCGCCCTCTTCGTCGCGGCGGCATGGTCGGCCGGCCGCCGGTTCAGGGGACATGGCGCCGGTGGCCACCCCCGCGGCACCGAGTCATCGCAATGATAGTCAGCCGCGCCGCGAGGCGCGGATCGCCGCTGGCAGGGGCACTTCAACTCTCCTCTGCGCCCTCCGCGCTCTCTGCGGTTAAATAGAGTGGTGCCCTTTCACGGCACGCGAGACGCGAGGAGATAGCCACCCGATGCCCCAGCACTGGCTCGAATTGAGCGTGACGGCCCAGCCCGAGGCCGTCGAGGCGATCAGCGAGGTGATGAGCCGCCACACCACCGGCGGCGTCGCCATCGAGGAGCCGTACGACCTCGCCGACGACGGCCAGGCTGCCATCCCCATACCCGGCGCGCCCGCCACCGTGCGCGCCTACGTCCCCGCCGATGCGGGCGGCGAGGAGGCACGCCAGCGCATCGAGGAGGGCGTGTGGCATCTGCGGCAGATCGGCTTCGGCGAGATCTCGGACGTCGCGGTGCGCATGCTCGTCGAGGAGGATTGGGCCAACGCCTGGAGAGAGCACTTCCAGGTGACACGCCTGGGCCGCCGCACCGTTATCAAGCCGACGTGGCGCGACTACGAGCCGCGGCTGGGCGACGTGGTCGTCGAGCTGGACCCCGGCATGGCCTTCGGCACGGGCCTCCATCCCACCACGCGCAACTGCAT
>CAYQFU010000257.1:0-1758 GCA_964416775.1 uncultured Ktedonobacterales bacterium
GGTAAGTTCCAGTGAGGCGCCCACGAGCGCCGAGCGATAGGGGCGTCACACGCGAGAGGCCAGCCACCGTGGTGGCCGGCCTTGTCTGCTCGTGCGGCATCGGCTGCCGCGGGGTGCGCGCCGCTATGGTCCAGGCAGAAAGAACGCGGTCGCCGCCACCATGGCGTAGAAGGCGACGAGCTGTAACCCTTCGAGCCAGGTGGTTTCTCCGTCCAGACTGACAAGCGCGTAGACGAAGGTGACGAGCGTGGCCACGATCAGCTCGAGTTTTGAGAAGACCATCGTCAGCGGGTGCGCCAGACCAAGCGCCACGCTCAACAGAACTAGCAGAGGCGCGACGAGTAGGGCCATCTGCACACTGGAGCCCGCCGCGATGGCCATCGCCTCTTCCATCCGGTTGTCGTGCGAGGCGCGGATGGCTCCCAACTGCTCGACGGCATTGGTGATGATGGGCAGCAGGATGAAGCCCACGAAGAACGGCGTGAGCGCGGTGCGGATGATGACCACATGCATGACGGAGACGAGGACGACACTGGCGACGACGGTCAGAATGGTGGCGAGGACCAGCATGACGATGGCGTAGGCAATCTGACGCCCGTGGCCTTTGCGGCTGGCTTGCAGCTGCTTCCGTTCGGTCGCCGCATCGGCGCTTTCCGCATCGACGATGCGCTCGACCTGTGTCTCCGGCACGCTGGGATGTTCGCCCGGAGCGGGCATGCCGGCGGCAGCGAGCGCCTCTGACTCTGCTTTCGTCTCTTCGGTTTTCGTCTCTTCAGTCTTGCCCGCGGACGTGGTCTTGGCCTGCCTGCGCGCGGCGTACCCTTGCTCGCCCACATGGAAGATGCTCGACGCCAGGTAGGCGAAGTAGCTGACGAGCAGCACGATAGCGACGACGACGCTCAGGTGGACCTGATCCGACAGATTGCTTAGCCGGAAGCCGGCGTTACCAAGAAACACGGCGAGCGCCGGGAGTGCGAGGCCGGCGACTGCCAATGCCAACATGGACGCGTAGCTTCCCGCCTGGTCGGCGCTGAAGGTCATGCGTCCGTTGCGCACAGAGCCGATGAAAATGGACGAGCCGAGCACGAACAGCGCGTTGCTGACGATCGAGCCGATGATGAGCGCCTGGACGATCAACAGGGCATCGCCAACGAAAAAGACGTTGGTGATCAAGAGGATGCCGATGATGATCTCGGGGGCGTTCCCAAACGTGGCGTCGAGGAGGCCGCCGGCGACCTCGCCGACGTATTCCGACAGCCGCTCGGTGTACTCGCCAATAAAGCCGGCTAGTGGAATGAGCGAAATGAGAGCGAGGGCGAAGATGACCGACGGGCGCCAGCCAAGGATGATCCCAATCATGGACGCCGGCAGTGCGAAGACCAACGGGGTCAGCCACTTTTGCATTCCAGCACCACCTCCACACGACCAAGCCACTGTTGCGGCGGGCGCTATACAACATGATCAGTGCGCGCCGCCGCGGCACGCCGACCTTCACCATTCTACCTGTTCATGGCAAGTAGTCCTAGTGGGGTGAGGGCGTGAGGAGGGAGGGGCGTGATGTGGGAGGGACGGAGTTACACGGAGGGCACGGAGGGGGCGGCGTTGGGACGGAGGAGGTGGTGAGGGGCGAGGGGGGCGGTGGCAGGCAGGCCGCGCAATTGAAGTTGCGCGGGTAACCCGCGGGGGCGAGGGGAGTGGTCATCGTCCCGCCGCGCATCAAAGATGTGCGGGTAATCCGTGGGGGCGAACTGGGTGGTG
>CAYQFU010000257.1:1858-7266 GCA_964416775.1 uncultured Ktedonobacterales bacterium
GGCGAGCGCGGAGACGAGGCGCAGTGTACGCCGCGTTGAGCGCTGGCTCCGTCCTCTTGCGTGGAATGGCGCGCGAGGTGGAGGGATAGGGAGCGCCAGCGGGAGATCAACGAAGGGGACGTGGGCGTGTTAGCGCCGGCGCTTCCGTGGCCCTGTCCAATAGGGCATGGAATCGAGGCGCGGGCCGTCCGCGCTGCCAACAGGCAACTCGCCCTTGGAGGCATAGCGGACGAGATACCAGTCACCGATGAGGTGATACTGGCGCTTCGGGTAGTAATAGCGGATCAGCCGATGGTTGCGGCGGGCACGCCAGCGCTCCCACCAAGTTTGTGGATTGCGAAGGACCGCGGGACTGTCGCCCAGGTATTTGATCTGGATCCGTGCGATGCGCCACATGGTGAACCTCCAGTGCGTGCTCTTCGCTCTGGCTTTTACGCCGCTTCTTGCTGTAACATATAACTCATATGATGACTTATCGCGCCCTGCGGGGCTACATGCTGCGATACTGGCCAATTCTGGTAGCTGGGTTCGGCTTCATCATCCTCTCGAACCTGGTCGCCCTCGTCCCGGCATACCTGATCCAGCAGGTGATCGACAGCCTGGGCCATCACATGGCCAGGAGCACGTTGCTGTATTATGGCCTCGCCATCGTGGGGGTGGGTATCGCCGCCGGGGTGCTCCAGTTCCTCAGCCGCTACACCGTGCAGGGTGTTTCGCGCCGGGTCGAATACGATCTGCGCTCGGATCTCTTCCGTCATTTTCAGCGGCTGGATCTGGAGTACTTCCAGGATGCGAAGCTCGGGGATCTGGTGGCGCGCGCTACCAACGATCTCTCCGCGGTTCGGTTCATGTTGGGAGGCGGGCTCTCCAACCTCATCAATGCGCTGGTGGCCGTGGTCTTGACGACGGCGGCCATGGTGACGATCGACGGTCGTCTCACCCTCTACGCTATGTCGGTCATGCCGCTGATCACGATCCTGTTCGTGGTGCTCCGCCATCAGATCCAGCAGCGCTTTCGCAAGGTGCAAGATCAATTCGGCGATGTGTCCGCACGCGCGCAAGAGAATTTCTCGGGGATTCGCGTGGTCAAAGCCTACGTCCAGGAGCGGCATGAGCTGGACGATTTCAACCGCACGAATCTCGATTACCTGCGCACGAGCATCGCGTTCTCGCGTCTCAATTCGCTGCTGTGGCCATCCATGTACGCGATTTCAGGGCTGGCCGTGGCGATCATGTTGTGGCGTGGTGGGTTGGACGTCATCTCGGGGCGCATCCAGCTGGGCCAGCTCGTTCGCTTCAATGTGTATCTCGTGGCGCTGTCCTGGCCCATGATCGCACTGGGGTTCACGTATAACCTCTTCCAGCAGGGGACGGCCTCAATGGGACGGGTGCGCGAGGTCATGGAGCGCGCGCCCGCGATCGCGGACGGCGCGCGGACGCGCGCGGACGCGGTGCCGCACGTCGGTGCAGTCGAATTCCGGCACGTGCATCTCGCCTATGGAGCGCACGAAGCCCTGCACGACATCTCGTTCACCGTGCCAGCGGGCACGTCGCTCGCTATCGTCGGACCCACGGGCGCCGGCAAGTCCAGTATCGTGAACCTGATTCCACGGGTCTACGATGTCACGTCGGGCGAGGTGCTCGTGGACGGGGTGGACGTGCGCGAGATGCCGGTGGCCGCGCTCAGGCGCGCGATTGGATACGTGCCCCAGGAGACGTTCCTCTTCAGCGTCTCCATCGCCGAAAACGTGGCGTTTGGCGTAGCGGGCGAACTGGACGACGAGCGCCTGGCGCACGCGATAGACGTCGCCCAGCTGACGCGCGATGTGGAGGGGTTTCCTCACGGCGCGATGACGATGATCGGCGAGCGCGGGGTAACGCTCTCCGGTGGGCAGAAGCAGCGCACGGGCATCGCCAGAGCGGTGGCGCGCGATCCGCTGATTCTCATTCTGGATGATGCGCTGTCCAGTGTGGACACCAATACCGAGGCCGAGATCCTCAAGCGGTTGCGCACCGTGATGGCCGGTCGCACGTCAATCGTGATCGCGCATCGGATTTCTACGGTGAAAGATATGGACCAGATCATCGTAGTGGACGACGGGCGCATCGTAGAGCGCGGCACGCATACATCGTTGGTTGCGCTCGGCGGCCTCTATGCGGACATGTATCGCCGGCAACTGCTGAGTGAGGAAATGGCGGACGATGAAGTGCCGGACGATGAAGTGCCGGACGATGAAGTGCCGGACGATGAAGTGCCGGACGAGGGCGACGAGACGTCCCACATGACACCGCAACCTGGCGGTGGTCTGAGCGGCTCATTTGGCCGTCCCGCTGAGGAGTAAGCTCAGATGGCGCAGACATTCTTTCAGGAAGACGAGATCCTCGGCAAGGCGTACGACGCGCGGCTGGTGCGCCGGCTCTGGGATTTCGCGCGTCCGTACTGGAAAGTATTGCTCGGGGCTATTGCCTCGATGCTCCTGGCAACCGGCGTGGATCTGTTGAGTCCCTACATTACGCAGAAGGCCATAGACCAATACATTGTGCCGGTCGCCCACGGTCACCTGTCGCTCGTCCAACGCTACAACGGCGTGCTGGGTTACGCGGTGTTGTTTGTGGTCGTGCTATGTGTGGGCTTCGCGCTGCGCTATTTCCAGTACTTCCTGCTCAGCGTGCTGGGCCAGTATGTCATGTACGACATGCGGGACCGCATGTTCTCGCATCTGCAGTCGCTCTCACTGGCATTCTTCGATCACAACCCCGTGGGCCGTCTGATGACGCGCATCACCAATGATGTGGACGCGATCAATCAGCTCTTCACATCCGGCGCGATCACGCTGCTGGGCGATGTCTTCACGATTGTCACCATTCTCGTCATTCTGCTGGTGGAGGATTGGCAGCTGGCGCTGATCGTCTTCATCGTGCTTCCCCCGCTCGTCGCCGTCACGGGCTATTTCCAGCGCGCCATGCGCGACAACTTCCGCGCCATTCGCGTGCGGCTGGCGCGCATCAACGCGAGCATCGCGGAGAACATCGCCGGCACGCAGGTGGTGCAGCTCTTCAACCGCGAGCAGCGCAACTTCGAGGCGTTCGATGAGCTGAATGTCGACTATCGCTCGGCCACGCTGCGCTCGCTGCTCTACTTCGCTCTGTTCTACCCGATCGTGGGCCTGTTCGCCGCGATCGCGACCGCGCTGATCGTCTGGTTTGGGGGCGGCCAGGTGCTGCTGGGGCCGTTGAGCTTCGGCGTCTTCGTGGCGTTCTTGCAGTATGTGGACCGCTTCTTTCAGCCGATGCGCGACCTCGCCGATCAGTACACGACCTTACAGAGCGCGATGGCCAGCTCGGAGCGCATCTTCCGCGTGCTGGACGAGAAGCCCATCATCACCGATCCAGCGCATCCGGTGCGCGTGGAGCACGTGCGCGGAGAGGTCGAATTCCGTGACGTGTGGTTCGCCTACAACGAGGGCGAGTGGGTGCTGCGCGGCATCTCGTTTCGCATCCAGCCGGGGGAGAGCGTCGCGTTTGTGGGCGCGACGGGCGCGGGAAAGACCTCGCTCATCAGCCTGATGTCGCGGTTCTACGACATCCAGCGGGGCGCCGTGCTGGTTGACGGCGTGGACGTCCGCGAAGTGGCGCAGGACGATCTGCGGCGGCATATTGGAGCCGTGCTCCAGGACCCGTTCATTTTCTCGGGAACCATTGCCAGCAACATTCGATTGGGAGAGTCCCACATCACCGACGAGCGGGTGCGCGAAGCCGCACGATACGTGAATGCCGCGCCGTTCATCGAGGCGCTGCCAAACGGGTACGACGAAGTGGTGCGCGAGCGGGGCGCGGGACTTTCGGTGGGACAGAAGCAGCTGCTCGCCTTCGCGCGGGCGATCGCGTTCAATCCGGAGATCCTGCTGATCCTGGACGAGGCCACGAGCAGTGTGGATACCGAAACGGAAGCACTGATCCAGGATGCGCTGGCCAAGCTGATGCGGGGACGTACGTCCATCATCATCGCCCACCGGCTCTCCACCATCCGCAACGTGGACAGGATCATCGTGCTGCACAAGGGGCGGATCGTCGAGGAGGGGCGGCATGAGGACTTGCTGGCGCGCAATGGCTATTACGCTCGGCTCTACGAGCTGCAATACGCACAGACGGCCGGGCGCGAATGATTGTCGTGTGATGGGCTCTTCGCGCAGGTCGTAATCGGGTGTGCGTCGGAGTAGTGCGAGCCGCGGCGGCGAAGGCGCGCGGGACGGTGGGCATCACTGCACCGCGCAGTACCGGAGCGGCCCGGAACTCCCGAAGCTGACCCAAGCCCTGACGGACGTTGGGGCGCCCGTCTCAGTCGTCGAGGACCGCCAGGTCGAGCTGGCGCAAGCGCTCGGGGTCGGCGAGCAGGTCGATCGCGACGATCTTCCCGCCCACGATGGTGAAGCTGAATACGACACGCGGCTGTCCGCCCGGAGCCCACACAGCTCCCACGGCGCCATTGACGAGAGCTGGCTGTGCGGCCCGGGCGCGCCCGGTGAACTGCTCGGCCACGGCCGTCGCACCGCGGACCTCACTCGGCGCGCTCGCAGTCACAGCGGCGCGGTCGACGCGGTACACGACGTCTGGGTCGAGCACCGCGAGCAGCGCGTCGAAGTCTCCGCCGCGCGCCGCAGCGAGGAAGGCGTCGACCACGGCTCGCTGGCTGGTGAGATCGGCGTCGGGGACCGTGGCCGTGTCCTGCTGTGGCCCTTGCACCCGGCGGCGGGCGCGGCTCGCGAGCTGCCGTGCGGCGGTTGGGGAGCGGCCCACCATGGGAGCGATCTCGTCGAAGGGCACGTCGAACACGTCGTGCAGCACGAACGCGAGGCGCTCGGCGGGATTCAAGGTGTCGAGGACCACGAGCAGTGCGAGACCGACCGAGTCGGCCAGGAGCGCTGCGTGCTCGGGGTCAATCGCGCCCTCGCGGCTCATGATCGGGTCGGGTACCTGCGCGTCCAGGGGCTCCTCGCGCCGTGACTTGCGCGCGCGCAGCAGGTCGAGGCACACCCGCGCGACAACCGTCGTCAGCCATCCGCCGAGGTTCTCGACGCCACCGGTGTCGGAGCGGCTGAGGTGAACCCAGGCTTCCTGGACGGCGTCGTCCGCCTCGCTCAGCGAGCCGAGCATGCGGTAGGCCACCGCCCGCAGGTGGGTCCGGTGCCCCTCGAATTGCTGGGCTAGCCAATCGGATTCGTCCATTGGTTACAGTCCTTCGCTGCGTAACGTCATGGTAGTGACGTGCGAAAGCCGATGGATGTGACAGGGAGACAGGCTCTCTGAACCGTGCGTGGGCGAGGTCGTCACGATGATGAGACTGTAGTGCGTCCCGGCAGGAGGCTACGTCGAGATCCGGCCGTTGTTTGCTCCTAGCAGCCCGGCCG
>CAYQFU010000258.1:0-6915 GCA_964416775.1 uncultured Ktedonobacterales bacterium
CCGCCAGAGCAGCTCGACGACGCGCGCGACGCCGGCGGTGAGGTGCCGGCGGTAGGTGCTGAAGGGCATATCCAGGAGCTCGGCCGCTCGTTCCTGCGTCGGCGCCGGCTGCATGTACGTGTGGTAGAGCGCCTGATAGCGCTTGGCGTCGCGCGGCGAGTGCTGCAGGGTCGCCGCCGCCTCGCGCAGCAGGTCTCGCAGCGCGCCGACGCGGTCCGCGGTTTTGGCATCCGGCGCGGTGTGCTCCAGCACGAGTCGGGACCGGAGCAAGGGCGATTGGCGCAGCGCGTCGGGACGCACATAATCGCGCAACGCCTGGCGGACGGCCGTGGCGAAGGCCTCCTCGCTGAGCACGAGGGCGGTCGCGGTGGGCGTGGGTGGAGCGGGTTGCTGGCGCTCCGCCGCGAGCTCGCGCTCGCCGAGCAGGGACAGCCAGGCGAGAGGAGATGTCGCGCGCCAGTCGTGGGCGAAGATGCCGAAGCGGCGGCCCGCGACGACGAAATCGGCCTCAGGGAGCCGGGGCAAATCTACGTGGGTGAACATCGGCGCCCAGAAATCGGGGTCAGCTGCGGTGAAGAAGCTGAATGCCAGGCCGGAAGAGGTGAGGTAGTGTTGCGCGGCCCGCCCGAAGATCAGGCTTTGCACGGCGGAGACGTCCTGATAGGTGTCGCGCGCCATCCAGAAGCGGAAGAGCGTGGCGCGCTCGCCGGGCCGCAGGGGTGCGTGGCGGGCGAGATACTGCCAGGCGGCGTGTGCCGCCGGGTCGGCGGTGCGCTCCTCGGGTGTGGCCGCCTGCAGGCCGATCATGACGACGAATCCCGAGGGCTGCCCTGAGGCGTCGCGATAGACGACGACTTCCGCCGCCGGGCGATCGAGCCAGTAGCGCAGCCAGGTGGCGGATTCCGGTCCTTCGTGCTCGGTCACCATCGCGACGAGCGCGTCCCGATCGTCGGCGCGCGGCACGTCGGGCATCGTGCTGCCGGTTTCCTGCCAGTCCAGATAGGGCCGCATCAAGGGGTTGTCACGGTGCAGATAAACGTAATCGAAGAGCACGCGCTGCTGCTCCTGGCCGCGCGTCAGGGCCAGGCGATTGGCGTAGTAGGCGCGGGCGCGGCGATGGAGCTCGGCGTGCCAGTCCGGATGGCGCCAGCGCAGGTCGGCGGCGAGGGCCTCGCGCGCCAGGTCGTGCGGGAAGATGCCCTGGTCGCCGGCTTCGATGAACGAGAGCGAGCGCAGCCAGTCGAACAGGTCGTGGGCATCGGGCATGGCGAGCAGCCCACCAAGCACGCCTTCGGTGGTGAGGCGCACGAGAGAGCAGGCTTCCAGCGCGGCGCGGTGCGCGGGGCCGGGCACTTTCTGCACGAATTGCTCGACGAGCGTGCGGACGATATCCGGCGTGGCCTCGGCGCGGAAGAGGAGGGCGCCGCGCTGGGCGAAGGCATCGGCCACCAGGGCGAGCGCGAGGGGGTGGCCGTGGGTGAAGTCGAGCACGGCCGCGTGCTGGTCCTCGGGTACGTCGCGCCGGGCGAGGTACGCGCGACCGTCTTCGCGGTTGAGGTTGCGCAGCGGCACGACGCGCACGAGATGCTGCCAGCCGGGATCGCTGCGCCAGGCCGGCGCGAGCGGATGGCGCCCGGCGAGGACGATCAGCGTCTGCTCGGGCAACTGCGGCAGAAACACGCCGCGCAGCCAGTTGTCCAGCGGCGTGAGCAGCTCGTACGTGTCGATCAACACGACGCGGCGCTCAGGCCGCGCGACCAGCGCGTCCAGCGGCGATTGTCCGGCCGGCAGGTCCATCGCCAGGCCCAGCGCGACGACGAAGGCGTCGGGCGAGGGGTCGATCGCACGGGCGTCCAATGCCACCGCCGGCACTTGTTCCTGTAGACACAGCCCGGCGAACGCTTCGAGCAGAGTCGTCTTGCCGACTCCGCCTGGACCGTAGACGTGCAGGACGTTGAACGGCAGCTCGGCGGCGCTGAGGGCGGTCTGGAACAGCGCCAGCTCGGCAGCGCGCCCGACGAAGCGGCGGCGCCGGGCCTCGATCAAACGATCCGCCAACCGGGAGGCCATACCGTCACCTCCGACCAGGCAGGAGGAAGCGTGGGTATCAGTGGATGCGGCGTGCTGGGCGTCACCAAGGAACTCAAGGAACTAATCGAAGATGCGAGGTGTAGGCCCCAGTATACCCCGGCCCGCAAGCAGTGTCTACCAAATAAAGTGCACGGGTTCCATCAATAACCGGGGAGTGAGCAAAGGAAGAGAGACGCCGCGCGTGGGAGGACGCACAATTGGAGCCTGGAACGTGTGAAACGGCGCCCGCTGTCGCAGTTGGGACGGGTGGGGGCGCGGCGCGCCAGCAGGGCCGTGACCCCCACTCCCCAGCCGGACTATGCGCCCACGACGGCGACGGTAGGCGGCAGGATCACGCCGCCGGCAGGCTGGAACTTCCACATCACTGAGCCATCACTTGCACTGAGCGCTTCTACGAGCCCCGCCCAAGAGGTTCCCATGTGCTTGTTGTCGTACTTGTACGCACCGACGTACACCACACCGGCAAATGCGGTTGGCGGGCCTGGGTTCATATCAAAGGATACCTGCCATAAGAGCGTACCCGTCCCCAGGCTATGCGCTTCGAGCGCGCCTCCGAACGTGGTGGTGTTTGAGTCGCGGTTGGTCGGATCGGCGGGAGCCGTGCTGACGTACAGGGCAGAGCCATCTATGCCAACGATGTGGAGTGCACCAGGCTGATACATACCGAACACCCAGTTGCCGACCTTAGACTGCCAGAGCTGTGCCCCCGTCTCTGCGTTGTAAGCAGTGAGGTTTCGGCTAGTGATCCCGCCACCGTATTTGTACGTCGTGTCAAAGGCGTAGAGGACGGTGCCGGCAGCCCCAATGGGCAGAAAGTCGCGTTGTCCCGTGCTCGACGCGCCCGTCCATTTCTTCGAGCCATCGGCCGTGCTAAAGGCAACCATTGCCGCAGCTAGCTGGCCATTGGACTGCACCGAGTTGACCGCGAGGTAGATCGTGCCGCCCTGGATGAGAACTCCATACGGAGACCCTGAGGTCGCCTGAGCGCTCTGCCAGAGTACAGTTCCGTCCAACGCCCTTAGGGCGCTCGGCGTAAAGGTGTACTTCCCTGTAATCGGGGAACCGTGTGTGGACATGATGTAGAGCGTATCTCCCTCCAGCACGGGGTTCCACACAGTCACGTCAGGCGGATAGTCGTGCTCCCAGAGATGGGACCCGTCGGCGAGGTTTAGCGCCACGAGCGAATGGGTGAAGGTGGTGCCGTTCGATTGGATCTTCAGCAAAAGGATGGCCTGCGCAGTCACGCCTCGAAGCTCAACCTCCTGGATGGACGTGATGTCAACCTGCCAGAGCTTCGCCCCGGTTTTTGCATTGAACGCCGTGAGATGGCCCGTCGGCGTATAGTTCGGCCCATATTTCGTCGCGACCTTGACGAACGTTTGCGACAGGGCAATGAGCGTACCGCCCGAGACAGCCAGCTGATTCTGCATTGAGCCGGGCGCGCCGGCTTGCCAGAGTAGCGCCCCAGTCCGCGCGTTGAGCGCATACACAGTTGTCGCCAACGTTCCGTCGGCGAGGTCGCCGGTCAACGCCGAGGTGAAGAGAGTGGGGTCCGGCTGCGGCGTGGGGGTGGGCCGGGGCGTCGATTTGCCAGTTGAGGGGCCGCATGCCGCGGCAAGCAAGGCAAGTAACGCAAGAACTATTGTAAGCCTAGCACGACGAGGGGCGCGGCAGAGCCGTAAGCTGGGTATGGCGGCAAGCATAGAGAACCTCCGTCATGACGTACACGATGAGACATGCGAGCGCGATGTATGCCCGTATTCGGCATCGTCGCTCGCTTTCACACTGGCATATCAGCCACACGTAGAGTATATACATGTTGTCAAGCTTGGGTAGAGCACGAAAGCATACAAGCGCAGGCCAACGCGAACCTGGCACAATAGGGCGCCACACGCGCCGCTGTTCGGCCAGGCTGACGAACGCATGGTCGGGAGTCTGGGTCAATCAGTTCCGTCCGCGCGGACCACAAGGCGTTGGTGTCACGGGAAGTGAACAAGAACTGAACATGCTTTGGGATGGTGTGCGAGCACCGTTCCAGGGCACTCTATGCATGGCGGCCGGGGGCAGCCCGCCACCATCGGCGGGTGCGGGGAGCTTCCCCGGAGCATACAGACGATCGACGACAGGAGGCTGGTGTGAAATCCACGGCGTTCGACCGATTCGCGGGAGCCGGAGGCTTCATTACAGGCGTCAGCAGTCTGCTCTACGCGGTCTTCTTCCTTCTCGTCAAGGGCTCTCTTCACGAATACCTGCCCCCACTGCTGCTAGCCATCGGCGGCTTCATGGCGCTGCCGGTCGCGGTGGCGATCTACACCCGCGTGCGCGACACAGATGCCGGCTTCGCGCTGTTCGCCATCCTGCTGGCGGCGGTCGGCTACATTGGCACGGCCATTCACGGCATCTATGGGCTGGCGGCTCTCATCCCGACCAACACTCCAGCGCTGATGCTCAGCGACCAGGACCCGCGCGGGTTCGTCGCCTTCGGACTGCCGGGGGCGGCAGTGTTCATCTTCGCCTGGCTGATCGTGCGCAGTGGGGCGTTCCCGCGCACGCTCGGGTATCTCGGTTACGCGCTCGCGGTCTGCCTGGTGGCGCTGTTTTTGGGCAATCTGCTCGTCAACGACACGAAGAGTCTGGCGATTCTCCTTCCGGGAGGATTGGCCAGCCTGATCGCCACGCCAGTCTGGAACATCTGGCTGGGCGCGCTGCTCTGGCGCTCTCAGGGGAAGTGAGCGCCGTGAGCGCTGGGTTGGAGGAGCTGCCGCTATGAGCAACAAGTCTTTCGTCGCCTTCGGCGGCCTGGCCGGGATCGTCCTCGCCGCGGGATCGTGGCTGGCGGTCATCGTCTATTACGCCATGGTGCCCGTGCCGCAGCGGCAGCCCGTGGCCGACGCGGGGGCATACCTGACGTCGCTCGCGCAGCATCCCACCGGGACGCTGCTCTTCCAGGGGCTCTATGCCCTGATTGGGCTGTGCGCGCTGGTCGGCATCGCGGCAGTGTACTATCGCGTGCGCGCGGTTGGTGAGGCGTGGGCGTTCTTCGCCACGATCACCGGCGCGGTGGCCGCCGCACTGACTGTGGTGGCGGGGATCTATCAGGTTGCGAATCTGCGCTATTTGGCCTCGCTTGTGCGGACACCGTCGCAGTCCATCGCGGGAACCTTGTTTGGGGCGCCGGTGCCGGTCAACCCGCTGGGCATCGCGACCTTTGGTCTGACGGGCGTCTGGTTTCTGGTGATCGCGCTGTTGATGCTGCGCACGGATCTTCCCCGGTTGCTTGCGATCCTTGGATTCGTCGCGTTCGCCGATCTGCTGGCCGGCTTCCTGGCATCCCTGGCGGGGGCGACGCTCGTATCGAACGGGGCGGGAATCATCGCCGGCGCTGTCGGCGGGCCGGTGTTCTGGCTGTGGCTGGGTGTGCTGTTGTACCGGGGGGCGTGGAAGGCGGAGGGCGACGTGCGGGCGTGACGCGGGGAGTGCGCGGCGGCGCGTCGTCGGGCCGCGCCGCTCAGGCGTCCACCATGCTCTCGACGAGGGTGCCCGAAGGGGAGCCGATGGGAGGGCTGCTATGATCAAGACGACCGAGACTGTCGCCAGCCTGAGCATGCTGGAGCGTGTGTTGCTGCTGATTCCCGCCGCCGGTGGGCTCGTCTTCGGATTGGGGCCACTGCTGGTGCCGGTAGCGTTCGCCCACGTCGCGGGCGCCACGGGCAGCGACCCGTACATCTATCAATTGGCGGGCGCGGCCACCTTCGGCTATGTCGTCCCCCTCGTCCTGGCCGCGCGTGGTGGCGCGTGGGTACCGGCGAGGGCTGTCGTCGCCGCGGTGCTCGCGTTCAACGTGGCCTCCCTCTACGCCTGCGCGGCGGCCATCGCCAGCGGCCGGGCGATGACAGTGGTATACCTCATTCTCGCGACCTCGCTGGCGATCGCGGCCATCACCACCGCGATGCTGGTGCGCCACCGCGAGGCGACCGCGCCGCGGCCCGACGTCGGCGCCTGGTTTGTGCGGTTTCTGGCGCTGGCGACCGTGGTAAGCGCGGCGGTGGGGCTGGCGTTTCTGCTGGCACCCGCGCAGGTAGGCCATGCTCTGGGCTTCAAGGCCACCGACGAGTTTGTGTACCGTCAGGGGGCCGCGGCGGTGCTGGGCTATACCGTTCTGGGCATCTTCGAGCTGCGGTCTCGCAGCTGGATCGCCATACGTCTGCCCGCGGTGATGGTGATCATCTTCAACGGCCTCAGCTTCATCGTGTCCGTCCTGGCGCTGCTCGCCGGGACGCCGCCGCTGTTCCCCGGCGTGGTCGTCGTGGTCACGGTGGGGGTGGTGGCAGGCACGCTGCTGGCGGCGAGCCGGCGCGGGCGGTAAGGTGTCCCTTCCCGCGGCTCCCCCCGCCGCGGTGCAGAGGGGAGTACAGGCGGCGCCCTCCTTCGTGGGAAGGGCGCCGCTCGTTGCTTTTGCAGCGATTCGAGGATATAAGCCCTCGTGATCCGGCCAATACAGCGGTGTGCCATACCATTGGGCGAGCGACTGGCGTTCCGCGTGCGGCAATGACGCATCGCGGTGTTCCTCGCTTGGCCATCCTTTCAAAAAACTGCTCTAGGGTGCCGTCAGCAGCTCGCGACGCCGGTGCGTCGGCGATACTCCGAAGCATCGAGAGCGTCCCGCGGCACTCTCTCGACCGTTTGATGCAGGCGAGCTTGGGTGGCCGACCGTGCTCACGGGGTGTGGCTAGGTTAGTTAGCCCGATGTGCAAGTTGTTTGGGGTGTGCACCGGGGATGGCAGGTCAGGCGGGCTGGGCGGCAACGGAGCGCGATGGGTCGTC
>CAYQFU010000259.1:0-6903 GCA_964416775.1 uncultured Ktedonobacterales bacterium
ATAGAGCATCTCTTTGCAGACTAGGTATAATGGCCTACGGGGAGGGATTGCTATGAATGGCACACCGAATACCCCGGATACTCTCAGGCAGGAGATCAGCGTGCTGCTCAGCGCTGAGCGGAGCCCGCACGAGCGCGGCGACCTGCTGCGCCAGATGGACAGGCTTTCACGCCGGCCGGGGTTCGAGGCCTGCGCGGGCCTATGGGCGCCTGCACTCTACACACATGACCCCAATGTCTTCGGCACCTTTCTGCTCCGTCACCTGGATGACGAGCAGCCTGAGGTTGTCAAAGACCTGCTGGCACGAGCTGAGGCTGATGGCCACGACACGCTCTTCAGCGGCCTCTATCGGAAGATTATCGACGAGGACGAATGGAATGCCGATCTGAGCGCGCTGGCGGCCGCTGCGCTCCCAGACGACGAGATTGCCCGCGCCGTGGCCCGGCGCGATATGCACCGCGACGGGTATACGCTGGCAGACGAGACCGCGCTGGCACTCTATCGCCGCAACCCGGCGCTATTTCGGCCATTTCTCGAAGCGCATGTCCGCCGCACATGGGACATGGAAGGCGAGGCCTTCCCCGAGTTGCGCGCGGAGGCGAAGCGGCGCGGCGATGAGGAGTTCTACTGGCTGCTATTCCGACGGTTGGCCGAACCTGAAGAGTGGAGTGACGAGTTAGCTCAATTGCTCAGTCAGCACGTGCCGGCCGGCAGCATTACTGCCGAGCTGCGCCGGCGACACCCCGACAGCGTGGACGAGGTCAACGCACACATTCTGGCCGACTTCTTCGAGCAGTACGGCATGGCGATGCTGCCGTATCTTGACCAGAATCTGCAAAGCATCTCGCGCGGTCTCGGCAGGCGTCTGGCTGAGACCGCACGAAAACTCGGAGACGAGGACCTGTACTGGCGCCTGTTTTTCAAGGCTCCTGATCTCGGCGCCTGGAACGATGCTCTGCGCAACTTGCTGAAACAACCATTGGACGAGGAGACACTGGCGCGCGAAGTAGGCCGCCGCACGCCGCCGCCCGAGCGCCGCATGCTGCGCCTGGCGAATGACGTAGCGGAGAGGCTTTATACGCGCAACCCTTCGCTCTTCCGCCCGTTTGTGGAGGCATGGCTGGGTCACGCGACTATCCCGCTGTTCCATATCGCAGAAGACCAGCAGGACGAGGTTTTCCTCGATACGCTGACTGTGCACTTCCTGCGAGAGTTAGTCACGCTCGTTTTCCAGGCGTATCCATACGGCGCGCGAGCGCGAAGGCAGCGGCCCGACCACCACGCCCAGCATCAGGTGACGCAGATCGGTCAGGTCGTGAATGCTCGGTTTGACCGACTGTATGCTACCTCGCCTCGGGAGTATGTTCGCCACGCCGCGAGTATCGTGAGCCGGTGTGACGATGAGGCGATTGGCTCGATCAAGCGCACGGCAAGTGACAATCCGGTCTTCGCCTATCTGTACACGCGCCACCGTTCCGACTGGGTGCGCTCGCCCGCGGCGATCCGCGAGTTGTTGGAATCGCCTGCCGCCTCCGTCCGACTGATCGGCCTGGTGTTCCTGGAATCTGGCGGGACGGAGGCCGCGCGCTGCGTCGCCGAGCAGTTGCCACTGTTGCGCGCCATGTTGCTCGATCGCTCCCCACGCGGCGCCAAGAAGCGCGCGCTGGCGGCGCTGCGACTGGCCGCCGAGCATGATCCGCTGGTCGCACAGCAGGTGATGCCGCTGCTCGAAGACGCTCTGCATTATCAAGGCGAGAGCGCCATCGACGAGCGCATCATGGTCAGCTATGTGCGCTTGCGTGTCGGACGAGCCGCGGAGGCAGCCCCTCAGGCCACGTGAGCCAGATGAACGAGCGCTGTGCCGCATCCACGTAGGAGTACATGCCATGGAAGTCGCCCTCGCGTACGATCACCGCTCCAGCCTGGCCACGCTGCTGGGCAGTGCCGCACTGGACTTCGCGGCGAATCTGCGCCGGCGGCCTGTTGCCTTCCGCGGGCGCGTTCGCGAGCCGTTGCTCCTGCGCCAGCTGTTGCTCGCGCTCAGCGACATCATCAGCAGCGACCTGGTGACTGATCATGACGATGCGTGGCGCCGCACCCTCGATCCAGTCATCACGGTGCATCATGACCAGATCTTCTTCGAGGCTTTCAGCAACGACCAATCCAGCTACGCGCGCCTGTCCGCCCCGCTCGATGCTTTTGACATCGCCGGAGAGGTGCGCTTTGGCACCACCAATATCGACTTCAATCCGGGACTGCGCAGCGCACTGCTGGAGATGCGCAGCTCACGGGACACGGAGCTGCGGGTGGGCGGTGGGGGACTCGGCGTCGCCACGACGGCGGGCAGCGTGAGAAGCGAGCATTTCGAGCGCAAGGTGGATGTGCCCGATGCCTGGGTGAAAGGGTTTCTCCAGGTTCAGGGCGCGCTTGCCATGCCGCTCTTCACCTTCGACGTGCACCCAGTAGACTTGCTGACTGCCATCGCGTTCTTTAGCGAGCATCGACCGCCCTCGCTGCCGCACGGGATGCGCTTCGAGTTCCAGGCGGACTCCGCTGTCCGTCTCGTGCTGGAGCCATGGGAACGGACATTCACCATGCGTGGCACCCACTACGCGGGCTACGCAAGGACGGTGCGGCTCTGGGGCCGCAAACGACTGGAGCTGCTGCGCGACGTACTGCCATTTGCCGACCGGGTGAAGGTGGGGGTTCTTGGACGCGGCCTCCCCCATCTGTATGTGTGCCACTGCGGCCCGTATCGCTTCACGCTCGTACTCTCAGGATGGACACACAACGATTGGTCGAAAGATGTGGCGTTCGATCTCATGGCGCCGCGCATAGGCGCTGACGATCTGGCGGTTAGTCGTGTCTACGCGTACCTGGGCGAGCATTTGGCTGCGACTCCGGCACAGGTCGCGGCCGACACCCAGATGCCGCCCGGGGATATAGAACAGATCCTGTTTCAGCTTTGCCGCGCTGGACGCGCCATGGCGGAGCCGGCCAGTGGCCGATATCGCCTACGCGAGCTCTTCGCGGAAACATTCGACGTAGATCAGCTCACTGCGCCGGATCCGCGCATCGCCGCTGGCCGTCGCTTGCTGGATGCCGGCCGGGTGACACTGGACACGATCTTCCCACGGGATCAGCATCCCGAGGGCAAGCCCGAAACCCGCGCCAATGCGCAGGTGCAGGATGACGGCATGGTGTATCACGTGATCGTGTCCGTCGATGACGATGGTCGTCTACGATTCGGCCGGTGCGGCTGCCCTTTCTTCCAGGCCAATATCATGGCGCGTGGGCCGTGCCAGCACATTATGGCCGCACGCTTCGCGCTGGACGCAGCGCTTGCTGAGCCTGCGGGGGCGCACGCCCGCTGACGCGCGCCAGCGTTGCGCCAGCGTTGCGCCAGCGTTGCGCAAGGAGCACCAGGCCAGCGCATCGGCTAAGCCTCTTCGTGCCGCCGCGACACCGGGCGCGTTCCCCATGGCGAGCGTTCGCGCAGGCGTCGGTCGGCATCGATCAGCGTCTCCAGGGCCACCAGCGGCGTGCCGGTTTCGCCTCAACGGCCGCGGGGGGCGGTATCTGGGGAACGGTCACCGGTGTGCTGGGCGCCGGGCTAGTGGGGGCCATTGGCTCGACGCCCATCGAGTGATCGGGCACCGCAAGTGGCTGTCCTGCGTCGCTGCCCGCGCTTCTCGCTGGCTCCTCGGCGCCGATCTCGCCCAGTTCTGACAGATTCTGCCGGACGACCTGTGCGGCTTCGGCGGGGCCAGTCGCGGAGAGGATCGTCAACGCCTGTGTGAACTGGCTGCGTGCCTCCTCATCTCGACCATCGGCGACCGCCAGCAAACCGAGCTGGTGTAGCGTGGTGGCCTCGCCCACCCGGTCGCCCACCTCGCGCTGGAGGGGAAGCGCCTGCTCGAAGTAGCGCCGCGCCTCCTGGCGGCGCCATTGTGAGCGCGCGAACATACCCAGATTGCTGAGGCTTGCTCCTTCTCCGGCGCGGTTGTTCACTTCGCGCGCAATGGACAAGGCCTCCTCATAGTAGCGTTTGGCCACGTCGGGCTGGCCACGTTTGCTGGAAAGCCCACCGAGGTTGTTGAGCGTAGTACCTTCGCCCGTGCGATCACCAAGCTCGCGTCGAATGGCCAGCGCTTGCTCGTAGTAAGCAGCCGCTTCGTCTTGCCGGCCCAACTGGTCGGTAAGGCCGCCCAGATTATTGAGTGTGGTAGCCTCGCCCGCTCGATCACTCAGGGCGCGCTGGATGCCTAGCGCTTCCTCGTAATAACGTAACGCCTGATCCGTGTGATTGAGAGCGGCCGCCGCGGCACCGAGGTTGGCGAGCGTCGTGCTTTCTCTGCGCCGGTCGCCAACCGCACGCTGCAACGCCACGGCTTGCTCATAATAGTGCTGGGCCTCAGCCGGATGGCCATTCGCGCTAGCGAGCAGACCCAGATTGTTGAGGGTAATGCCTTCGCCCGCACGGTCACCGAGCGCACGTCGGATGGTGAGTGCCTGCTCGAAGTAATCGGCGGCGTCCCCAGACTGGCCGAAGTTCGTCATCAACGTGCCCAGGTTGTTCAGCGTCTCGCCTTCGCCCGCGCGATCGCCCGACGCCCGGCGCAGCTCCAAGGCCGCGAGATAATGTGCCAGTGCTTCCTCGGGCCGGCCGAGGCGATGGGCGAGGTATCCCTGGTTGTTGCGCGCGCTGCCTTCCCCTCTCTGGTCCCCCACGCGCCGGCAGGCTGCCAGCCGCAGCGCAGCCCAGTCCTCGCCAAGTCGCCAGTGCCCCCCGATGTCCACGTATCCGTCTAGCGCGACGACCGTCGCGCTCACCACATTGGGCGCATCGCCAACCTCCGCTGCACGACGGAGGGTGCCCGCGATCAACTCCTCTTCGCGTCCCAACACGGCGAAGTCACTGCTATGCCGCTCGACCAACTCGTTAACGCCACGCATTAGCGCGTCCAATGAGGTGGTTCGTACTTGCTCCGGCTGGCGGGCGAGCTCGTCGCGAGCGAGCTCGCGCAGCAGCGGATGGACCCGCACTCGCGACAAACCGCCCTCCGGTCCGTCAGACGCCACCAGGCTCACCAGCGAGAGTGCCGCGAGCAAATCCAGGTCGTCACCGCCTGGACTGGCCGCATCCGCCCCAGGCAGCGCATCCAGCATTTGCTCGATGACCGCACGTGGCCAGTCAGGACCATCAGGGAGGCCCAGCGCCGCGAAGCGCGCTCGCCGCAGCGGACTGAGCAGCACCAGGCTCTGTTCGAATGCATAGCGCACGCTGCGGGTGGCGTCTAGCGGGTCGCGTAGCCTGCCGAGGCGATCTACCTCCCCAAGCTCAGCGGCCAGCGCGGCTACACCCATCCGGGCGCGGGCCGCCCGCGCGGCTGCAAGCTCGATAGCCAGTGGTAGCCGGCCCAGTGCCTCAACCACAGCCAAACCTGCTGAAGCGTCACGCGCGTCGTCCCAGACGCCGCCACGGTTGCGGTAGCTCTCGGCGAAGAGCTGAACGGCCGCCTCGGGTTCGAGCACATCCAGGCCAATGAGGCGCACACGCGATGAGGAAGGCTCGTGCCGGGCAGTAAGAAGCGTGGTGATGCCCACCGGCGCGAGCAGATCGAGCGCCCGACCGATGGGCAGATCGCGCTCGACGTTGTCGAGCAGCACGAGTGCCGGTGGGGGAGGCGAGCCATCGCGGGGACGGAGCCACCTACGTAAGGCACGCTCGCGCAGAGTCATCTCAGCCTCTACAGTGGTGGCGCGGGCCAGCTCATCGGGCGAGAGGGTAATGCCCCAAGCGGCAAGGAGCTGGTCTGCCATCCAAACGAGGCCAGGGACGCCATTTCGCCCGTCGCAGCGCACCCACGTGATGCCGCCCGGGAAGGCCTCCGGTGCACGCACTAACCGGTGCAGCGCTTCGGCGGCCAAGGCCGACTTCCCGACCCCTGCCATCCCGACCAGCGCCACCGAAGTCCGCACGCCGCTCTCGCCATGCAACGCCGCGGTGACCGCACCTAGAAGGTCATCGCGACCGACGAAGGCGGGCGTGCTCGGTGGCAGGTCGTATGGTGGGCGAGGCCCGCGCGTCAACTCGCGCTCACGGACGCCCAGCAGGTACGTATGCAGGGCGGTGGCGACGCGAGCGGCGAGATCGGCCGGTGTCGTGAAGAAATCCACCACATGCGCGCGGCCAAGCTCGGTGCGGAAGGCGTCCAGTTGGAGACGATGCTCGGGATCGCGCAGTGTCGCGGGGAAGAGGTCGTCCGGTGCACTGAGCGCGTCCGTAGAAGGGTCTGCCAGGAAGACGAAGCGTGGTATGCCCAGACGTGTGGCCTCAACGTACTCCTGATGCGTCACGGAGCGCTCTGCTCCCGCGGGCACGTAGCCATAGCGCCAGGCGAAGATGCCGAGGTAGAGATCGCAGCTGGCAACCTTATCCGTCGAGACGCTCGTCGCGTCGCCGGAACCCTGTGCTCCGAATTGCTCCATGCCCACGGGAAACATGCCCAGGCTCAGCAGGGTGTCGCGTACGCGCTCGCGATGTGCGCGGAGGTCGAGCATGGTGGAGCTGATGAAGACGCGTCGCGTCGGCAGTTTCGGCTCGCCAAGCTCACTGTTGCTCATGTCTGGCCACTCCCCTCCAGCCTCTGTTCCCGACGACCCTGCCCGCTCATGTGGCCGCAGCTGAACGGTGGTAGCGTAACCAAAGTGTCGAACGGTGTCAACTAGCCCTTCGGCAGAGCCCATTGCATGCCACAAACGACGTTGCTATAATTGACCCGCTGGCAAAGACAGCCCGGATTAGCCATCAATGCCGCGGCGTTACGCCGTGGTGGGTCACTGGTTCCTTCACTCCTTCGCGCGTCCCCCCAGCTTTCGCACAAGCGGGGGGTCCGCTCC
>CAYQFU010000260.1:0-6866 GCA_964416775.1 uncultured Ktedonobacterales bacterium
AGCCGCATCGTCGCCGGCACCAGCAACGCGCGCACCAGCGTCGCATCCATCACCACCGCGATGCACAGCCCAATGCCGATCATCTTGATGAACACGATGGCTGACGTGCCAAAGGCCCCCAGCACCACCGCCAGCAGCAGCGCCGCGCTCGTGATCAGCCAACCCGTCCGCTGCAGCCCGGACGCTACTGCCAGCCGGTTGTCTCCTGTCGCATCGAATTGCTCCTTGATGCGACTGAGCAGGAACACCTCGTAATCCATCGAGAGGCCGAAGGCGATGGCGAAGATCAAGACGGGCTGCGTCGCATCCAGGCTCCCGACCGACTGGAAGCCGAGCAGGTGCTCCAGGTGGCCCTCCTGGAAGATCCACACGAGCGCGCCGAACGTCGCCGTGAGCGAGAGCGTATTCAGCAGGATGGCCTTCAGCGGCATGACCACCGAGCCAGTCATGAGGAAAAGCAGCACCAGCATAGCGGCGGCGATCACCAGCAGCGCGCGGGGGATGATGGCTTCCAGGCTGGCGAACAGATCCATCTGGCTCGCCGTCTGCCCGTCCACCCATGGCTGCAGCCCGCCCGGCGCCTGGATGGCGCGCGTCTGGCGTACCAGATCTTGCGCGGCCGGCGATTGCTCTGCCGGCTGGATCACCACGTTCACCAGCGTGGCGTCGCCGCTGGCGAGCTGCGAGGCGGCGGCCGCGAGCTGCGGGCTGGCGCCCGGTTGCGCGTACAGCTGCTGATACTGCGCCAGTGACAGCGCCGGATCGACGCTGACCAGACTATCTACCCGCATGATGCCTGGCAACGCCTCGATCTGCCGCACGTACGCGTCCAGACTGGCCAGGTTTGCCGGCGCCAGCGCGTCTCCGGGCGTGCGTATCGCGATGGCAAGCTGCCCCGCGCCCTGTTGGGCGAAGTCTCGTGCGAGCCGCTCCGTAGTGACGCGCGCTGGCTGGCCTGCCGGCAGTGCGCGAATGTCCGACATCGCGAACGACGCGCGCAGGAAGGGCGAGCCAAGCACGAACAGGATGGCGATCACCGCCAGCGCCACCGGCACCGGCCAGCGCATCACCGCGTGCGACAGGCGATACCACGCCCCGTGCGCCTCTGTGCGGCCCGCCCTCATGGGCGCCGACTTCCCGCGGATGCGGCGCATCGCGCCCGCCACCGAAAGCGCGTTCACGCGCCGGCCCAGCAGCGCCAGGATCGCCGGCAGCAGGGTCAGCGAGGCCGTCATCGCCGCGAGCACAGCCACGCTCGCCGCCAGACCCATGCTGCTCAGGAAGAACTCCGGGAACAGCAGCAGCCCCAGCAGGCTCGTGCTCACCGTCAGCGCCGAAAAGAGCACGGTGCGGCCGGCCGTAGCCATCGTGCGCCGCAGCGCCCCGCGCACGTCCCGCTCGTCGGGCGCCAGCTCTTCACGGAAGCGGGTGGTGATGAACAGCGCGTAGTCAATGGCCAGCCCCAGGCCCATCATCGTCACGACGTTGGTCGTGAACACCGAGACGTCCGTGAACCCGCTCACCAGACGCAGCAGCGCGAATGCCAGCAGGATCGCCACCACCCCAATGACCAGCGGCAGCCCCGCCGCCACCAGCCCGCCGAAGACGAAGATCAGCAGGACGGCGACAATCGGCAGCGTGAGCATTTCGGCGCGCTCGATGTCCGTGCCGATCTGGCGGTTGAAGGCCAGGTTGATGGGGATATCCCCACCGATGGTAACCCGCAGACCGGGCGCGCGCATCAGCGGCTCGATGGCCAGGTAGTCCTGCTGTTTGGCTGCCGCGTCCGTCGCGGCCAGGTGCACGACGGCGAAGGTCTCGTGCCCGTCGCGCGAGATGAAGCTCGGACTGTGCGTGGAGTAATACGAGGTGATGGAGCCCACTTCGGACCGCGCGGCCAGGGTATCCAGCATCTGCCCCGCCTCGCTGGCGAAGACCGGATCGGTGGCCTCATACGTCTCACCGCGCATCAGGATGACGACGTCAGGTGACGCATTCTGGAAACGCTGAGCGATCAGCTCCTGCGCGCGCGTCGAGTCGCTATTGGGGTCCACGAACCCGCCGTTCTTGAGCGCGCCGAAGAGGCCGCCACCATAGATCGCCGCCGCCACCACGACCACCAGCGCGGTGAAGAGGACCATCCAGCGAGCGCGATAGAGCGCCCCGCCAAGCCAGCTCAACATCCACGTTCCCTTTCCGTATGCATCGCGCGCCGCCCCGCTCTCGGCGCGGCCGCCAGGTCCAGCACCGCGCCCCATGGCGCGCTCATCGCCACAGAGCGTAACCGGAACGAGGGGTGCGGCGCGGGTGCCCGTGGTCATTCATGCGGTCATGAATCTGGCTGTGAGGTGCGTGCCGGCTGCCATGACCGAAGTCATGGGCCCATGCCGGACGGCGCACGAACAGGGATGACCCGCGACACGCGCGCCGCGGGCCTCCGCGCAGGTATACTGTGGATCACAGAAGTGGAACCTCTCCCCACGAGGGAGCCACCCTTTGCCGCGACGCGACGCGGGCGCGTACCAACCATTGGTGGGAACCAGAGATGCGGACACAACAGCTACCGTGGACCACCGCGACGATGAGGGATGCACCGGGCGGCGACCTGAGCGGACTGGTGGAGCTCGTCGCGTATCTGACTGCCGCCGTCGGCTACCTCTACGGCGTGATTGGCGCTTCGCACTTCACCCTTGCCGGCTTCCTGCTCCTGACGCTGCTCAACCTCGCCTGGGTCGGCGCCTTCTGGTACATGACGCGCGGGCCGTGTCCCGCCAGCCGGCTGGCGCTCCCCCTCCTGGCCATAGGCGCCCTCAGCATCGGCGTGGAGCTCACCGCCTGGATGGGGATGGGCTTCGACTGGCTGCTACCGGTTGTCTCCGCCTCCGTGCTCAGTCTTTCGCTCGGCTGGCGCGCCGGATTAGCCGGCAGCGCTGTCCTCTACCTGGCCTCCGTCGTAGTAGTCTCCGGCTCGGGCAACGCGTCATACGCCCAGTCGGCGAACTTCCTGGCGCGTTTGTTGGCAGGATGCCTGTCGACGGTCTCCATGGTTCCTGCCTACCTGTTCGTCGTCATCTTCACGGTCGTGATGCAGCGCCAGCAGCTCCTGCGCGAGCGGGCCGAAGCCCTGGCCGAGGAGGTGTCGCGCTCCAAGGCGGAGCTGGAGGAGGCCAACGCGCGGCTGCGCCGCTTCTCCGTCGAGGTGGAGGAGCTGGCCGTCGCGCGCGAGCGCAACCGCATGGCGCGTGAGATTCACGACACCCTCGGCCACTATCTGACGATCCTCGCGGTCCAACTGGAGACCGCCGTCAAGCTGGAGGAGCGCGGCGATGCCCGCCTGCGCGCGCAGCTGTTGGAGGGCCGGCGTGTGGCGGCGGAATGTCTGGCGGAAGTGCGCCGGTCGGTGGCCGCGCTGCGGCCCGCGGACCTGACACACGCCTCCTTTGACGAGGCCCTGCGCCGTCTGGTCGGCGAGTTCGAGACGGGAGCGCCAGATGTCGAGGCGACGCTGGACCTCGAGGGGCCGGCCGCCGAGCTGAGCCCCGAGCTGCGCGTGACGCTCTATCGCTGTGCCCAGGAGGCGCTGACCAACGTGCGCAAGCACGCGTGCGCCAGCAAGGTGCTGCTGCGGCTGCGCGTCGACCCGGCATCGGTGGAGCTGACTGTGCTGGACAACGGTGCGCCGGCCGCGTCCGCGTCCGATGGGCACGTGCCTGGCTTTGGGTTGGTCGGCATCCGCGAGCGCGTGGCGCTGCTTGGCGGCACGGTCACGGCCGGGCCGGAACCGGAGCGCGGCTGGCGGGTCGTGCTGTGCGTGCCGCGAGGAGCATCGTCGGACGGCTACGCGCTTTCCCCTCTCGTCGCGGCGGGCGAGGCGCATGCGAGTGAGGCTGGGGTGCGCACGTAATACCCGATGCAGACGTGTGCGCTCCCGCATGTCGTTGGGGCGCATCGACATGCGCCCAGCCGGGCGCCTACGCGACGGTTCTACCTGATACGACCCGATACGGCACGAGACGGAACGTGAGCACTGGCACGCCCCGGCCTGTGAGGGCAGAGATGGACACGATGACGCAACGGACGACCGCGGCTGACGATGGAGCGCCTGGCGAGGCGATCCGCATTCTGCTGGTGGACGATCAGGCGCTGCTGCGCGAGAGCTTCAAGAAACTGCTGGAGCTGACGGACGGTGTGTTCGAGATCGTCGGCACGGCGTCAGACGGCCAGGAGGCCATTGACGATGTGGCCCGGCTGGCAGAGGCGGGACGTCCGCCACACGTCGTCTTGATGGACGTGCGCATGCCCCGGCTCAACGGAGTGGAGGCCACGCGCCAGATCGTCGCGCGCTGGCCCAGAGTGCGGGTAGTCATCCTCAGCACGTTCGACGATGAGGAGTACGTGGTGGAGGGGCTACGTGCCGGCGCCTGTGGCTACCTCCTGAAAGACACCTCGTCCGAGGAGCTGGCGCGAGCCATTCGCGATGCGCGCCAGGGCCGGTCGCCGATCCAGCCCGCCGTGGCCAGCAAGCTCGTCGCGCACCTCGCGCGGCCGGCGCCGGCACCCACCGCGCCCGCTCCCCTCTCCGCCTCCGGCTCCGTGGCGGCGCAGGCCCAGCCGCCTTCGACCTCCACCACCAGCACGCTCGACGACCTCACCGACCGCGAACGGGAGATCCTGCGGCTGGTGGCCAGGGGAGCCAGCAATCGCGAGATCGGCGAGACCCTGTTCATCGTCGAGGGCACCGTGAAGAACCACGTGTCGAGCATCCTGAGTAAGCTCGGCCTGCGCGACCGCACGCAAGCCGCCGTCTACGCCCACGAGCACGGCCTGTTCTCCTGACGGGAACGTGAGCTTGTCCCCTCAACACGCCAGAACGATGGCGCAGCGCGCCGCATTGCCTGCTGACATCTCGCCCTCTCCCTTCGCCTCGCCTCGCCACCCCCGTTGCCCCCGCAGATGCGCCGCGCAACCTTGTTGCGCGCCGGGACGATCGCCACCGCAACCGCCCTCGCCGCTTCCCTTCCCGCTATTCCGACGCGCACCCATGCGATCGCAACATACACGGCGCGCATGCTATACTGGTTATGCCAGGTTCGCAGGTTCGGGTGTATCCTGCCCCTATTGGGGCGTCTGGTGGATGTGGACATACTTCGAGCCACGACACCGACCTCCTCCGGATCTGAATTCACGCGCATGCGGAATCCGCAGCGTAGGGTGCATCATGATCGATCGATTGCGGCAGGCACTCGAGCATATCGAAGAGTTGCCCCCAGATATCCAGGAAGAAATCGCCGAACTCATCGAAACCTATACGGACCCGCTCGACGTGCCGGCTGGTACGCTGGCGGGCTCGATGCCCGATTTGCCTGACGATGCGGAAGAGACGCTTCTACGCTGGCGTCGCGAGGTGCCTCCTACACTGCCAGCCGACGAACAGCTGCGTTGGTTAGAAGAAGAATGAGGCGCTATCTCCTTGATACAGGCCCTATCACCGCTTACCTGCGCGGCCGTCGCGGCGCAGTGGCTCTCGTTCAGCCATGGATCGACGCGGAAGAAGCGGCAACCAGCCTGATCGTGTACGGCGAGATCATCGAATACTTCAAGAGCCTCCCAGATTTTCCGAGGCGCCGTATGCTCTTGCGAACGCTGCTGCGACAGATCCGCGCCTATGACCTGACCTACTCGATTCTTGAGCGCTACGCCGATCTCCGGAGAGCCATGCGCCCGCCGAGTGGGGTGGGTCTAATCGGCGACGTAGACACCTTGATCGCGGCCACTGCTGTGGAACACAGCCTCACAGTTGTGACCATTGACTCGGACTTTAGCCGTGTGCCAGGCCTGTCGGTCATGAACCTTCCTAGGAGCGCGCTCTCGTGAGAGTGCCCACCCGCTCGACTACAGCACCATCCGCGAGGAGGATGATATGCCCTATCCCACGGCCTTCCTCGAGATCCAGGTGACCTTTGCCCGGCGCATGGCCGAGCTCAATGGCACCCCGTTCCCCGAGTCGCTCCTGCACCAGACCGCCCTCTATCGCATCCTCGGATTGGACTGGAGTCTGGACCCCCACGATCCCGTCTGGCAGCGCTTCCTCGGCGCCCTGCCAGAACACGGACCGGGGATCGACGCGGCGTATCGCGTGTACGCCGACCGCTGCGCGCAGGGTCTCATTCCCGACTACGACACGAGTCGACCGCACTGGGGCTGCTTCTCCTACGAGTACGATCCCGACGCGCGGACCATCCGCCTCCATTTCGTGAACCTCGATACCACCGGTACCGGGCCTTTGAGCGCCGCGCGCAAAGAAGTCCGGCTGGCCGAGCTTCGCTCCATGTTCGCCCATATTCGCCGGGAGCATCCGGACGCCGAGCGCGTCAAGGGCGGCACGTGGCTGTATAACCGCGCCGAATACCGCCGGCTCTTCCCTTCCGAGTATGGCGCGTCAGCCCGCGTCGACCATCCCCACCTCATCGCCCGTGGGCTCTGGGGACAGTTCCTGCGCCACGGCAATCGCATGCATGACGAAGTCACCGCGGACTTCCTGTCCCGCCTTGCCGAGCTAGGCGATGCGGCCGAGTATGCCGCGTGCTTCCCCTACCAAAACCTGCTCACCGAAGCGCCCATCCACCTCTTCTACACCTTTTACGGCATCGGTCAGTCCGAGTGAGCATGTCGTAGCCGCCCGGCGGCGGAACGAGGGGCCGGCGGTTGAAACCGCGCCGAAGCCGAAGCCGAAGCAGGCGGTTGCAACCGCGCCTAGGGGCGTTCCGCCGCGAAGTCCGCGTAGGCGGACTGGGACGCGGGTGGGCCGTGGGGCGCAGGCTGGGGCGAGGCTACCTATGGGCGCTGGTGGCGAGCCTGGCCATCAG
>CAYQFU010000261.1:0-6781 GCA_964416775.1 uncultured Ktedonobacterales bacterium
ACCTGGAGGATTCGCCGGACAGCAGTACGGCCTCGAAGTGATCATGTGCGTTGCCGAAGGCACCATGATCAGCAGCAAGGCGGTAAGTGACGTTCGGTCGATCGGGCAGCGTGGCCCAGTCCGGGCCCCCCAGGGAAGAGGACGGAGGCAGACAATGGGGGCATGGGCGATACACCGAGTCTGGCGATGCTGCTTCGCTCCTGGCGCGCTCGCGTCCAACCGGCAGATGTGGGCCTCCCCTTCAGGCCGGGCTCGCGCAGGACGCCGGGATTGCGTCGCGAGGAGGTCTCCTGGCTCGCCGGCGTCTCACCGGACTACATCAAACGCCTCGAACAGGGCCGCGCGCATCCCAGCGGTGCAGTCCTGCGCGCGCTCGCGCGGACGCTGCGGCTGTCGGACGCCGAGTACGAGCTGGCATGCCGCCTGGCAGGGCACGCCGCCGAACTGGACGGGATGGTGCCGCAGCACATCGGCCCAAGCGTGCAGCGCCTGCTCGACCGTCTCGCCGACACCCCCATCGCCGTCTTCGATGCGGCCTGGACGCTGCTTGAGCACAACGAGCTGTGGACCGCGCTGACCGGCGACGTGCGCGGCCACGGCGGCCGGTCGACGAACATCGTGTGGCGGTCTTTCAGCGGCGACACCGGACGGGTACGACACCCGTTCCAGGAGGACTACCAGAAATCGCTCGTCGCCGACCTACGCGACGTAGCGGCACGCTACCCGGCCGACCGCCAGCTGGCCGCCATGATCAGCGCACTGCGGACATCGAGCCCCGAATTCGCCCGCCTGTGGGAGCTCCCCACCGTTGCGCACCATGGGAACGAGAGGAAGACCATCGACCATCCCGAAGTCGGGGAACTCGAACTCGACTGCGATGTGCTGTCGGTGCACGGCGCAGATCTGCGCATCATCGTCTTCACCGCGGCACCCGGAAGCGAAGCCGCCGACAAGCTACGACTGCTGACCGTCCTCGGCACCGAAGACATGACCGCGCCACACTTGCCCCGAACGCTATAGAAGACATAGGCCCTCCCCACTACTGGCTCGACGCTCGGGCCATAGCGTCCACGCGGCAGCAGGGCTGACGGGCGGATGGAAACAGTACGCGTGCAGGTCCGGGATCGCGGTCAGGCCGGCTCGTCCTGAACCATTGCTGGGTGCTTTGCGCGGCGGAGCAGTTCTCGTGGTGGCAAGCCACCGCTGAAGCACCATAGGGCGATCACCGGGTCGCAGATCGCGCAGCCTAGCGAGGAGTTGTGGGCGAAGGGGACGATGGGGCTGCCCTTGAGGTAGTGGACGATGTCCCAGGCGCTGTGCAGCAGCCAGCCGATGCCGATGTAGGTCCATGATTCCAGGCCACGGTAGGCGACGTAGACGAGCAGCGCGGTGAAGGCGAACTCCCAGCCGCCCATACCGCCGCCGCTGATGTAGACGGCGCCGGCTCCGGCGATCATGAGCGCGTTGACGCGCCGCCGGTGCGGTTCTCGGAAAAGGGACATCAGCAGCGCGTAGGCGATGCCGATCCCGATCGGAGTGATGTAGTTCAGCATTGCGCTCACGCTAGGCGGCTCGGTGACACCAGACCACGGGCTGAATCGACAGAACCCAACGGATTCTCGCCAACAACGCTGAACTGCGCGAATGCCATCACGGTCAGCATGAGACCGCGAATTACAGCGGTGTAATTAGCGGTGCCCGGCGCCTGCAGGGGCTGCGGCGAGTTATCGGGTTGCTGTTTGGGCGAGCTGGAAGAGGAGGTGCAGGTCCCAGGCGGCGGCGAGGGTGCCGGCGATGGCGATGATGAGCAGGGTGAGGACGGCGGCCAGTAGCAGGGGCTGCCGACCGGGTGGTGGCGCGAGAAGGGCGGCGATGCGGCGAGGGACAGGGCCGGTTGTCCGGGCTTCGCCGGTGGCCATGGGGAGTACGGCGGGCCGGGTGGACGTCGTCAGGAGCGCTGCCTTGCCGACCGTGCGGGCGGCTAGGCGACGGTCGCCGACGTGGCGCGCGGCATGTTCGTCGGCCCAGCGTTCGACGGTGTAGCGGACGGCGGCGGCGACCGGGCGCAGTAGCGGGTTGGCGGTGGCGGCGATCTGGGCGAGCGTGACGAACAGGTAGTGGGATCGGGCGAGATGCGCGTGCTCGTGGGCGATGAGGACCTGCCGTTCACGCTCGTCGAGGGCGTCGAGCATGCCGGTGGAAACGACGATGCGACCTGGCACGGTGTAGGCGTGGGGTGCCGGGTCGTCGAGTACGGCCAGCCGTCCCGTGCGCGGTAGCGCGCGGGTGGTGCGCGTGGCGGCGATGAGCATCCGTACCCGCCGTACGGCACCGCGGCCGACCGCGGTGACCGCGGCGCACAGCAGGAGTCCGGCTGCCGCGGCGATGGGGATCCAGATCGGATCGTGGCGGCGGAACGCCTCGGCCGACCAGTGCCCGGCGGCGGCCGACAGCGGCAGTCGGCCGATGAGGGTGGCGGTCAGCGCCGCGAGGGCGAACGTGCCGCCCCCGGCGAACACGACCGCGAACACGGTCAGCAGCCAGGTGGCCCGTTCGGGTTCCATACGGTCGGCGACGAGCCGTGCGGGTATTGCCGCGAACAGCGAGAGCAGCAGCGGCATGTAGACGCCGGCGGTCATACGACCGCCGCCTCGGGCCTCGCCGCGGGTGTCACGGCCGCTGGTCCGGTATATCGCGTGGGTGCGGCAGGTCGGTGCCGAGCAGTTCGCGGATCAATTGCTCCTCGCGGGGATCCAGGTCGCCGACGAACTGAGTGAGGACGGCGGTCCGGTCGTCCTCGGCCTCCATCAGCCGCCGCATCCGCCGCGCGGCCAGCTTCGCCGGGTCGGTCACCGCCTGGTAGGCGAATGCCCGGCCGGTCTTGAAGCGGTCGGCGGTGGCCTGCTCGTACAGCCGGGACAGGATCGTGACGACCGTGGTGTAGGCCAGCGAGCCGGTGCCCGCTTCGGCGAGGCGCTGCTGCACCTCGGCCGCGGTCAGTGGCCTCCCCGCCTGCCGCAGGACCTCCAGTACCAGCCCGGACAGTTCCCCCGAGCCTCGCCGTGGCGATCCTCCGGTGGCGCCCGCATTCATCTTGCGGCCCTCCCCGATCATCTCTATCATCTACAAAAAATGTAGAACTTCGACAGTATTCGTAGTAGCAATCACCAGTGTGCCATACCGGCGCCTGGGGCTCCTCGCTAAGGAGTGACATGTTCCGAGCCATCGCCCGGTTCGCAGTCCGGTTCCGCTGGCTGGTCGTCGCAGCCTGGCTCATCGGCACCAGCGCCGCGGTACTGCTGCTGCCCGATCTCGCCACCGTGACAGCCGCCAGCAGCACCACGTTCCTGAACTCCGCCGACCCAAGCGTGCGGGCGGCAACCCTGGCCCAGCCCTTCCAAGGCAGCACCACCGCGGCGACCCGGCAGGGCGTCGCAGCGACCGCGATCATCGTTGCCGCCAGATCCTCTGGGCCGCTGACCGCGGCCGACCACGCGGCGATCGAACGAGCCGATCAGGCGGCGCGGCGCGTTGCGCACGTCGCGGCGGTCGGCGGTACGACCGTCTCATCTGACGGGCGAGCGGTTCAGGTCGTACTCACCGCCGATGGCACCACGGCACGCGACGACGGCGTGCGGAGGAAGGCGGTCGACGGCGTCCGTGCGGCTCTCGGCCACGTGGACGCACCGCCGGGGCTGAGCTTCCACCTGACGGGCCCGCTGGCCGCCGGAGCAGACGCCGCCAACAGCCACCTGAGTCTGATCCTGGACGCGGTGCTGGCCCTGGTGATCGTGCTGCTGTTCGTTGTCTACCGCTCCCTGCTGGCCCCGCTGCTGACGCTGATCCCCGCCGTACTATCGCTCACGCTGACCCAGCCGCTACTGGCGGCGGCAGGCAAGGCCGGGCTGCCGCTGATGGACGCCGACCAGCAGCTGCTCATCGTGTTGGTGATCGGGATCGGCACCGACTACGGCCTGTTCCTGACCTTCCGTTACCGCGAGGAACTCGCCCGCGGCGCCCGCCCTCACGACGCATTGACCGCTGCCGTGGCGCGGGTCGGTGAGGCCGTCGGTTACTCCGCACTGACCGTCGTCGCCGCGCTGATGGCGCTGCTGGCCGCGCCGTTCGCGGTCTACCGGGGCATCGGGCCCGCGCTTGCCATCGGGGTGGGTGTCACTCTGCTCGCTTCCCTGACCCTGACCCCGGCGCTGCTGGCCATCTGTGGCAGCGCGGTGTTCTGGCCCATCCGGCCCAAGGCCGCCGCCGACCATGCGCCAGGGATGTGGGGGCGGGTCGCCGAACGGGCGGTGGCGCATCCGCTGGCCACCCTTACGGCCGGCGTACTGATCTTCGGCGCCCTCTCCACAGGTGTTGTCGGCTTCCGTACGACGGTCAACACAAGCACGGCTCCGACCGGCAGCGACTCAGCGGCCGGTCAGGTCACGCTGGTCGCCCACTTCCCGCAGGCCAACGCAGACACCGGCGATCAGTTGCTGCTGAAGTTCACGACCCCGGTCTGGACCGACCCGGCGGTGCTCGCCACTGTGCAGCACCTCCTGGCCGACGAGCATGTCTTCGCATCGCTGACGGGGCCGCTCGGCTCCGGCGCGGGCACAGTCACCGCGGCGGAGCTGGCCGATCTGCACGCCAGACTCGGCCCGGCCTCGGACTTGCCGGCCGCCCCGCCGTCGACGAGCCCGGTCACGCCCCAGCTGTACCAGGCGTACCGGACCACCGCTGACTTCATCAGCCCCGACGGTCTGACCGTCCAGTACTACGCCACGCTACGTGCCGGGGCCGCCGGCAGTGCTGCCGCGGCCACGGCCATACCGGCCGCGCGCAATGCGCTCACCGCGACCGCGACCGCCGTCGGTGTGAGCGCCTTTGGCGTCGCCGGGCAGGACGCCTCCGCCTACGACATCACTTCCGCTTCCAACTCCTCCATGGTGGTCGTCATACCGATCGTGCTCGCCATCATGGTGCTGCTACTCGGCCTGCTGCTGCGCAGCCTGGTCGCCCCCTGGTACCTCGCAGTCACCGTCGGCCTTTCGTACTTGGCGACCCTCGGCCTCTCCATGATCATCTTCGTGCACCTCGGTGGCGACGGGGGCCTGATGTTCCAGCTGCCGCTGCTGCTGTTCGTCTTCTCCATGGCACTCGGCGAGGACTACAACATCCTCGTCATGAGCCGCATCCGCGAGGAAGCACATGACGACATGCCCTTGCGCCAGGCGCTCACTCACGCCATCGGCATCACCGGCGGCACCGTCACTTCGGCCGGGATCATCCTTGCCGGCACCTTCGCCGTCCTCGGCCTGGTGCCTGACGGGACTCAGATCGGCGTCTCGATCGCCTGCGGCGTCCTACTGGACACCTTCTTCGTCCGCACGATGCTCGTCCCCTCCATCGCCGTACTGCTCGGCCGGTGGAATTGGTGGCCCTCCATTCGCAACCCCGGGACATAGATACCGTTGCGCCGGAGCCGTGCTTAGCGGGGCACCGGCCTACCACGCTGCGTGGCCCAGAAGGCCTCCGCCGCCGAACCTGGAGACCGCGGAGCACGTCCAAGTTCTTGGAACGCGGGCCGGCGGGCCGGCGGGTCGGCGGCGAGCGCTGGGCGGCGGGCATGGCGGCGAAGGTCCTTTCTTTGCAGGAGCGGAAGAAGGTCGACGAGCGGGCCGGGCGGATCGGCCTGGCGTACGACCTCGGCGACCTTCGCGGGTCCTACGGGGGCGGGTACGGACCCTCGACGGTCGGCTGCGGCATCTTCCTGGTGATGGGCAGCCTGCTCTTCGGTCTGTCGGTGGCCGGGCTGGCGGCGCGGCAGTCCCCCGCGGCAGGGGTCGCCGGCCTCGTCGCGGTGCTGGCGCTGATCGCCCTCGGCGTGCTGCTGATCAGGAAGTCGCCCCGGGAAAAGGTGGACTGGGTCTTCCTCTATACGGGCGGGCTGGCGCAACTGGTCGACGGGCGGCCGGAGCCGCTGGTGATCCCATGGGCCGGGCTCGGCCCGACAGCTAAGATCCTGCGCGCATCCGATGAGGAGGCGCCGCGGCTGATCGCGGTGCGGGCGGTGGGCCAGGACGGCACGGTGATCACGGCGGACGAGCGTTACGGTGGGCCGATCAAGCTGCTCGCCGAGCAGCTGGACGCGGTGGTCGTGGCGGCCAGGCTGCCGTTGGCGATCCGCCGCTTCGAGTCCGGCGCGCCGGTCTTCTTCGGCGAACTCGCGGTCGCGCCCGAGGGCATCGCGTGGGGACACGGCGCGAAACGCTTCGCGTGGAGCGGGATCCGGCTGCTGCGGCTGTCAGAAGCGGAGATCAGCGTCGACATCGGCTTCTGGAAGATGTCGCGTTCACTGCTGCTCACCGAGATTCCCGACTCCCGCGTCGCGGTACTGCTGATCCAGGAGGTCGCCGGACGACTCGGGGTCAGGGTCGACGGCGATCCGCTCCGCCTTCCGGAGCAGCCGCCCAGCCTGGCTGAGGTGCGGCGGGCGAACACGCCACTGCTGTCGGATGTGGAGGTGACCGAGGCGGTCTGCCGCCGGATGGCGGCGGTCGTCGGCGTCAGGGCCGGTGGGCTGGGGCTTGGGATATTCGAGGGCGAGGGCGTACGGCTGAGCATTGCGCTGATGCGGGAGGGGCCGTTCGGCTCACTCAACCGCGCCGTCGGGGGCCGGTTCGGCCGTGTGCTGCCCGGCATCGGCGACCGAGCATGGCTGGTCAACGCGGACCGCACCGGCATCCTGCGGTCCGGTACCCACACCGTGAAGCTGACCTTG
>CAYQFU010000262.1:0-6763 GCA_964416775.1 uncultured Ktedonobacterales bacterium
CTAGGCAGCCAATCACTAGTGGTATGGCGCCCGCGCCGGTGCTGTCCGTGACGTTGACCGGGTCTTCGTCGGCGTAGCTATACCGGTCCTGCATCGCGGGGTTGCGTGCGCAACCCGACAGCGGATCCTGCTGCGTCCAGCGGGCGGTCTGCGGATCATAGTAGCGCAGGCCGAATTTGGTGTAGCCTGTTCGTGCGTCGTAATTGCCTGCCGCGTACTGCCAGGGGTTCACCACGCTGCCCGTCGACGAGGTCACGTTGCCATAGGGGTCGTATGCGTAGCTGTCCGCCACTGCGCCCGTGCTATTCGTGAGCCCGACCACACTGCCCAGCCCGTCGAAAAGGTAGTAGTCGTGGGCGCCCGAAGGCAGCTCCTCGCCCATTAATTGGCCTTTGTTGTCGCGCACGTAGTAGGTGGGACTGCCCCCCGACGGCGTGCGGCTGGTCACACCCAGCGGCCCATTGGTGTAGCTATCACTGCCCTGCTGCACCCGCTCCGTTTGAGTGGGTCCGCTGTAGGTGTCGTCCGTGGTGGTGCCACCCAGTACGAACTGTGTCGTCTGGTTCTTGCTGTTGTAGGTCAGCGCGAGCCCCGCGCTCGAGCCGGTCAAGTTGCCATCGGCGTCGTAGCTGTAGGTCGTGCCGCTGCTGTTCGCCGTCAGCTCGTTGCCGGCGTTGTAGCTGTAGGTGGTCGTGGTACCGTTGACCATCTGTGAGAGCCGGTTGCCCGCCCCGTCATAGGTGTACTGGTAGTCCGCCGTCTGGCTGCCCCCACCATTCAGCGTCTTGGCCTCGATCAGCCGGTTGAGTGCGTCGTAGGTGTATGTCGTGGTGTTGTTGGCCACATCCTTGACGCTGTAGCGCAGATCGGTGAGCGGGGTGGTGGTGCCCGGCTTGGTGTAGGTATATTGGAAATCGGTCAGCGTCGTGCTGCCTTGGGTCGCCTTGATCTCCGTCTCGTGCCCGGCCTTGTCGTAGGTCAGCGTCATCATGACGCTGTTCGGATAATCTACTTCGGTGCGCTGCCCCTTGGCGTCATACTTGAAGCTCGTTTGGGCGGTGTTAGGCTCGGTCAGCGTGGTCAGCTCGTTGACGCTGTTGTAGCCATAGCTGACCTGGCCGCTGTTACCGTCCGTATAGGCGGTCAGATTGCCGACCGAATCGTAGTTCATGGAAAGGGCAGTGCCGCTGGGCAGTGTCTCCTGCTTGAGCTCGCGCACCAGGTTGTAAGTGTAGCTGGTCGTGCCGGTATTGTCGGCCAGCGATTTGACATCGCCCTCCTTGTCGTAGGTGTAGCCGATCGTCGACTTGTCGTTGTAGGTGATCTTCACGATGTGGTCGAGATTGTCGTAGCTGAAGCTGGTCGTCTGACCTTTGCCGTCCGTGACGCTGGTGACGCGGCTGGTCGCGGGATCTGGCACCAGCGTCGTCTGGCCCTGCCCGCTCCCTGAGGGTGGGGTGACGCTGGTGAGATTGCCCTTGGCATCGTAGCCATAGGAAGTCTGGTGCCCATCGGCGTCGGTTGCGCTGGCGAGGGTGCCATTGCCGTTGTAGGTGTAGGTGAGCGTATCCTGGCTACTCAGTTGATCTTGCGTCTGGGTCAGGTTACCGGGGCTGTCGTAGGTGTAGGCCAGGACGTTGCCCTGTCGATCCTGGAAGCAGGTGGGGAAGTAGGGATGCGTGCTGTCAGTATAGCCGGTCGTAGTCTGCACGCCGTTGCCGTCCTGGACGGCGATCAGGTTGTTGTTGACGTCGAACTGAAACGTGGTCGTCTGATTGAGCGGGTTGGTGTAGGTGGCGACGTTGTAGTCGGCGGTGTAGCTCAACGACTGGGTGTTGCCCTGCGCGTCGATCACCTTGGTCACCAGATCGGTCGCGCTGTCGTAATCATACTTGGTGGTATGGCTGTTGGCATCGGTGAGATCGGTCTCGCCGCTCAAGTACGAGAAGCTCGTCTGGGCGTTGTCGGCCAGCGTGATCGCGGTGACCTGATTGCTCGCGTTGTAGGCGAATGTCGTCGCATGGCCATCGGGAGTGGTCACCGAGGTGAGCATGTGGCCCGAGCTACTGTAGCCGTAAGTCGTCGTGTTCCCGTCGGCGTCGATGACGCTGGTCAGGTTGTTGCTACTGTCGTAGCCATACTGCGCAGTGCGCCCCGCCGGATCGGTGATTTTGCTGATCAAGCCGCTCGTATTGTAGCTGAAGCTGGTGCCCCGACCCTGGGTATCGGTGATCGCCGTGAGTTGGCCGGACGAGTAGCTAAAGGTGATCGTGTTGCCATTCTTGTCGGTGTCCGAGAGCAGACGCCCGCCCGAGCCCGAGCCGAAGTGGAGCTGCTCGCGGGTCTTGTGGAAGGTGAGGGTGAAGGTGCTGTCGCCGTTCTTGACAAGCGTGGCATCGAGGCCAGGTGCATCGGTGTACGTGCCGGTGCCGCTGTTGTAGGCGAAGGTAGCCGCGTAATCCCCCGGCGCATAATAGGTCACGGAGCTGTCGTTATTGACGTGCACGTGCACGTCGTAGCCAGGGCTGAGTACCCAGCGCGTCCCCAGATCGGTGGTGCCGCTCCCTTCACTGTTGTAATCGCGCTCGATGCGGAGATCGAGGCCGGTGCCGCGCACGTAGAGATCGTCCGCATGGTACACCAGGTTGCCGTTGGCGACGTTGACGTGGTATTGCTCATGGTCGCTGACCGTGTGCGTGTAGTAGGTGTACCAGGGCTCCTCGCCCAGCCCGTTCCCATTGGCCGCGGGCGACGAGCTGACGCCGGTGCCCGGCGGGCACGAGAGCGTCGCATTCGGCGTGGCTCGCCCGCCCGAGCCGCTGCCTTCACCGACCAGGCCGAGTGCGTGCGCGGCCCAGGGATGTGCAAAGACGCCACCCACTACTGCGGTCGTGACAAAGGTCGTCGCCAGGATGCTGGCGACGACGCGCGTCTGTAGAACGTGCCTCATTGCTCCTCCTCGTGTATCCTCGGTCTATTCCCGTGACATGCCGTCCCTGAAGCAGAAAAGCGGCATGCCTTCCGTTCGATGCACGGCCTGCGCAGCGTGGGATGCGCGCAATCTGAGCCGTGGATCGGGAACAAGGGTACACGGGCGTGCGGCGTTTGTCATGGCACGCCAGCGGAGTTTTTGCAGCCCTGCGGAGGGTATTGTTCGTACCCTCTGGAGACTATGGCGCCGGTGTCAGTGAGGTGCTGCCGCTGTCCTGACTCGTCGTCACGCCTGATGGGCATGGGCATGCGTGGTGAGTCAGAATGGAGGCGCTGCAAAGGCTGGCAGCACGTTCAGCTGATAGGCGGCGAGGAGCACATCCTGCGCGCAGTGTACACCCAGCCGCGCGTAGATCGCGTAGCGGTGCTTCCTGAGCGTCTCAGGCGCGATATGCAGGGCTTCCACAATGGCATCATCGTCCGCACCCTGAGCCATCAGCCGCAGGACGTCCAACTGGCGCCGCGTGAGATGCTCGGGTGCGTGCGACGGCAGGTGCTGGCTGAGCACCTGAATCAATGCGGCTTGCTCGAGGAGATACAGAACCGCCCCGCAGGCGTGGGCCAACTGCCGGGAGACAGTCTCCGTGATTGCGGGCGCAGCAGGTTTCGTGGAATCAGGCCGGACCACTAATCGGCCATACCTCCGCGTACTGAATCCGACGGGAAGGTGTCGCGAGCCGGGACGGCAGCCTGCGCGTTCCATCCGAGTGTCCAGGAGCGGACCAAGCTCGAGCCAGGCGCAGTCATGTGTGATCGCCACCACAGCGTGGCACAGGCGGTCGCTGGCCTCGCCTCCATGCCCCACCACAGACTCCGCGATTGCGAACAAAGCGCTGATGTCGATGGCCTCTCCGTGCGCTGCGTCGGCGAACGCCGGCGTCCCTGGCGATACACTCAGGGTTGGTGGGTATTCCAGATCCTCGAAAGGTACTTCACCCATGGCGTTATCCTTCCGCGAACACCGACCGGTCCAATGAGTTCCAGTATGCCGACCATCGCATCTGGCACCATAAGGCGCACTCAACAGTATAACGAGGCTACGGCGATTGTCAAGGGAGCAGGTTGGGGGGATGTATGTTTGAGGCAACAGAGAGGAGTAGTAGAGACAAGAACGCGTGTAGCAATTTAGGTGGACTTGCGCAGCGAGCGCAATATGGAACCATGAGCGCGGACGAACGCCTCGCAGCGACCGCAGTAGAAACTCGTTAGCTGCGTGAGTAACTGAGCGAGGCGCTCGCGCAGAACGCGGTGCTGACCGCGCTGGTATCGACGCTGCTACAGCGGAAGGCGATCCCTGATGCGGAAGGCTTCATGCCAGAAAGAAGGAAAGAACGGGGCCAGGACGCTACGCAACAGACCAGCTCACGTGATCAATGCCAACAATCCATCGTGTTTGTTAGCTGCATGGCACCGATAACGTTAGCTGCCTCGGCTATTCAAGACATCCTTATTGGACATCTTTCGCTCACGGCTCAACTATGGAAAGTCCAGGCGTGGAGCGGGTTGCGCACAGCGCTGAGACTCATCTTCCTTCCAAGCAGAGCGTCGCGGGTTCGAGTCCCGTCTCCCGCTCCATACCTGAATTTTCCTGGGTTTGTGGCCTCTGCATGGAACGCTGTAGGCAGGATGTCACTGCCCTCTTCGAAACGCTCTCCGCACGTGCGACTCTCGGCCAGGTCGGCTTTTGCACTTAGCGACCAGTACTAACTGCCTGCAAGCAGGATGTCGCACTCCTGCCGTCGGGTCGAGCGTGCCCGTGCAATAACTCCTCGGGAACTGGGGGTGTCGGTGCGCGCCACAGCCCCCATTGCTGCCCCTACGGGCGTGGCCGCTCGCTGCACACGCGTTGCCTGTTACGTTTGCGCCCCCTGAACGCGGACCGCACAAGTGGGCACGCGTGCACAGCGCAGGCTGCACACTTTGGGACTCGGCGTACGAGCGGCGGATGGCGAAGTCAGCCATCGTCGTGTGTTGTGGCTTATGCCCGCTGAATCAGCCCTCGCACTCGCTTCACTGTGCATTCTTCTCTTCTCCAGAGGGCATAACAGATTGACGCACCTCCCGACATCATCTTTGTCACGCGCGTTCGATGGAGTGTGGCGAGGGATGAAGTATGGTGTCTGTGCCTCGAATGGTACACGAACTACCACTCGGTGACCATTGCACTCAGCAGTACGGCAATCGCTTCATCGTCATCTCGCTGTTTCAGCATGAGCTGGAGCCGCCTCTACATCTGCTTCCCTTGACCAGGTGGCAAGTGCATGCCAAACATGCCCGACCAGGGCGAGCCACTCGATGTGCCTTACAAGTCCGACATAAGCGAGATGTCGTAGGGCATGCGCCAACGCAACCGCGGCCATGGAAGACCCAGTGCGGACAGGGCCTCGTCGAGTTTGCCCTGTTCCGCACCTTCATGATGGTCGTGCTCGCCGCTGGACATCCTCACCCTCCTGGCGCACAGCGCACCGGCAGCCTGACTGCCGCGAAGAGAATCTGACGGGAGCAGGTGTGCTGTGTCTCTCAGCGGCGTAAGGAAGAGGAGGACAGCGGCGAATGAGTGGCAATAGCGTGTTTCAGGTCACTGAGCCGTCACACGAGGCGACGCCGTTGGCCGTCAGGAGGCAATCGACGCGCGCACGGCTGCGCCATCGGGTGAGCCGCTGGTGCATGGGCTTCGCGAACATTGGGGCGGTCGTCGGCGTGCTGGCGATCTGGTGGACATTCGGCCGCATGGTGCACATGAGCCGAGTCGGCCTGCATGGTGGCCTGGCTAGTTGGGCTCTACTGTTCGCGATCCAGGCGCTGCTCCTCTACTTGACCATCCTGGCGCACGAGTGTGGACATCTCCTCGCTGGCTGGTTTGTCGGGTTCCGCGTGCAGGAGATCACGATTGGGCTACTCCAGATCCGGCGCGCAGGCCGCGGCCTCGCCATTGCTGTCAACAGCTGCCTACCCTGGTTTGGCGGGGGCGCTATGAGCGTGCCCAAAAGCTCCGCAGACGCAATGGATCTGCGTTGGCGTGCGGCAATTGTGGCGGCGGGTGGTCCGTTAGCGAGCCTCTTACTAGCGGCGTGGGCTGCGGTTCCTCTGTTCGGCTATGCCCTCAGCCATGGAAGCATGATGACCACATTCGACTTCTGGATTGTCTTTTCGCTATCACTCACCCTGATCTGGTCGCTGGCATCTTTTGTGGGGAACGCTGTCCCAGCGAGCATGGGGGGACGACTCAGCGATGGCGCGGTGATGCTGGCGCTCCTGCGCGGCGGACCCTGGGCCGAACGGTACTGTGCCCTGATCAGGCTCTCTGGTGCATCTATGGCGGGTGAGCGACCCCGCGACTGGGACGTGTCGTCGCTGATGCTAGCGCGCCCCCAGAAGCCAGTGGGACGGTCCGCACCGGACCTGAGCATGACGCTCATGGCTTACTATGGGTTGCTCGACAGGCGTGATGCGGTAGGAGCGGGGGCCTTGCTCGACCAAACCCTTGGGAAGGTGGCAACCACCCTGCCAATGATGCGGACGCGTCTCATCCTGGAGGCTGCCTACTTTGAGGCCCACCACCGCCACAACGCCGCTGCGGCGCGAACGTGGCTGAGCAAGGCACAACGCGCCAGGGCCGATCGACATACGCGCTTACGCGCTGAGTCCGCCGTGCTGTTGGCCGAGGGCAGGTACGAACAAGCCGCGAAATGTGCTCAGGAGGGGCTGTTCGCGCTGGAACGTGCGGTGAACACAGGGATCGCACAGGCAGAAGCAGCGTGGCTGCGCGAGA
>CAYQFU010000263.1:0-6757 GCA_964416775.1 uncultured Ktedonobacterales bacterium
CCGGCTTTCACCCCCTTGCCTGAAGGCAGGGGCCCTCAGCCGGAAGGTTTGGTAGAAGATCATGCCTCCTATCATCGGCGACCTGGATGGCAGCGATTCGGCCACGATCGAGCGTGTTGCGACACTGCTGATGGCCGGCTTTGCCGAGCCGTACCCTGATGCTTGGCCCGACCTGCCCTCGGCCCTGAGCGAAGTGCGTGCGTCACTCGATCCGGAACGGATCAGCCGGGTCGCCCGCGATGCGGACGGCACGGTCGTCGGCTGGATCGGCGGAATCTCCCAATATGATGGCAACGTCTGGGAATTACACCCACTGGTGGTGGACCCGGCGCGCCAGGGGCAGGGCATTGGACGCGCGCTCGTGCGGGACTTCGAGGAGCAGGTAAGAGCCCGTGGCGCGTTGACCATCATCCTGGGCACGGATGACGACAGCGGCCAGACTACGCTCGCCGACGTCGACCTCTTTCCGAACGTGTGGGAGCACATCCAGGCCATTCGCCCTGTCCGTCGCCATCCATACGCGTTTTACCAGCGGCTGGGCTACCACATCGTCGGCGTGATTCCGGATGCCAACGGACTCGGCAAGCCGGACATTCTCATGGCGAAGTCGCTCGTCCGTCCCTGACGGGGACCCGCGCGATCTCGTGCCTCAGAGCGCGCATGCGCTAGAAACGCTAGAAACGCCAGAAGCGCGCGCCGCGGCCGTTCGCGCCCGCGGCGCGTGATCCCTCGTACGCCCGGCCCATCGTGTCGCGGTCCGTCTCCAGACCCCCTCACGTTCCGTCCGCGGACCGATGGCAAATGCCGCCTTTCCACGCATACTTGGCGTGTCAGGAACGCGCGCACCCGCTACCGCGCGCATCCAGGAAAGGGTTGGCAGGATCATGAGTACGAGCCCCGTCACCGCACACCCACTCGCGCCGGCGCCCGACGCCGGCGTTCCCGCACTCGAAGCGCGCGGCATCACGAAGACCCTGCCGCTGGGCCGCGAGCGCATCAGCATCCTCAAAGGCATTTCGCTGCGCATCGAGCACGGCGAGCTGGTCGCCATCGTCGGTCCCTCCGGCTCAGGCAAGTCCACCCTCCTGGGCATCATCGCTGGGTTGGACTCACCGACCACCGGTCAGGTGCTGGTGGATGGCGTCGACATCACGAAGATGAGCGAAGCGCGACTCGCCGCCGTGCGCAACCAGAAGATCGGCATGGTCTTTCAGGCGTTCAACCTCATCCCCACGTTGACGGCGCAGGAAAACGTCGAGGTGCCGCTGTACGTCGGCAAGCATCCGGGCCGGCCGTCGGTGCGGGCCAAAGAGCTGCTGACGCTGGTGGGATTGGGCCACCGCCTGGGCAACCGGCCCAACCAGCTCTCGGGCGGAGAGCAGCAGCGCGTCGCGGTGGCGCGGGCGCTGGCGACGCACCCATCCATCGTGATCATGGATGAGCCGACCGGCAACCTCGACAAGCAGAACGGCGACAACGTGCTGCGGATGATCCGCCAGCTGCGCGAGGCGACCGAGACGACGTTCGTGATCGCGACGCACGACCCAGGTGTGGCGCTGGCTGCCGACCGCGCCATCCGCATCGTGGATGGGCTGGTGGAATAGCCCGAGCCGCTGGCGCTGTGTCCGCGGGTGCGGACTGCCAATAGCTGGCGTGCGACAAGAGACGAGATCCTGGGACGAAGAGGAGCGCATGTGATGAAGGCGCATCTGTACTGGTCGTATGCGACGCGGTCGCTGACGCGCGGGGGGCAGCGCTCGCTGCTCGCGATCTTCTGTGTGGCGGTGGGCGTGATGGCGATTGTCGCGCTCCAGCTCGTGAGCAACGCCATCAACACCGGCCTGACATCCAACGTGCGCGCGATCAATGGCGGCGATCTCTCCGTGACGAGCCCCACGACGCCGTTGACCGTGCGACAGCTCACCGCGTTCGATCAGCTGCGGGCGCAGGGCGCGCTGACGGCGTATACCGCCGCGGACGCAGTGGGCGGCGTGGTCCACACGGCGACCGCGTCACGGCAATTCCAGGTGGAGGCCGTCGACCCAGCGCACTTCCCGCTCGATGGCGCGCCCGTCTTCACGCATCCGCGCAGCGCCAGCCTGACTGCGCTGCTGCAAGGGAACACCGTCGTGCTCACGACACCCCTGGCGCAGACGCTCGGCGTCGCCGTGGGCGACACCACGCACGTCTACCTGCAGGATGGGCGCTCGGCGGACGTCGCCATCGGGGGAATCGTCGAGAGCGCCGGACTGTTCCGCGGCTCGCTGCTGCTCATCAACGCTGACTTCTACGCGACGTTGCCCGGAGCCGGCGGGCAGTCGCTCACCTACAATGCGATCTACGCCGATGTGCCGGGCCATACCGACGCCAACGCCGCGAGCGCGAAGAAGCTGATCCAGCAGCGGCTGCCGCTGGTATCCGTCCAGACCACGGCGCAGGCGCTGTCGCAAAACTCGGCGCAGGTCCAGCAGGTCCAGTATTTCTTGCAGATCGTTGGGCTGCTGGCGCTGCTGATCGGCGGGGTGGGCATCGTGAACACGATGCAGATGCTGCTGCGCCGCCGCCGGGTCGAGATCGCGATGCTCAAGACGGCGGGCTACCAGCGGCATGACCTCTTCGCGCTGTTCGGACTGGAAGCCGGACTGATCGGCCTGGTGGGCGGCATGGTCGGCACGGCCGCGGGCGTGGGCGTGAGCTTTGTGGTCAAGCAACTCACGGAGAACAGCCTCCAGATCGTCCTGCCGACGGTGGTCGACGCGGGCACGCTTGGCGCCGGCGTGGCGGTCGGCTTCCTCACGGCCTTGATCTTCGGGTTGCTGCCCATCGTGCGCGGGAGCCAGGTTCGGCCGCAGGCAGTGCTGCGCGACATGCCGGAGCGCGCGGGATGGGCGAGCCGCGTCCTGACAGCCGCGCTGGTGGGGCTGCTCGTGGTGCTCTTCTTCGCGCTGTCCCTGAGTATTCTGCGCAACGTCACCGTCACGGCCCTGGCAGTCGGTGGAACGGGCATCTTCCTGTTGCTGCTCAGCCTGTTCCTGGGTGGAGTGGTCTTCGTGCTCAGTAAGCTTCCTGTGGCGCCGATGCCGCGTACCTGGAAGGCGAACGTGAAGCTGGCCCTGCGCAACATCGGACGGCAGAAGGTGCGCACGGTGGCGACGATGGCCGCGCTGTACATCGGCGTCTTCGCCGTTGGGCTGATTGTGGTATTTGGGCAGAATATCAGCGATAGCCTCAACTCGTTCCTGGCCAGCGGCAACGGCATCAACGCGGAGATCGTCGCGCCCGGCACGGACGCGGCGGCTACCCAGCAGCAGCTGGCGCGCGTGTCCGGCCTCCAGCACGAGGTGATGGTGCCTTTCAGTCCGGTCGTGCCCGTCGCGGTCAACGGGCAGGATATCGGCCAGCTCGCGCGGACGGCGACGGCCGGCGGCACCTACACCGTCGCCAATGTCACGAGCGCGCTGGCCGGCGTGCAGGGGTACGACCTCGCGCACGGCGCGGCGCCCGACTCGACCGACGCGCCGCTGGCGAAGGGCAGCCACGATACGGTGAGGGGTCGCACGCTGAGCGCGGGCGATGCGGGCACGGGGAACGCGCTGCTGCCGGTGTCGGCGTCACAGGCGCCGGACAATCTGAAGCTGGGCGACACGATCACCGTCGCCAGCTCGGCCGGTGGGGTGCCGGTGACGCTGACGATCGTAGGATTCTACTCGTCGGCGCTGCCACAGTTCGGCCCGATCTTGACGGATAGCGGTGTCGTGACGGCGGTCGCCTCCGGCAGCCCGCGCTATGGCTTCCGCATGCATCTGGATCCCAAAACCGCCGACGCGACACTGGCACGCATCCAGACGGCCGTTCCAGGAGTGGTGGCCTTCAGCCTGGCGGACTTCGTGGACCAGTACGCCGCGCTGCTGAATAACCTGGTCACCGTGCTGGTAGCGGTGGCGTCGTTGGCGATGCTGGCCAGTGTGATCATCATCGCCAACGCGGTGGGGCTGGCGATGCTGGAGCGGCGGCGCGAGCTGGGCATCCTCAAGGCCGTGGGCCACACCAGCCGCAGTGTGTTGGGCGAAGTGCTGGTGGAGAATGGCCTGGTAGGCTTTACGGGCGCGGCGTTGGCGATGCTGGTCGTGGCGTTGGTGGCGGCGCTGCTGGGTAAGATGGCATTCAACCTGCCTATCGCGATCCCGGCGAACACGGCGCTCCTGATCGTGCTGGGGACGGTGGCAATCTGCATGCTGGTGGCCGCGGCGGTCGCCTGGGGCGCGACGCGGGTGCGTCCGGCGGAGGTGCTGCGCTACGAATAGCTGGCACGCCCTGGCGTAGGGGCGCATGGATATGCGCCCGCCCGGTGCGCCAATGCGTTTGGATTCGACATCACATGCTGTGCGGTGGTGCGTGAACGTGGTACAGTGCCGCCATGATCGCGGCGAACGTCGTAACCAGACACCTTCTCTGCTGGTGGTATGTCCGCAAGCCTTGGAGGACGATATGCGCGGCCTGCCTCACCGTTTTCGCACGCTGCGCTGGCGGCTCACACTGTCGTATTTCGTCGCTGCCTTCGTGGCGCTGATGAGCCTCGAGGGCGTATTCGTGGTGCTTCCGACCTTGTTCGCCGTGAACGCGCCCCTGCGTCCCACGCCGGTGCTTCAGGGACTGAAGCTGATGGCGCCGCAGGTGAGCCCGTTTCTGGCGCAGACGCCCCCCAATGGCTCCGCGCTGGCCGCCTGGCTCCATGCGGACACAGTTCCCGTCGCGTATATTCAAACGGGCGTACTGACCGACAATGCGCGCACCTTCTCGGTCATCGCAGGTGAGAACGCCACGCTGATCGTTCTGGCCGCGGACGGACGGGTGGTGGCGTCCGCCGTCCCCACATCCAGTGATGTGGGCCGAATCGCGGGCATCCAGAACCTGCCGGAAGCCCGAGCGGCCATCGCCGATGCGCTGCGCGGCCGGACGGACGCGGCGGAGTTGCTGCGCAGCACGCCCGACGCGCGTACGGTGGCTGCCGCGCCGATTCGCGATGCGTCCGGCCGCATGCTCGGCGCGCTCTTCCTCGGCGCTGACCTGCCCGCGCTGCGCAGCGCGGCCATCAAGTCCAGTCTCATCACCCTCATCTTTAGCGTCATCCCGTTCGCGCTCATCGCGAGTATCTTCGGGACGGTCTTTGGATTGTTGACGGCGCGACAACTGACACGGCGCCTGAACCGGCTGACGGCGGCGGCAGACGCTTGGAGCCAGGGCGATTTCGGCGCCGTGGCGCGCGATCCTTCGGAAGACGAGCTGGGGCAGCTCGCCCGGGATCTCAACCGCATGGCGGAGCAGATTCAGGCGTTGTTGGCGGATCGCCAGGAGCTGGCGGTGCTGGAGGAGCGCAATCGCCTGGCGCGCGACCTGCACGACTCGGTGAAGCAGCAGATCTTCGCGGCCTCGATGCAGCTGGCGGCGGCGCGGGCGCTCGTGCGGCGCGACCCGGAAGCGGCGGAGGCGCGCCTGGGCGACATCGAGCGGATGGTGGGCGAGGCGCAGCGCGAGCTGACGGCGCTGATCCTGCAGCTGCGGCCGGCCGGGCTGGCGCACAAAGGGCTGGCGCCAGCGTTGCGTGAATACTGCGGCGAGTGGGCGCGGCGCACGGGCATCGCCGCGGAGGTGCGGGCGCGGGGCGAGCAACCCGCGCCGCTAGAGGTGGAGCAGGCGCTCTTCCGCGTGGCGCAGGAGGCGTTGGCCAACGTCGCGAAGCACAGTGGCGCGACCAGCGTCGAGGTGCGCCTGAGCTGGGACATGGGCGCGCTGGACCTTGCCGTCGACGACGACGGCTCGGGGTTCGATGCCGTGGCCGCGGACGGCAAAGGCGTCGGATTGTCCAGCATGCGCGAGCGCATCGAGGCGGTTGGCGGCGTGCTGTCTGTGGGCGGGGTACCTGGCGGGCCGGGCACGCGAGTGCGGGCGTGTGTGCCGCTGGCGGCGGCAACCGCGAGCACCACGAGCACCACGAGCGGTGGCATGGGTGTGAGCAAGCGCGGCGCGGCGCGGGCCTGAGCGTCTGTAGACACGCACGCGCGCAGAGGGAGGGGCGATACGCATGGCGGATGCGAATGGCGACGCGCTAACGGTCATGGTCGTGGACGATCACGCGCTGGTGCGCCAGGGCGTGCGCGCGTTTCTGGAGACGCAGCCCGGCATCACCGTGGTGGCCGATGCGGGGTCCGGAGCGGAGGCGGTACGGCTGGCGGCGGAGCTGGTGCCCGACGTCGTGCTGATGGATCTGGTGATGCCGGAAATGGACGGCGTGGAAGCGACACGCCGGCTGAAGCAGGTGAGTCCCCGCACGCAGGTGATCGTCCTCACGTCCTATCACCAGGATGAGCACATCTTCCCGGCGATTCGCGCGGGCGCGCTCTCGTATCTGCTGAAGGATGTGGATTCACAGGAGCTGGCCGGAGCCGTGCGCAAGGCGGCCAAGGGCGAGGCGGTGTTGCATCCGCGCGTGGCGGCGCGGGTGGTGCAGGAGTTGCACGGAGCGGCACCCACGGCGCTGAACCCGTTCACCGAGTTGAGCGAGCGGGAGCTGGAGGTGTTGCGGCTGATCGCGGACGGCGCGAGCAACACAGAGATTGCCGACCGGCTGGTCATCAGCGAGAAGACGGTCAAGAGCCACGTCAGCAATATTCTGAGCAAGCTGCACGTGCTCGACCGCACGCAGGCCGCCGTCTTTGCCTGGCGCGAGGGCGTCGTGCGGCGCGAGTAGGTGACCTCC
>CAYQFU010000264.1:0-5213 GCA_964416775.1 uncultured Ktedonobacterales bacterium
ATACGTGCCAGCGTATACAGCGATCTATGCCACAGCGCGCGATATGCGGGAACGACTCGCGTTTTGGCCTGAACTCTCGAGGCTCTTTACGGCGTGCTATCTCAATACGTTGGAGACTACCGTTGAGCTCCTCGATGACGGCACCACGTTCGTACTGACTGGGGACATTCCGGCCATGTGGCTGCGCGATTCGTCGGCCCAGGTCATGCCCTATGTGCCTCTGGCGGCCCGCGATGAGGACGTGCGCCGCCTGGTGCGCGGGCTCATTCTCCGGCAGGCGGACTTTATCCACGTCGATCCCTATGCCAATGCCTTCAATCGAGAGCCAATAGGCCCGGGAACACCAGGTGATCAGCCTGAGGCGGACGCCTGGGTTTGGGAGCGCAAATTCGAGCTCGACTCACTGTGCTATCCGCTCGAGCTCTGCTACGCGTACTGGGCTGCCACGAGGGACAACACCGCATTTGATGCATCGGTGCATGAGATGATGTGGATCGTGGTTCGGCTCCTCCAAACCGAACAAGACCATGATCGGTCGTCGCGGTACATATTCAGGCGTGCACGCCCCTGGGCGCCTTTTGACACCTTGCCCTGCAACGGGCACGGTACGCCTACCGCGCGGACCGGGATGGTGTGGTCAGGATTCCGCCCAAGCGATGATGCATGCACCTTTGGCTACCTGATCCCCGCCAACATGTTTGCGGTTGTCACACTTGGCAAACTTGCGACATTGGCACGCGCCATTTTCCATGATGACCTGTTGGCCGAGGCAGCCCTCACACTCCAGGCAGAAATCGATGCGGGAATTCAGACCTTTGGCGTGGTCGAGCACCCGCGCTATGGGCGCATCTATGCCTACGAAACGGATGGCTGTGGCAACCACTGCCTGATGGATGATGCCAATGTCCCTAGCTTGCTCTCGATTCCCTACCTTGGCTATCGTCCCGGGTCGGATCCGATCTATCGCAACACCCGGCGATTTGTGCTCAGCGCCGCGAATCCATTTTACCGGGCTGGAAGCGTGGCGGAAGGCATCGGCAGTCCCCATACACCGCGAGAGTACATCTGGCCAATGGCCGTTGCGATGCGTGGATTGACCGCCTGCGATCACATCGAGCGCTTACAGGCGCTGCGCATGCTCGTGGACGTCGCGGCGGCCACGAGCACAGACCTCATGCACGAGAGTGTTGACCCCAATGACCCGCGCCAATATACACGTGCCTGGTTTGCCTGGGCCAACAGTGTGTTCGCGCAGCTGGTGTTGGCATGGATTGGCCACCGGTAGGTGTGTGCTGGGCCGTTGCCTTACGGCAGTGAACAGGCGGATACCAATGGCACAGATGCCAGACCCTTCCGACACCCGCGACGGACGCCGCCCTATCGTGAGAGCGTCCCGGGTCGGCATCATGGGGATGCTGCTGCTCCTGGTGACGATATACGCGATGAGAAACGTCGCGACGTCGAGCCCATCAGCAGACTGGTCCCGCTTCGGCTTCGATCCCGCGGGGAGTCGCGCAAACCCGACCGAGCACCAGATCAATCCTGCAAACGTCCACGAGCTGCAGCGTCTCTGGGACACATCGCTCTCCGATGTGGCGGATTCATCGCCAGCATACTTACAAGCACTCAAGTTTCCGGATGGCGCCACACGCGATGTGCTGTATCTGACGACCAGGTCCGGAAGCCTGATCGCCGTCGATGCCGATTCCGGCGGCCAGATTTGGGAGCGCAAGAATCCATCCGCGGGTCCCAATATGGTCACGACGTCATCTCCTGTGGCGGATGCACTCACCGGGACAGTCTACAGCTATGGCATGGATGGCAAGGTACACAAGTACGATGCCATTACAGGTACTGAGATATTCACCAATGGCTGGCCGCAGAAGATCACGACTATGCCCCAAACGGAGAAGGAATCGTCCGCGCTCAACGCCGCCAATGGCTTTCTCTACGCCACCCTTTCGAGCTGCTGTGGAGATGCCACGCCATACCAGGGTCATGTGGTGGCGATTGACCTGGCCACTGGCGTCAAGCACGTCTTCAATGCCATCTGCTCAGACCATACGCATCTGCTCGCGCCCTCGGAATGTCGTGAGAACGGAGCCGGCATTTGGGGCAGGCCGGGAGTGGTCGTCGATCCAGATTCGGGCAACATTTTCTTCACAACCGGGAATGGGCCGTACACGGCAGACCAGGGAGGCTACGACTGGAGCGAGAGTGTGCTGGAGCTGACGCCAAATGGCACGCGTCTCGTCGATTCCTACACTCCACACAACCCGAACGATCTGGGTCCCCAGGATCTCGATCTAGGCAGCGCCGCCCCCGCCTTGCTCCCTGTCATTCCTTCAAGCAAGACCCCATATCTGGCGGTTCAGGCTAGCAAGGAAAGCGTGCTCAGGCTCTTGAATCGCCACGACTTGAGCGGGCAAGGAGGGCCAGGTCACACCGGAGGGGAGTTGCAGGTCATCGATGCGCCGAATCATTGCCCCGTCCTGACACAACCTGCCGTATGGACCGATCCCGAGAATGGCGCTATCTGGCTGTTTGTCACCAACTATTGTGCGATTGGTGGGTATCAGGTAGTCACCACAGCCGCGGGGATAACCGCATTGAGACCGGTCTGGAGCGTGCCTACTGGGGCGAGCTCGCCAGTGATAGCAGGAGGTGTCCTGTTCGCCGCGAGCACCGACCCGCACGACAAAGCCGTCATCGCCCTCGACCCGCGCACCGGCAGCCAACTGTGGAGCAGCGCCGTACCAACCGCCAAAGGCAGCATTGACGTCATTCACTGGGAGAGCCCGATTGTCATAGGCGGTCGCCTGTATTGCACGGATGAAATGGGACAGATCACTGCCTATGGACTTGCATGACGCATATCGGCTGTAAGGTTTTCACAAGTTTGTAGTGCCCGGACACGCCTCCTAAAGACGCCCACCGTAGGCTCACCATAGACATGTAGTGTTTTTGCGCCTGGGTTGTATGCACCTGGGGGCCCACCCGCTACGGAGGCGTATGCGCGAACGCTGAAGGAGCAGCTCATGTTTAACCTGGCTATGACAATCCTTCGGGTTCGGCGTCGCGTGCTCGACGTCGTGTCCAACGTCGTCATCGTAGGGGGCGTGCTGGTGACTCCGCTCGGCGGCATCGTGGCGATCGTCGGACTCATGCTTCCCGGTGATGCGCCTCTCCACCAGTTCAGGGACCTGATCTATATCGTTACGGCTCTATGGTTTCTGATGGCTCTGATCGGCGCGCACCTCTCTAGGCAGCACGACGAAGCAGATAGACCGAGCCAATGACCAGGTCACACAGGATAGCTGTCGATTTGCTCGCAACGTTGCCTGGGCGCGTCCGAGTGAGGAGGAGCGCACCGTCATGCACATATTGCTCAGCCTGATAGCCACGCTCGTTACCCAGCACAGCGCGAGCGAGTGGTCTCTGCTGGCGGGATGGATCGTTGGAGTTGTGGGTACAGTCGTCGGCCTCATCGGCGCGAGCATTGGGGCAATGAGCTATGCTCGAGGCCGGCAGCGCCATCGCGGATATGGCGAGTTGCTGAGTCAGCTGGAGCAACATTGGAGAGATCGCTACACAGACGAGCAAGTACGTGCACTCATCGCGGAACACGGGCGTCTACTGGAACAGATACACCTGGAGGTGCCTGACCATGCCCGCTACATGTTGCTCCAGGATCAACAGCAGGCACTCAGCAAATCCATTACCGCCCTGTATCGGAAATATGAAGACACCACGCAACGGCTAGCGGGCGGGGGACAAACAGGTGATGGTCTGCGTCCCGATTTGCTCAAGGCAATAGAGCTCGATCTTATGCCAGCCTACCTCGAACGACAGCGCCGCGAGTTCTGGGTGTCAATATCAGTCATAGTGCTTCTGCTTCTGGCATCAGTACCCCTGGGTCTGCCGTTGCTGTACCCACTGGCATCGCTGGTTGGCGTCGCGACAACAGGCGGAACGACATGGTGGCTGGCCCAGGCATATGACTACATCGTCGTCTGTGGCATCAGCTATCTGATCCTCCGAGTGGCGCCTGGGCGCAGGCGGACACCAGGTACGACTCGCCCTGGTGGCTTGCTTCGTGTCGTGCTGCCGTATGTACTGCTCGCAGTCCTCTGGTTTGCGGTTACCGTCCAGTTCTTCCTGCCCTATCTGATGACCGCCATGGGCGGCCTCCCTCTCGCCGCTTCAGCCAGTTACGGCGACGCGTCGAAGCATGCCGCACTGGGCATTGTCAGTGCGGTGCTATCGGCGATACTCCTGCGTTGGTTTCCACCGCGGCGCCACGAAGAGGAGAGCCTCCCGACATTTGAGGATTGAAGCCGCATCCCGTTGAAACTTCGCAGTTGGGCTGCTGCCACAGGTCCATTTCGAAGCGCGCTGCGTGTCGATGACGCTGCACACCGCGCAAGACGGGGCACCTGGGCAAGCGACATCGCGCTCGTGTGTCGTGTCTTGCGCGGTGCGTCAGGACCGGCTGCGTCACCCAATAGGGCCCGGACACGAGCATGTGACCATGGGGAAGGGGCCGTTCTGGAGCGGCCTACGCAAGTGATCGGATCTGGACGCTAGAGCGCTCGTGATCCTCGTGCCAGGCCTGATGCTCCACATCATAGCGCGCCTCTGGGATCCGTCGCAGCCGCCGCTCGGGGATTGGCCGTTTACAGTCCTCGCACACGCCGTATGTCCCGTCGTCAAACTTCACCAGCGCATGCTCCACATCGGCAAGCTGCTGGCGCAAGCCCATGACAACCATGCAGGTATAGTCCCACTCTGTCCGGTGCGCGCTCAGATCTCCGAGATCGGCGTCAGGTCCATTGAGGTAGATGGGGTCAAGAAGCTCATTGGCACCCTGGGCGACTTCGCGCGTCCTAATTTGGTCATTCAGTTCGTCTCGCTGGCGCTCCAGCTGTGCGCGCAGCTCGCTGAGGGTGGCGGTCGAAAGCTGGTCGGTCATCTGGTTCGCTCCTTCCGGCACTATCCTGTGCCAGCACGCACGTGTGTCGGCAGCACGTCGGTCACTGTTGCCGCGTACCGTCTCCCTGATGGAAGGGAGTTAGGTCTATCCTGCATCCACCGTATTGCGCACGCATTAACGTGGAGTACAGACCGGTGACGACCGCTTCAATGTTCGCTGGCTACGTATGAGGTAGTTGGTGAGGATAGCAGGGCGCGGGCAGGGCGCGGGCAGGGCGCGG
>CAYQFU010000264.1:5313-6717 GCA_964416775.1 uncultured Ktedonobacterales bacterium
GCGCGGAAAGAGACAAGTACTCCGGCATACAGAGCGAGTCGCGGTTGAGGATAGAGGAACGTGTGCGGAGATTTGATCCCGAGGCGCCCCACATCCATGACGCGGGTCGCACTCTGGAAGCGTTATCTCACCACATCGCTGGGCGGTGTACGTCGCAAGATAGAGCAGCGCAGCGCGAGGGTGTGTTCGATCTCACGTGATGCTGCCCGCGCGGCACGACGCGACGGACGAGGCTGATGACGTCATTGTCACGACGACTCCTCTGTCGTCCACAGCCTGCGGCCGCTGGGCCAGCACGTCCGGGTAGTCGCAAGCGACTGCACAAGTGAGGCGCGAACCTGCATAAGGGATCGCCTACTCGTCGCAACTAAGCCTGTCGCGCTGGACACCTCGTTGCGTTCCGTGCCTCCCGTTGAATAATGCAAGGCAACACTTACAGGCACCCCCGCAATTATTACAAATCGGTTACAGGTTGTCACACGAGTCACTGATGGCCAAGTAACTGGTGAGCGCGTCTCGATCGAGCCCTCCACGCCAGTGTCCAGAGAACACATCAGTGACAGCGGGTAGTCTGGTGCTGCGGCCCCGCCAGGCTACCCGGCAAAGCGCACCGGTGTGCCATGTCCCAGGCGAGATCATGAGCATGTCACCATGTTCCGCTGATCTTATGGCAGCGCGACGTTCGCGGCGTTGTGCGCCAGGATGACGATCTTGGATGGGACCTCCGGGTATGGAGAGCACAGCGAGCGGCGCGGCGAGATCTTGACCCAGTGGCGGTGGATCTACCCGGCCCAGTGCAGGTGGATCTACCCGGCCCAGTGCATACTGAGACCCCGGGAAATTCGTGAGCACATATTGACTATTTATTTGAGCACATATTTTAGGAACACGAGTCTGGTTTGCTTCGCCACGGTCAGGATCGTACAAACGGTCCCTTGTCACGCATTAGTAATAACTCTCTGACCGCACGCAACGATTGAGCAACTTCTCAAGCGTAGGATTGGAGTAACCGGATTTGTTCAATACGGCCTGGAGGCACGCTCGCGTCGCCATGGCAGGCCGCCCAAGACGCAGCGGCGTGGCACGTGGGAACTCGTTTACCGGATCTGCTCGACGACCTCCGGTCGACATTTCGCTCTTGCCCGCTGGCGGCGGAGTAGAGGAGTGCTCCTCGATGAATGTTGCTCCCCACCCTCCCGTCGATCAGTCAGGTTTTGAGTCGGTCAGTCCGAACCGCCGGGTCATGATCGTCGAGGATGATACCTACGTCCGTGAATTGATCGCCCAGTACCTCGAAGTAGAAGGCTTCGAGACCATGCAAGCCGCGAACGGGTTTGACGCTCTCAAGATCGCCGCCGAGCATGCCCCCGATCTGGTCATCCTGGACCTCAACCTGCCTGGCAT
>CAYQFU010000265.1:0-6652 GCA_964416775.1 uncultured Ktedonobacterales bacterium
CACGTTCACGTGCGGCTTCGTCCGCACAAACTTCTGCTTCGCCATGGGTCTTGACGTTCCCCTCTCAATACCGCGACCGGCACGGCGACAGCGCGTGACGACCCGCGGCACACCGGGCGCGCATTGGCGCGCCCATAACGAAACGTCCCACCGCACGCTCCTCCCGTCGAAATGAGCGGAGAGGAGAAGCGGCGGAGGGACCGCTGGAGCCCGCGATGGGAATCGAACCCATGACCCCCATCTTACCAAGATGGTGCGCTACCGCTGCGCCACGCGGGCGTCCGACACAACCCCGGTAGGGCGAGTATGAGTCGCCGCCGGGTGGTGGGCAGTGGAGGATTCGAACCTCCGAAGGCGTCAGCCAACTGATTTACAGTCAGTCCCGTTTGTCCACTTCGGTAACTGCCCCTGAAAGACCACCGGCCCCTCGCCAGATACACGACCGAGCCGCCGCTGCGACGATCGGCATATCGGGAGGGCGGAGCCGACGAGGGGACTTGAACCCCTAACCTACGGTTTACAAAACCGTTGCTCTGCCATTGAGCTACATCGGCTTGATAGGCACACGGAAGCCGCGGGCCCACAGGCACGTGTAGTATAGCCCTGTTGCGGCAGCCGTGTCAAGTCGCGGCGGGCGACAAGCGGACAGCGTGTCCCCGCGCGGCGGAGCTGATCGGGGAGCTGAACAGGAGGGCGCGTTGCGTGGAGGGAGCGAAGGACGTGGAGCATCTTGGGAGAGGAGCACAATGGCAGCGTCGCCTGGAAGCGGTACGGGGTGCCTGGCCTGGGGGTGATGGGATCAGCCTGAGGGACACGGGGCCGGGCTAGCGGCGGGCGCGGGCGCGCGGCGTAGCATGAGACATGATGAGCTCGAGCGTGTCGTTGATGGTCTGGCGCGATAGCTCGCCCGTGTGGTAGGCCTCATACGCCGTCTTCCACGTGCGCAGCTCTCCGGTGTCTTCGTCCACAAGGAACTGCCATCGGCCGAGGAAATCGAACGCCACGGAATAGCGGCCGGCGTTGCGGCCCTTGGTGAGGGGCACGACGGCCATGCGGTGATCGCCGATCAGCCGTGTCAGGGCACTCACAGAAACGCGCTCCCTCTCAATAGTGATGTGGCCTCAGCTGAGCCGTGCACGTCTCGAACATTACCCGCGTGCACGCAACAACACCCTGTCTACGCGTGTCGTCACGATACCAGCATAGCACAGCGTCACCTGAAGCGATAGGGACGCGTGGCAGGACGATTGACACCCGGCGCGATGCGGGATACACTGTGCCTGCTTGCGCCGTTGTCTGACCGCCGATCGAGCTACTGAACGGCGTAACGGTGCGCACGCTCCCTCTCAGGAGCGCGCTCCCATCCACCGGGGGCAACGCGGTGAGCGGCACCATCATGACGCAGTGCTAGGAGGATGACGGTATGCCGCGACGAGCCCTTGGCATTGGCAGCCTGATGGTGTGTATGGCGGTCATCGGTGTCGCCAGTGGGCTGGCAGCCGCCAACATGAATGGCGCCAGCGTGGTGCCTGGCGCGGCCCCAATCGTGGGGATGAGCGTTCCGCTTGCCAGCACACCGTTGGCACCGTTGGCACCGAATGCGGGACAGACCCTTGCCAATACTATCACGATTTGCCCATGCCAGGCGGGCCAGCGCGTCCCTCCGCCTCCTCCGCCACCCCCCGCCACTGCTCACACATTGCCGAATGCGACTCTCGTGGGTCCCGCGCCGCTGGGCGGGGTCCCTAACATCGGCGGCAAGTTAATCCTGGTCAGCCTCACGCAGCAGCGGATGTGGGCATACCAGAACCGCACGCTCATGGACACCAGTCCGGTGACCACAGGCATGCCGCAACTGCCCACTCCCCGAGGGCTGTTCGACGTGATGTGGAAAGTCACCGACACGATGTTCTATTCGCCTTGGCCGCCGGGCTCACCGTATTACTATACGCCCGTCCACGTGAACTACGCGCTGCTCTTCCGCAGCGGCGGCTTCTTCCTGCACGACGCACCCTGGCGCCACTACTTCGGGCCAGGCACGAATGTGCCACACACCAACCCCGACGGGACGCAGGAGACGGGCAGCCACGGCTGCGTGGAGATGCCCACCGCCGCGGCCGCCTGGCTGTACTTCTGGGCGCCCAACGGCACGACGGTAGATATCGTCGGATAGCAGTCCGACACACCCTCCATACCTGCTCCCTGGCCTATGGGCCGACGCCACGCAAACTATCGAACAAATGTTCATAACCCGGCCGATTTTGTGGATAAGTCGGCTGTGGCGTGGATAAGTGCGGACGATTGTGGACAACCTGGTACATCGTGATACACGAGTAGTCGCGCCGGCGCGCGCTACACGCGCCTCCGGCTCTTGCTCAGCGCTTTGCGCGAGAACGTGAAACTGAGACCGTGGCGCTCGGCGAATTGCTGGAACAGCGCGTAAAATTGCGCGCGGTCGGCGAAAGAGATGACGGCCACCGCGTCCGCGGCCTCCAGCGGGTAGGGATAGCCGTTGCCGGCGATCACCTCGGCGCGGACGGCATCCAGCGTGCGGTCGAGGAGTCCGGCGTCCAGCACCCAACGGGGAAATTCCAGCCGAGCCGGCGGGCGATCCATTGCGGCCTGGAAGTAGACGAAGGCGACGTCGCCCTTGCGCTCGTCGTAGCCGGCCAGCAGATCCTCCCGCGCGGAGATGAACGCCGGCGTGCGGTCGCCCCAGTCGAGCTGACCGCTCCACAGTAGGGCATCGTGGATGCCGCGGGGCTCCGGCAAATCGGACGTGAGCGCGTCGCCCGCGGTGACCTCCGTGAGTGGCAGGTGGCGCAGCATACTGACCACATCGCGCGCGTAGCTCGTGTCAATGTAGGCGACGAGGGGCACGCCGCAGCGCTCCGACGTCTCCAGCAGCGAACGTGCCGCGCGGATGTACATGTCTTTGTAGGGCTGCGACATCTTGAGGGCGAAGGAGACGATGAGGCTGCCGTCGAGAAAGCCGACGACCAGCGCGTCAGCATCCGCGCGACCCGCGGCGCGAGCGGCCGCGTGGTGCTCCATGCGCCGCACAAGGGTGCGCGCCTCCAGTTGGAAGCGGCGCAGGTGCACGGCTTCCTCCGAGGCCATCTGGCGCGCGCTGTGGCGCTCGTCGTCCACGGCAAGGTCGGCCGGCGCGTCGGCCTGCGCGTCAGGATCCGCGCCGGCGCCCGACGCAGCGCCCAGCAGATCGTCCGGGGTCAGCAGCTCCACGTCGACGTCTTTGACATAGGGCGCCGGCGGCTGGTGAGGATTCTCGAAGAGACCGGCCTGCACGAGCGCCAGCGGCACGGATGCATCGCGCCAGGGCAGTAACTGGCTGCCGTCCACGGCGAAGGTGGTGACTCCCCGCACGCCCTCGGCCCACGCGCGTGACTGCGCATGATGAGCGAAACGGCGGCCGAACGGGAGCATCGGCACGCCGGAGGTCCCCAGCGCGCGCCAGGTGTCGTACTCGGCCGTGGGCAGCGCACCGGCGGGCTCATCGGCCATGCGCTCGCGCTGCGCCGCGCTGATCTCGGCTGCCGAGCGGTAGCGCGCGCCCATCGCGGCGAGCGCGCGCCGATAGGCCGCGAGGCGGCGGCCGTAGTCGTCCTCGAATCCGGCGAAGCGCTCAGCCTTGGCTTCCAGCTCGGCCAGCAGCTTCTGGGTATACAGCATGGGATCCTCCACGAGCGCAGAGAGCGGAGACGCTGTGTGGGGACTACGCCAAGGTGAGCGGGCCCAGATCCACCGGGCAGCGCGGACCGACCGTCAGGCGAACCAAACTGCCGCTACGTCGCAGGTACCAACAGGCCAGCTGGCATGCACTATACCATACCCGCCAACCGCGAAGCAGGCACAGGGGCTTGTATTCCATCGCTTGCCCGGTATCATAGTAAAGGCCGCTTCTCCCAGGTGGGCGAGAGCATCATCTACGTCCTGACCGATGCCTCGGGCGCTACCGCGTACGCCGTAAGTGCCGCCGATGGCAGTGTGAAGTGGAAGCAACCGCTGAGCTGACGAGCGGCAGCCGGGGAGCCCGACGCCCCGCGCTCAATCATGGCCAGGTGTACGACGCGGGCAATGTCAGGGGGCACAGAGGACCGACGACGAGGTTATAGGCGTTGCCGGTGCCGGCGTCGCGCCAGAACACGCCGCGGCCATCGGCGAACGCGGCCGAGAGGTTATAGCTGCCAGGAGGCACATCCTTGAAGGTGAAGTGACCCGACCTGTCCAGCGTAGCGACATAGTCGTCGGAGAAGTAGGTCGAGTTATTAGTGTGCCGCGACAGATACATAGCTGGCGCGGGATTCTTGGGGTAAGGTCCCGTCAGCATGCCACTGACGGACACGGGGATGGCCAGCGCGGCTTTGGCCTGGGCGCCCTCTGGCGTGTCGGCATAGCTAGTGGCGAGTGTGCGGAACGTGGGGACGGCGTCCGCGCAGGATGGTCCGGCAAGTTGCGATCGGCCGAGCGCCAGGTAGGCGCGCGCGGCGGCGGCATGCGCCAGGCCGGCGTACGGGCTGGCGGGGAACCGCGTGGTGGCTTCGAGCTGCGTGATGGCCAGCCCATAGCGACCTTCGGCGGCCAATGCCACACCGAACTGGTAGCGCGCCTGCGACTGCAGCGCCGCGAGCTCAGCCTGGCAGGCGGCATCACACCATGCGGCGCTCGCGTCGCGCGACATCTGACCCAGCAGGGCATCGTACGCGATGTCCGGGCGCGAGGTGGCGAGCCATGCGGAGTACGTCTTCAGCGTCGCCGCCTCGGCTCGCCCTGTCTCGACGCCGGCGTGGGCGTATGACGTGATGACGACCTGATAGCGATCGAGCGCGCCGGCATAGTCGCCCTGGCGCCTGAGCGCGTCGCCCCACTCCACGTACGTGCGCGCGATGTCGCGGCTGGCGGGTCCCTGTTCTCCCGAGAGCTCGTATTGGCGGATGGCCGCGCTCCACTCGTGATCGGCCTCCAGCGCCCGCGCCTGCGCCAGGTGCAGCGGGCGCACCAGCGCCAGGCCAGTGCCTCCCAGCGCCCCCAGCACGAGCACCGCCAGCAGCCCCATCAGCACAGGACGGGACAATCCGCCGTCGGCGAGAGCGCGGGCCAGCGTCGCCAACACGTAGATGAGGCCCATCAGCAGAGCCGCCAGGCCAGCGGCGCGAGCAGCGGTGGCCCACTCGCCCTGCGTGAGCAGCAGACCCGTGCACCCGGCGACGACAATGCCGCACAGGGCGGCGCTGAAGACCAGAGCCGCCAAAGCTGGCGACAGCGGCGGCCCCATGGTGCCCAGGCGCTTACGAGGTGTGAGCCGGCGCTTCGCCGCTGGAAAAGGAGCGCTGGCACTCCCCAGGGGAACGGTCGGTGCGGCGGGATCAACCGGCAGCGCGCTGCGGCCGAGCACCACGGGCGGTGCCGGGACCCATGCGCCCAGCGCCTCGCCTCCCGGAGTGGCAGGCGCTGCATCCGGCTCGCGCGCGCCGTTGGCCGGTGCGCGCAGGTTCCCATCCGCCTGCGTTGGCGTCGTGGTTGGCGCGTCGTCCTGTGGAAGCGCACCGTGCGCCTGAGGTGCGGGCGCCTCGTCCGAGGTGTGATGCTCGTCCACGGTCCCCATCCCTTCCATCATGCCCGTGCGCGGGTCCCATCTCCGCCACTCCTGTCTCCAGGAGTCGCGGCACCCGTGCGCGGCTCACATCGCGCCGCTCGCATCCCTATTGTATCCCGTTTCGCGAACCGACAGCGGCAGACGGCTGGCATGAAATGTGCGCGCGACAGCCTGTTTCGGGCCAGAAACGGACATGACACGGACATGGCACGGATAGGGAAATGAGCGCGGCATACCAGGCAAAAGGAGAAAAGGCATGGCACAACTGACACTCGACACCGTGGCCGAGCGCGCACGGTCTCTGGCAAACCGGACGGGAGATCAGGCGAGCAAAGCGATAGCCGGGGTGCTCCCTCAACGCGCGGCTACGCGCGCACCCAGCATTGGTCTGGCGCGGATGATGAGACGCCCGAGGCGCACACCGGTGGGCATACGGATGCAACGGCGCATTCCGCTGCCAGTGCGCTTAGCGTGGCGGTCGGGCAAGGCGACTGGGCGCGTGCAGGGCATGGCGGCTATGGCGCCAGCGGCGATGCGCGGCAGGTGGGCGGAGATGACGCGCCGGATGCCAGGGCGAGGGACGCCGTCGCGGGCGCGCATGGTTGTCCGGTGGGTACCAGTGGCACTCGGCGGCACGCGACTGGCCACGCAAGCCTGGCTACGCATGCGACGCAACCCGAATCGGTTGAATGAGCGCCAGCGCGCCTGGACGAGCCGTGTCCCCTTCCTCGCGGGCGGCGCCGTGGCCGCGCCCCAGGGCGCGAAAGCCATGACGCGGGCAACCACCGTGGGTAAGACGCGCCCCAGGGCCAATGTCCCTGCGACCCAGCAGACTGTCAAAGACGCGGGCAGGACCGCCACGCGGAGGGCGCTGCGAGCCAGGGGTGGCTGGATGGGCTATCGCCGTGCGCAGGGCCAACCGCGTCCCCTGAAAGCCAGGAACAGGCGCCTGCGCAATAGCTGGCGCTGGATGCGCTCCTTCACCATCGGCTTTTCCACTGGCGCGATCTGGGCCTATCTCTTCGCGCCACGTCAGGG
>CAYQFU010000266.1:0-6648 GCA_964416775.1 uncultured Ktedonobacterales bacterium
CTATCACGTCTATCACGTCTGCACTATACTTGACCGGTGAATGTCCGCGACTGATGAGGTGTCTTCATCCGGGGAGGGCGATATGGGGGCGCAGAGTCAATTGAGCTTGATGAGCCAGGGGCGCCAGTGGAGTGTGCCGTTGCACGATGCCGACCTCCAGGTCAGCGCGCTCCACGCGCATTTCACGTCGCATGCCTTTGCTCCCCACTGGCACGACTACTACGTCATGGGCCTGATCACCGACGGCGTGCAGACGTTTCACTACCGCCGCGATCGCTACGTGACGACCCGCGGCGGCTTCTTCCTCCTCAACCCTGGAGAGCCGCACACCGGCGAAGCTGCCATCGAGACCGGTTTTACCTACCGAGCGCTGTATCCCACGAACGAGCACATGGAACAGGTCATGATAGAGCTGGGTCGGCCCGGCGCGCTCCCCCACTTTCCAACCGCTCGCATTGACGCGCTCGACATGGCAGCATCGATCCAGCACTTCCACGCGCTGTTGTCGTCCGAACTGTCGGTGCTCGAGCGGCAGACTCGCTGGCTCAGCCTCCTGACCACACTCGTGCTGCGCTACGGCAGCTACGGCTCCGCACGGTTGGCGCTGCCGGCTGCCGGCGCTGAGCCACGCGCCGTGTCCCTCGCGCGCGACTACCTGGAAGAGCACTACGCCGAGCGCGTCACGCTGCCGCGGATGGCGGCGCAGACGAGCCTCAGCCCGTTCCATCTCGTCCGGGTGTTCCGCCGCGCGACCGGCATCACCCCCCACGCCTACCTGGAGAGCGTGCGCATCCGGCACGCGCAGCGCCTGCTCGAACGCGGCGAGGCGCCGGCATCCGTCGCGTTCGCGACTGGCTTTAGCAGCCAAAGCCACTTCACTGATCGCTTCCGGCGCACGCTCGGGGTCACGCCCGCCGTCTATGCTGAGGTGTGGTAAGGCGCGCTCGCGGTGAAGCGCAGCGCAATATTTCGATAGACCCACTCTCCGGCGCAGGGTATCCTCATCGATGGAAGCCAAACCAGCCATTGGTCTAGCGTTCGTCGACAGGGGGTACCGCAATGGATCCAGTAGAAACCGCAGAAACCGAAGATACAGCCACGCGGGCAGTGGCCGCGCTGCCGCCCGTGCGCTTCGACACCAAGATCGCGGTAGTGCTGCGTGAGGACCTGCCGGTGTGGCAGCAACTGAATATGGCGGCCTTCCTCGTCAGCGGGATCGCCACGATGGCGGACGAGATCGTCGGCGAGCCGTATGAGGACGCCTCCGGCGTGCGCTATCTGCCAATGTTCCGCCAGCCGGTGCTCGTCTTCGCCGCGACCGCCGAGCAACTGCGCACCGTCTACGAACGCACCCGTGCACGTGAGCTGCCCATCGCCATCTTCACCGACGAGCTCTTCAGCACTGGGCATGACGAGGCCAACCGTGCCGCCGTCCGTGCCGTCTCCAGCACTGATCTGCGCCTGGCCGGCATCGCACTGCGCGCGAACCGCAAAGCAGTGGACGCGGTGGTGAAAGGCTTGCCGCTCCATGGGTAGCCGTCATGCCGTGCGGCTCCAGCCCGCCCGCACTCTGGGAGGAACCGGGTGTTAGGTGCTAGACGCGTTGCCACCCGCCGCGGTCATGGGCTGTGGACAGTCTCATTCTGCATTACGAGGCGGGGGTAGTAGGACGAGGCATGGGCAATGCCCGCACCTCCACCCCCAGTCGACGCGCGACGAGTTCGAGCAGCGGTACACAGGCCGCGGCCACTGGCAGAGGCGATTACCGAGCGTCCGACGAGGTATCCGGGCTCGTCGCGAGGGCGTCGGTTTGGGCGAGCGGCACGGTGAACCAGAAGGTGGATCCCTGCCCGACCGCGCTCGTGACTCCTACCGTACCGCCGTGACGCTCGATGATGGTCTTGCAGATGTACAGGCCAAGCCCCAGGCTGCCACTCTCGCCGTTACGCACCTCGATCCCCGGTGCCCGGTGAAAGATTTCCCAAACGCGCTCCTGTTCCTCCGCGGACAGGCCCGGTCCCTGGTCGAGCACCGACACGCGCGCCTGCTGGTCCAGAACCTCCAGTCGCACCACTACAAGGCGATCCTCAGCCGAGTACTTGAGCGCATTGGTCAGGTAGTTGGCGAGCACCTGATTCAGCCGGTCGGCGTCGGCCAGCACGGGGACCGTGTCCACGTTCAGCAGCTCCAGCCGGATGGTGCGCGCTGGCGCCGCCACACACTGCGCGGCCACTTGCTCGCGAAGGAGCTCCACCATGTCGCACGGTGCGAGCGTGAGGCTGAACATGCCCGTGCGGGCCTGAGCCACATCAAACAATCGGGCGACAAGATGCGCCAGGCGCTCACCGTTGTGATCGAGCACCAGCAGGCTGTCGCGCAACGCCGCGAACTGCTGGGCGAGGCCGCCCATCTCGCCGACCGCGCCCGCCGCGTCCTCCAGGCGCTCATAGAGGCGGAGAGCCAGTTGCGCATACCCCTGGACGGCAGTAACTGGTGACCTGATTTCGTGCGCGGCCATAGCGAAGAACTGATCCATGTGTTGCTGCACCTGGCGCGCGGCCAGCTCGCGACTGTGCGCCTCCTCTCGCTCGCGCGACAGCCCGTCGCGCTCCAGCACTAGCGCGGCCAGGCGCGCCGTCCCCTCGAGTAGCGCGAGCTGGTCAGGCATGAACGTCTCAGCACCCTGGTCGTGATCCAGCACGAGGAAGCCGACGAGACGACCGCCGAGGCGCATGGGCGTAAACAGTGCCGAGCGAGCTCCGAAGGGGGTGGGCAGCCCGGCAAACTCTGGCTGCGAGAAGTCGACGACGATGCTCTCGCCGCGCGTGAGTCGGGCCACCAGGCCGAGTGGCAGCTGGTCGGGTGGGGAGATCACCGAGATCTCCGGCCAGGCCGATTCGATACGCGAGCACTCCTCCTCCTCCTGCTTCGTCATGCCGGATTGCGCCACCAGATGTGACCCGTATTCGTCCCGCGGGTCCACCGCGATGATGCCCACCCGCCGGGACCCGGTGACCAGCCGCGTCATGTCCGCCAGCCGCCGGGCGACGGCGCCGGCTGACACGCCAGACGCCTTGGGGAATGCGTCAGCCGATGGGCGATCGCCCTGCGATGCCTCCGATACGGCAGCGCCCGATGCCACCAGGTCCTCGGCCATGGCCACCAGGGCATCCAGTGCCTCACGGGTCTGTCGCTCCAGCCGCCACCGCTCGGAGACGTCGCGGAGAATCACGACCGCGCCCATGATCTGGCCGTTCGCGTCGCGCACAGGCGCCCCGCTCTCGTTGATCAGGCGTTCGTGCCCATCGGGCGTACTGAGCCTGACGTCGATGGCGCTGGCGCCGCGCAGCGTCTCGCCGCGCAGCGCACGGAACGGGGGCCACTGCTCCTCCGGCAGTGGATGTCCGCGCTCATCCCGCGGGTTGAGCGTCCGTCCCACCTCACTGATCGTACGCGGCAAGCCCTCGCGTCGGCTATCCGGGCTGAGGAGCTCCTTGGCCACTGGATTCTCGCGCAGGATACGGCCCTCGCGGTCGAAGACGACTACGCCATCGGGCATCGCCTCCAGGATCGCCTCGAGCTGGCAGGCTTGCATCTGCGGCGTGTCGCACGGCTTGCCCTCGGCGGCCTGCTCGGTAATATCGGTGCCGGTAAGCACCCATTCGCGCATAGCGCCGTCGGCGTTACACAGGGGTACGCCACGCACCATTACATGACGGTACTCGTGGTCGGCACGCCGGACGCGGCATTGCAGGTCAAATGGCATCGCACGAGTGAGGGCATCTGCCCAGATCTGGGATGAGCGCGCGCGCTCATCAGGATGGATAGCGTTCAGCCAACCGTAGCGTGTCATTGCCTGCAAGCTCTCGCCGGTGAAGGCGCGCCACATCGTGACATCGCCTATGCTGCCATCGGGCTGTATCGTCCAGACGAAGTAACCCGTCGCGAACACGTCCGCCTGGAGTGTCCGCTGCGTCCGCAGCGCTCGCCGAGTCCGCAGTCTACGCGGCGTCGGGAGTAACTCTTCCTCTTGACGCGACCTCTCTCCCACTCCCGCTGCCGCGTTGGATTCTGGAGGCATCAGTGCGCCAGCCGTGGTGAACCGTCTCTGGAGGTGTCGTGCGTTGCGGGCGTGTTCGGAGTGGCTGTCCCTATTGCGGTGAGCGTTCATGCGTTGCTCCTTGCTCCTTGCTCCTTGCGTGCACAGTGTTTGCACTACACTGCTGGCTGGAGCTCGCCAAACCGAGTTGGCGTCTGTCTGGCCCTGCGCGGCTACTACGTCAACCGCGGCGTGCCGGGGACAGAGGGGTGCGAACCGGAACGGATCGATCCGGCTGGGGGCGGCATCGAGACGCATCATGTCTCTTCATGTCTCCCGTTATGGGCGAGCGATCACGAGATGCTGCGGACGGTACAATTGGTTCGGGAGGACTGGGAGTATGAGGAAGCCGGAATAAAGGCCGGTCGACATGCTCAAGTTGGCAATTTCCCCATCCTACATGCGTCGCCGGTGTCCCACGGTTGGGGTGCCGGCGGTGCCGGCGGTGCCGGCGGTGCCGGCGGTGCCGGCAAGAAGTTGGATAGAGCGTCGTAAGTCCTCCATATACTCACAACAACATTATTGCCGCAGATGCTTACAAGACTATGTCTGGAAATAACGTTTCAAAGCATTACACCGGCCCTGCGCCAACGTGTAACACGCGGCCCGAATCGGACGGAGGCGGAGCCATCGAGCTCTGTTGGCTGCCCGGCGTGTGAGTGATTCGTCAGAACTCACAGTTCATCCGGATGTCATGAGCATTATGCCTTGCTATACTACACTTTATGAAGTTTAATACTATTGTTACGGAAGTAAGAATGACGCGGCTGTTGACCGCTCGATGCGTCGGGTCGCGTTTGGGTGAACCCTAGCATTCGCGCCAGGTGTCGAGCGGACGAGGGTGCACATCCATTCTCCGCTATCAGACGGCGCATATCCATGCGCCCCTAGCCAGGGTAGGCGGGCATTTGGCGCCGGTGGCAGGTGGCAGCGGTCTCCGGTTGAGGAGGGGTCGCACGGAATAGGACAGTAGTTGAGGGTGATCAGGGAAGGAGAGATGGCATGCGGCGACTGTTGCGACCGAGCGTGGTGCTTCCGCTGATCCTGGGCGTGGCAGTGCTGGCTGGGCTGCTGGCCTTCTCGAACGTCGGCACGGTGGCCGCGCTGATGGCGGGCTTCCGGCCGCGCTACCTCGTCTATTTTGTGCTGCTGATACTGGTATATGAGGCTGTGCGCTGGGCGCAGTGGCATTTTATGCTACGCTCGCTCGGGGTGGATGTGCCGTTGCGGACGCAGGTCTTCGCGTTCGCCACGGGCGAGGTGACGAAAGATCTGCCGGTCGGCAACTTCGTGCCCGACTATCTGCTGCAGAGCGCGCAGGGCACGGATTTTGGGCTGGCCTCCGCGGCCACGCTGATGATCACGTTGATCGAGGTGGCCGTCTCGCTGGTGATCGTAGTCGTCGTCGGCATCGCCGGCTGGGGCTGGCTGAGGCCGCTCATCCTGATCGGAACGGGCGTCTTCGCGCTGCTGGTCTGGGGCTTCGAGCTGTGGTATCGGACCGCGCGAGGGCGACACCGGTGGCGCATCCTGGGATGGATGACGCGCTGGGAGGTGTCGCGCAGGGCGCTGGAGGAGCTGCGGCAGTTCGTGAGGGGTGAGGCGAAGCTGCTGCGGCCGAGGGTGCTGGCGATAGGCTCGGCATTGAGCGCGACCTATATGACGCTGGGCGGTGCGGGGGTGTACGTGGTGGCGCGGGGCCTGGGTCTCGAGCGTGTCGGGTTCTGGCAGGTGGTGGCGGTGTACTGCTTCAGCGTAGCGTTCGCGGCGATCGTGCCGTTGCCGATGGATTTCGGCTCGATCGAGGTGAGTGGCACGGGGGCGCTGGTCGCGGTGGGCCTGGGACAGAGTGCGGCGGTAGGGCTGATCCTGTTGAACCGGCTGCTCAGCGTCGGCGTGACGCTGGCGCTCGCGCCGCTGGTCTGGCTGATCCTGCGCGATGAAGCGCGGGCAGCGCTTGGACAGCGGCGGAGCGCTCGGCCCGCGGTGGTTCTGACGGCTGACGAGCGTGGCGAGGATGAGGTGGTCCGCGAGCCCGTGGGAGCGCGCCAGCGCGCGGCATAGCACCACACTCATCACACGATTTGACAGGTGGCAGCTAAGGCGGGCCAATGGGGCGGCCGGGACCCATTGGCCCGCCTCGACGATGCCGACGGGCGTGTGGAGATCGGTCGTACCCGTGGCGTACAGCAGCGCGTTTGCCGTCGGCGCGCCGCACCTCCACCCAGATCATGTCCACGCGCGTGGGTGTGAAAGCGCAAACGGAGCCAGACCGCACCGCGCCAAAGCATATCCCCGTCCACCCGCCGTTTGACAGGTGAGCGTGATGGCTCTACAATGGCGCACGCATGGGGATGCACACGGCGGCGGTGTTCCGGGGTCTGAAGAGATCGTCCGGGACCGCCTGGCACGTCCAGGAACCGCCCGCACGCTGGCCACGGGGGCCAGCGGGAAACGCGAGAGGCGGGCCGATCGCCCGCACCACGCCCGCGCCGTCCCCAGGCGGGAGGGACCAGCGTGCAGTCGTCGGACGCTTCGCCCGGCAGCCC
>CAYQFU010000267.1:0-6610 GCA_964416775.1 uncultured Ktedonobacterales bacterium
GGCGTTGCCAGATAGCCTGGCGCGGTGGATCCGTTGGCATCGAACGCGATCATCCGTCCAGTCATACGATCCTCCTGACGCACACTGATTCCTACGAACGGCATCGCCGCGCATCCTGACGCGCGTTCCCACGCGCCCGCCCGTTCCTTCTTCTCATGCTCACGAGGGAAAGCGGAAAAACGGCGCACGGCGTGTGTCACTGTGAGTTCGGCAGGCTGGGCGCAGCGCCAGAATGTGGGCACCGGGCACATATCGATGTGCCCCTACCACAGGCGAGGGTGATTACCCGGCGCTAAAGGTGAGTCGCGTAGACGCGGCGCATGTCCAGGGTGGGCACAGCGCCGCTGGGAGCGTCATCGAGCATTCGGTCGGAATATCATGGAGCGGGCCGATGGGTGTCCGACGGGCGTCCACCGGGTGTCCGCCGAGCGTCCGGTGGGCGTTCAGCGGGCATCCACCGGACGCCCCTACGAAGTGGCACGCACCATCCGCATGTGGGCGTTCGCCGGGCGTCCGCCGGACGCCGCTACTCAATTGGAGCGATGAACCTGGCCCGTTTTCATTGGCGGAGCAGGACGGAGGGGTCCAGCGCGGCGACGGCATCCTGGCCGCTGAGGGCCAGCGTGAGGTCGAGGTCGGCCAGGAAGTTTAGCAAGACGTCGCGCACGCCGTCCTCGCCCGCGAGGCCCAGTCCCCACATGTATGGCCGGCCAAGCAGCACGGCCTTCGCGCCGAGGGCCAGCGCCTTGAAGGCATCGGCACCGCGGCGGATGCCGCTGTCGAAGAGGACGGGAACGCGGTCGCGCACGGCGGCGACGATCGGCGGCAGGGCGTCGAGGGCGGCGATGGCGCCATCCACCTGGCGTCCGCCGTGGTTGGAGACGAGGATGCCGTCCATGCCGGCATCGAGCGCGCGCCGGGCGTCTTCGGCGTGCAGGATGCCCTTGAGCACGATGGGGAGCCGTGTGTGCTCGCGCAGAAAACGGAGATCCTGCCAGGTGATGGTGGGGTTGGAGAAGATGCGCACGAAATGCATGACGGCGGCCTGTGGATTGGCTTCGGGCGGTTCTGGCAAGGCCTGGCGGAAGTTGGGGTCGGTGAAGTAGTTGGCCAGCCCTTCGCCGAGCAGGAACGGCAGGTAGGCGTTCTGCAGGTCGCGCTCGCGCCAGCTGAGGAGGGCGGTGTCCAGGGTGACGACGAGCGCGGAGTAGCCGGCGCGCTCGGCACGGGAGAGCATGCTTGCCGTAACCTCGGGGTCGCGGCCCCAGTACAGCTGATACCAGCGCGGACTGGTGCCCGCCGCCTGGGCGACGTCTTCCAGCGACTTCGAGGAGGCGGTGCTGAGGACGAAGGGAATGCCGAGCGCGGACGCGGCGCGGGCCACGGCCACCTCAGCCTCGGGATGGACGATGGATTGCACGCCGACGGGCGCGAGCAGCACGGGCGCGGGGAAGGTTTGGCCGAAGAGCTGGACGCGCAGGTCGCGGCGCTCGACGTTGCGCAGCATGCGCGGGACGATGCGCCAACGGGTGAAGGCGTGGAGGTTGGCGCGCATGGTGTCTTCGGACCCGGCGCCGCCCGCGACATAGCCGAAGGCCTCTGGGCTCAGCTTCTCCCGCGCCTGCTGCTCCAACGCCTCATAGGAGATGGGGAGGGATGGCCGCTGACCCTGCAGGCCGTACAGGTAGATCTGGAACTGGCGATCGATGCCGTACCCTGGGGCCGCCGGAGATGTGTCGCTCATCATGCTCCTCCACGTGCTGCTCGCGGCGAATGCGCCCATATGCCAGCAGGCGGCGCCGCTCATTGGGCGCGTGAGTGTGGCCACGGACGGTTGGTGTGTCTGGTGCAAGCATAGCACGTGATGGGGAGTGATTGCCGAGCGCGGGCTGCCCGGGCCCTGTGCTATACTATCCTGCGGCCTTTGTGCGGCGCGTGGAGCGAGTCGGGGCGGACGGCGCGACGTCGCGGCGGCGCACACATGAGCGCGGCGGCGTGGCGAAGCAGCGCAACGAGCCTCAGGGAGCGTGACGTGCGGGCGGTCATCTTTCACCGGCACGACGATGTGCGTGTCGAGGACGTGCCAGTGCCCGCCATCGGCGAAGGGGAGCTGCTGCTGCGGGTGGCAGGCTGTGGGCTGTGCGGATCCGACATTCTGAAGATCGCGGGTAAGGCGGAGCCGCCAGTCGCGCTGGGCCACGAGCTGACGGGAGTGGTGGCCGAGAGCCGGACGCCCCGCTTCGCGGTGGGGCAGCGGCTGGTCGTGGCGCACCACGTGCCGTGCGGGGAATGCGCGTACTGCACGCGTGGAAGCCCCACGATGTGCCCGCGGTTCAAGGCGAGCAATCTGGACCCGTGCGGTCTGGCCGAGTACGTGCGCGTGCCGGCCGCGCACGTGGCGCACACGGCGCTGCCGCTGCCCGTGAGCCTCGGCGATGAGGCGGCATCGTTTACGGAGCCGCTGGCGTGTTGTCTGCGGGCGTTGGGGCGAGCGCGGCTGGATGGGGTGAGCGATGCGGTGGTGGTGGGCCTGGGCGCGATGGGGCTGCTCATGCTGCAGGCGCTGCTGGTGCTGCGGCCAGATGCGCGCGTAATCGGCGTGGACCCGCTGCCGGAGCGGCGCGCGCTGGCGCTCGCGCTGGGTGGGCACGAGGCGCTGGATGCGAGCGATGAGGTGGCAGACATCGTGCGGGCGGGCACGCCGGGGCGCGGAGCGGACCTGGTGGTGCTGATGGTGGGGGCGACCACGGCGCTGGCGAGCGCACAGGCGATGGCGCGCGACGGGGGCGAGGTGCTGGTATTCGCGGCTCAGCCTGGCGCGGCGGTGCCCTTCGACCTGTGGGACTGCTACCATCGCGAGGTGCGGCTGACCACGAGCTATTCGGCCACGCCGGAGGACTTGCGTGCCGCGCTGGCGCTGCTTGTCGCCGGCCGGGTGCGTGTGGAAACATTAGTCAGTCACTGTCTGCCCTTGACGGCGTTTGATGAGGGCGTGGCGCTCGCGCGCACGCACCGGGCCCTCAAAGTGTATTTCGCGATGCGCGAGTAGCTCTGCCCTCGCGGGCAGCAGGTGGAGGAACGTTAGGTGGCAACAGAGCAGAACCAGTTTGACATCGTGATCATCGGGTCAGGCCCCGGCGGCTACGTAGGGGCCATTCGCGCCGCTCAGCTTGGCGGGCGCGTGGCCATCGTGGAGAGGCAATACATCGGAGGGACATGCCTGAACGTCGGCTGTATCCCTTCCAAAGCGTTCCTGCATATCGCGAAGACCTACGCGCAGTTCTCGGAGCTGGGCAAGCTGGGGATCAACGTGGCACAGCCGCCGACGTTCGACATGCCGACGGCGGTCGCGTACAAGGACCGCGTCGTCAAGCAGCTCACCGGCGGCGTGGCGCAGCTGCTCAAGGCCAACGGCGTGACCATCTTCGAGGGGACGGCGACCGCGGTCGATCCCAATCGGGTGGTGGTGGAGACCAAAGAGGGGCGGCAGGAGCTGCGCGCGCGCAAGCTGGTCCTGGCGAACGGATCGGTGCCGATTCTGCCGCCGTTCCCGGGCATCGACGGGCGCAACGTGATCGTCAGCGACGACGCGATGAACATGCCGAAGGTGCCGGAGAGCCTGGTCTGCATCGGCGGCGGGGTGATCGCGGTGGAGCTGGCGTGCATGTTCCAGGCGCTGGGTACGAAGGTCACGATCATAGAGATGATGCCCTCGATCCTGCCGCGTGAAGATACGGAGGCCGCGCAGGGGCTGGCGCGCGCGCTGAGCCGGCGAGGCATCTCGATCAACACGGACGCGCGCGTGGAGAGCATCGGCGACGCGAACGGTCTGAAGCGGGTGACGGCGGCAACGCCCGGCGGGCCGAAGACGTTCGACGGCGAGTACGTCCTGGTGGCGGTGGCGCGCAAGGCCAACCCGGTCGGGCTCGATCCGCTGATCGAGCGCGGGCTGAAGTTGGAGCGCGGGTGCGTGGTCACCGACGAGCGCATGGAGACGACCCTGCCGGGCGTCTACGCCATCGGCGATCTGGTGGGGCGCACGTGGTTGGCGCACGTGGCGTCCACTGAGGGCGAGGTGGCGGTGGAGAACGCGCTGGGGCATGACTCGAAGATGAGCTACGAGGTGTTCCCGCGGCCGATCTTCACCTTCCCTGAGATCGCGTCGGTTGGCCTGACGGAGGCGCAGGCGCGCGAACGGGGCGACGAGGTGAGCGTAGGGAAGTTCCCGTGGGCGGCGAACGGCAAGGCGCTGGCGTCCAATGAGACGGAGGGCTTCACCAAGGTGATCCTGGGCCCGTACGGCGAGATCCTGGGGGCGGTCATCTTCGGCCCGGAGGCGACGAATCTCATCACGGAGTTCTCGCTGGCCATGCGCTCTGAGCTGACGGCGGACGAGGTGACGGCGACAATCCACCCGCATCCGACGCTTAGCGAGGCGCTGCGCGAGGCGACGCTGGCGGCGGAGCACCGGCCGATCCACATTTTCCAGCGACCGCAGAGGTAGTCCTAACCCGATGTCCTATCCCCCCTCCCCCTTCCCGTCGCGTTGGGAAGGGGGAGGGGGAAGGCGGCTACCAGCGCCAGTAGCGCTCGATCTGAATGCCGGGGTAGGCGCGGCGCAAGGAGGAGCTGTACTCGCGCACTGCCCGGCGCATGCTGTCCTCGGAGTGGAAGAGCTGGGGGACCTGGCTGGCGTAGCAGGCGATGGCTTCCTCTTTGGTCCGGATCAGGCCGGACACTTCGACCAGCTCCGGCTCCATGTTGATGCCCAACTCCTTCTGGCGGGCGGCGAGGGCGCCGGGCTGGGTGACGTAGGGGAAGTCTTCGTAGAACTTCACGTTGACCTTTTGCTGCGCGAGGCGGTCGGCGGCGGAGCAGCACAGCTGGTGGTCTACGTGGTGGCCGACGCCCAGCGGGGCGTAGAGGACAGCCAGGGGCGCGCGCTCGTGAATGGTGGCGAGCACGCTGGCGAGCTGCTCGTCGATGCTCAGGTCGCCTGAGTGGACGGAGCCGAATAGCGCTTCCTCGGAGGTGTAAAACGGCGGGGTGCCGCGGAAGATGGCATCGGGGTAATCGAGCCAGAGGGTGTCGGCCCCGAGCTGCTCCATGGCGGCGGTGTCTTCCTGACGGCGGCGCTCCACGGAGGCGCGAGCGTCGGTACCGAGGCCGGTGCGCTGGAGGAGCTGAGCGGCGTACGGGCTGATGACGTTGTCGCGGGGCATGCCGCCGAAGACGGTGATGACGAGGACCCGCATGCCGGCGGTGCGCTGCAGGGCGATCGTGCCGCCACAGGAGAGCGCGGCATCGTCGAAGTGGGGCTGCAGGTAGATGCCGCGATATTGCTGGGTGATGTCGTCAATGCTGGAAAGATGCAAGGCCAGGCCTCCTCTGGTGATGGTGTGGGCGTCGGTGTGTTGAAGCGGTTGGATGTGGCTCGTCCGCCGCTAGACCTCGTGGGACGCGAGGCGCACGCTCAGGTGTCTTCGACCAGGGCGGGGGCGCAGAGCAGCCGCCAGGAGTCAGGCAGCAGCGCCTCCAGGTCGGCTGGCAATGGCGCCCAGATGCGCAGGTCAACTCCGGTGACAGGGTGTCGTGCCCACAGGCCCCAGGCGTGCAGCATCTGGCGCGGGATGGGTGTGGCAGCGGCGTCGCCGTGCACGGCGTGATCCAGGCCTTGGACAGGATGGCTCGCGGACGGGTAGGTGGAGTCGCCGAGGATGGGATGGCCCAGCCAGGCGAGGTGCGCGCGAATCTGGTGGGTGCGGCCGGTGAGCGGCGTCGCCAGCACCAGTGCCACCTCATCGCGCGCGGCGACGACGCGATACCGCGTGACGGCGGCCTGCCCCGCGGGCGACACGACGACGCGGCGGCGGTCCAGGGGGTCGCGGCAGAGTGGCTGGGCGATCTCGCCTGTGGAGACGGAGGGCCGGCCGTGGACGAGCGCGAGGTACCACTTGCGCACCTGGCGCTGCTCGAACTGGCGCACCAGCCCACGGCGTGCCGCCTCTGACTTGGCGAACAACACGACGCCGGAGGTGTCGCGGTCGAGCCGGTGGAGCAGGCAGGGGCGCGCTTCGCCCCGAGCGGCCTGGCGGGAGGCGACGGCGTCGAAGAGTGTGCCGTCAGGATGGCGGTAGGCGGGATGAACGACCAGGCCGGCCGGCTTGTCCACGGCGAGGAGGTGGGCGTCCTCGACCAGCACGGGCACCCGTTCGTCCTGGGCGGGCACGGGGCACGCCATTGCCGGGGTTGGCGTGGACTCAGGCGCAAGCGGAACGGGCGTCATCGCGCACTCCCTGTGTGAGATGGGATCGCGGGTGGTGAGGGGATCGGGCGCGGGCGCACCGCGCGATGATATCACAGGCGATCCACCACGACAGTGTACTGCATGGACAGCGGGTGGCACAACCGATCCGCGCGGAAGGGGGGCGCGTCACGTTTTTGCGGACAGCGCGAGACGGTGACGCGGGCGACGGCGTGCGCCTGCACGACCGGCTCGAGCAGGAGGGGTGGGGCGCGGCGTATCGCGAGGGACGCTCGCTGCCCTTTGGCGCGGTGGCCGCTCTCGCCCTAAGCCTGCTGGACGAGGTCGCCCAGGCGCTGACCCAGC
>CAYQFU010000268.1:0-5226 GCA_964416775.1 uncultured Ktedonobacterales bacterium
ACTTCAATTGCGCGGCCTGGCTGCTACCACCGGCCCTCGCCCTCGCCTGTACCTTCCTCCGTGCAACTCCGTGTGTCCTCCGTGACCTCCGTGTTACTCCGTCCCCTCCCCTGGCCGGCCCCTAATGCGTCGCCAGCGCCGCGTCCCGCCGCTTCTCCGTCTGCTCCGCCTCGATCTTACGCCCCAGCTGGTTCAGCAGATTGATCTTGTTGTTCCACGGCCACGTCAGCTTCGGGTCCAGCGCCACCGCCCGTTCATACGCCTCCAGCGCCTCCTCGTAGCGATTCAGCTGCTTCAGCGCGTCGCCCTTGTCGTTCCAGTACACCGCGCTGTTCGGATTTAGCACCAGCGCCTGCTCGTATGCCGCCAGCGCCTCCGCGTAGCGCCCCATGAACTCCAGCGAGCGCCCCTTACCATCCCACGCCGTCACGAATTGCCCATCCAGCGCCAGCGCCCGCTCGTACGTCGCCAGCGCCTCCTCATATCGCCTCAGCTCGTTGAGCGCCACGCCCTTCCCATTGAAGGCGTACACCAGCTTCGGTTCCAGGCTGATCGCCCGATCGTACGCCACCAGCGACTCATCGTACCGTTTCAGTTTGCGCAGCGCATCGCCCTTGTCGTTCCAGTACACCGCGTTCCCCGAGTCCAGACTGATCGCTCGCTCGTATGAAGCCAGCGCCTCCTCGAAGCGCGACATGAATTCGAACGCCCGTCCCTTGCCATCCCATCCCTTCGCGTACTGCGGATTGATCGTGACTGCCCGGTCATACGCCGCCAGCGCCGCATCGTAGCGCCGCAGCTCGTTGAGCGTATTTCCCTTCCCATTCCACGCGTAGGTGTACTGCCCATCCAGCGCGATCGCCCTATCGTACGCCTCCAGCGCCTCCTCGAAGCGCTTCAGCCCATACAGCGCGTTGCCCTTCCCATTCCACGCGATCGTCGACTCCGGATTCAGCTTTGTCGCCTGCTCGTATGCCTCCAGCGCCTCCTCATAGCGCCGCAGACCCGCCAGCGCATTGCCACGCCCATTCCAGTCGCGCGCATCGTTGCGGTCGAATCCCCGCTCGTACGCCTCCAGCGCCTCCTGATACCGCCCCAGGTCATAGAGCGCATTGCCCTTGTTGTACCAGGCCGGCGCATTGTTCGGATCGATCGCCAGCGTGTGCTCCCATGCGTCCACCGCCTCCTGCCACCGCCGCTCCTCATCCAGCGCGAACGCCAGATTAAACCACGCATCGAAGTTACCCGGCGCCAGCTGCGTCGCCCGCTGGAACAGCGGAATCGCCTCCGCGTACTGCTTCTGCGCGTTCAGCGCCTTGCCGCGTGCCACCAGATCCTCGGCGCTCTCTCCCGGTTGCGGCAGCGGCGACGCCACCGCCTCACCCGCCGGCGTCAGCGCCAGCGCCCGCAGCGCCCGCTCGATCGCGTCCGCCGGCGAAAACGGCCGGAATCCCGGCGCCTCGATGCGCTTGAAGTCTTCCAGAAACAGCCACGTATTGAAATCGCTCGGCTCGATGGGCTGCGCCACGACCGGCAGCATGATCCGATTTGGCTCCCGGTTGTACAGATTGAACGCCCAGCGGCACTCTTGTTTCACCCAGTGCGACCCAAACGCGTCTTTCGACAGGATCACGATGAAGACCGGCCGCTGGTGCAGCTCGCGCATGATCTCGTCGAGCAGTTGCCCCGTGCCCAGGTTGTGCTCGTCGTACCAGACATCCGCGCCTGCCGCGCGTAGCGAATTGACCAACACATCGCAGAACGCCTTGTCGCTGTGATTATGGCTCACGAAGATGCGCATCTGGCTCATAGCGCGCCCTCCCAACACGAAGCAAACAACTCTGCCGTGACGCCATTCTAGCACAGGCGCAAACACATCCATAATGGAGTTTCCGCCGTCCCCAAACGGCCGAGCATGCCCCCATCTCCGACCATCCCACGCACTCACCTCTCACCCAGCCTCATCACTTCGCGCCCGGCCTGCCATTCCCCTCGACACTCCCCAACACATGATCTACACTATCCATGCAGCCCATCCACCCAGCCATCCATCATTTCATACGTCTGCGCGCACCTCGCCATCGCCCGTCCGTACGTCGCCACCAGCTTGCTAATTGCCCTCACAGGGCATCTTCCCAGGCGAAAGGATCTCGCCCCATGGCACTACATCCTGCCCCCTCGTCCTCCGTGGCCCAACCATCCACCTCGCCCCCGCGAGTTATCCGCGAAGCGTCGATGTCGCGGGCGCTGCCGCTGCCCAACCTCCCTCCCGCCCTCGCCGCCTGTCCGCGCGGTCGCCGTCCCGCGGCAGTTCCGATCACTGCCTCGCCTGCTCCTCACCTTCGCGGCGCCCATGCCATCGTCTCGCGAAAGCTGCGGCATTCTGCGGCATGCCCGATCGATCGCTTCAGCGCGATGCCTCTATCCCTGCACATCCTGTGGCATTCTGTGGCATGCCCGATCGATCGCTTCAGCGTTGCCCCCAAATCACCGCGAATTCTGTGGCATTCTGTGGCATGCCTGATCGTTCGGCATCCCTGGCCCGCCCTCGTCCCCCGTTGCCTCACCACCCACCTCGCCCCCGCCGATGAGCCGCGCGATCTGCGTCGCGCGGCTGGTTCGCGTGCAAAGCCGCCTCGCCCCTCGCCGCCTCGTCGTGCCCGCATCCCTCGCCCCGCCACTCCTCTTGCCCCCGCGAATTACCCGCGCGATCTTCGTCGCGCGGCTGCTCCACCCACTACCCCGGTCGCCCTCGCCTGTACCTTCCTCCGTGTCACTCCGTGTAACTCCGTCCCCTCCCCTCGCCTCATCTCACCACCCCGCTCGCGAATCCTGCAGCATTTTGTGGCGTGCCTGGCCGCCCGCTCCAATCGCCAACTGCCCCCGTCCGCACCAACCTGTGGCGTGCCTTGTCCAGAACGTGCGGCGTCCGAGTCGTTACGTCCGCGCAGCGGCGCGGCTCCACAAGGGATATAATGAGCTACTGGTGCGGCGTGCCGCACCCACGCTCGGGCCGCCCGCATCTTGTATGGCGCCCGGCCCCGAATAGCGCGACTCAGAGGCGCATTCAAGCGCCCATGGAGGACATGACACTAATGGGTAAGCTCGTCGAGAAGCTGCGCGCGGTCACACAGGCCTCCAGCAGCGGCATGGGGTTTCTCAGCCCCTCTCGCGCTCCGCAGCGCAAAGCGCGGCCAGCGGCGCTGCTCGTGCTCGGCGGCGTCGACGACACCGCCGCCTTGCGTGCCGCCGTCGAAAACGGAGCCGATGGGGTGATCCTCTCCGGTTGGAGCGCTGGCGCCACGGGCGCGTCCAGCCTGATGGAGGCGCTGCGCAAGCAGGACGCCGTGTGGGGCGTAGCCCTCGAAGAGGGATATACACCGGGAGCGCTCAAAACCGCTCGAGACGAAGGCGCGTCGTTCGCCATCCTCGCTCAGCGACTCCCAGCTGCCTCGCTCTTTGAAGAGATCGAGAAATTCGACCTCGTCGTCGCCATCGAGCCCCCACGCGACGACTTGGCCCTGCTCTCCTTGCGCGCCGTCAACCTGCTGCCCGCGCAGGCCGTGCTCGTGGACGCGCGCTTCACTCCGGCCGACCTCGCGCGCATGTCCATCGCGGACTTCACCCGCCTGCGCATCGTCGCCGAGTCTCTGGTGTTCCCGACGCTGGTCACCCTGGAGGGCACGCCTGGCGAGATCGACACGCGCACGCTCATCCAGCTCGGCGCCGACGCCCTGGTCCTCTCCGCCGCCGGAGCCACCGCCTCCACGCTGACCCAGCAAGTGCCCGCGCTCATCGCCGAGCTCGAGCGCACCCCCGCGCGCCATGAGAGCGAGAGCGGCCCCCTGCTTTCCGGCCTGCTTGGCGTCTCCGGTCACACCCCCAGCCTGCCCGGCCCATCGCCGCGCCCCCGCCCTGATCGCCCCGAACAACCCGAAAAAGAACCGGACGAAGAATAACCCCTCGGCCCCCTCTGGCTCCCCTCTCCCGCCGCGGCGGGGGAGGGGTCGGAGGTGGGGGTTACCAGTTCGGCAGTCGCTTCAGGTCCGGCGGCCGCATCATCGGCAGATAATGAAACGCCTCCGCCGCGGCCAGCCCGATCTCCTGGCCCACCATGGCCGCCCGCGCCCGGACGAAGTCCGCGATGTTCCGGTCGCCGATCTGGCTCCGATGACACTGCAGCGCCGCCACCTTCTTCTCCAGCGTCGTGGAGATGTCCACGTAGTAGTTGGGCTGATCGCTGCCGAAGAAATAGACGTTGTGCACCCTGTGCTCCGTCAGCCCCTCTACAAGTTGTTCTGGATAGTACATGTGGTCGCGGGCCGCCGCCACGGCGTCCAGCGCCGTTTCGCCCACGGCACGGTGATCAGGATGGATCTGGTAGCGCTGCCACGGATCGAACGTCAGCACCACGTCGGGCCGGCCCTGACGAATTACCAGCGTCAGCTCCCGCCGAAACGGAATCGACACCTCCACCTCGCCATCCTTGTGGCCGAGGAAGGTCACTTCCTCCACGCCCAGGACCCGTGCCGCCTCACGCTGCTCCGCCTGGCGTGTCGCGGACAGCTGCTCCGGGACCGCATTGCGGTCAGCGCTGCCCTTGTCGCCGCTCGTCGCCAGGACGTACTGCGCGCGATAGCCGCTTTCGACGAAGCGTGCCACCGTGCCAGCGCACGAGAACTCCGCATCGTCCGGGTGCGCCATGATCACCATCACGCGCGGTCGCCCATCGTCCTGCGGCCGCGCCGCTCCAGTGTCGCTCATCAATGTTTCTCTCCTACATGCGGTCGTACGGTCGGCGCGCGGACATCCGCCACGCCGCGCGACGGCCCCGTCCGTACCCGACCGGCTCCGACCAGAACCAGTATCGTCCCAGAATATAGCAGCTTCCGCCGTGGCGGGTAAACCGGCCGTCCGGCGCGACGTCCGAGACGATGCGTCGGACAGTTGCGCCGCCGCCACCCAGACCGCCAATAAAGGCATGCGAGCGCTGAAAAGGAGGCCCTCACTTTGCGCCGCCTGCTATAGAGAGGTATAATGAACCTTCGCAAGTTTCCTAGCGTATTGACTCATATTCTTGACAATTCTTGCGACAGGCGGCTATGGTGAGAGGATGAAGCTCTCCGACTACGCCAAGCAGATGGGCGTGCGCTATGAGACGGCTTGGCGCTGGTTCCGCGACGGAAAAATCCAGGGACGGCGCGTGGGGCCGCGCACCATCATCAT
>CAYQFU010000268.1:5326-6501 GCA_964416775.1 uncultured Ktedonobacterales bacterium
CAGCATGTCATCCACTGCGCCGACCGCCGCTTCAACGCGCTTGACCGCGCGGCCTTCGCCTCCAAAAACCTGTACAACAAGGCGCTCTATGCCACGCGGCAGGCGTTCTTCCAGGATGGCTCGTTCCCACGGTATCTCTCGCTGTACCACCAGGTGAAAGGCGAGCCGGAGTACGCCGCGCTGCCCCGCAAGGTGGCGCAGTGGGTGCTCAAACAAGTGTGCGCCGCCTGGGACAGTTACCAGGAGGCGCTGGCCGCCTGGGAGCAAGACCCGTCGAAGTTCCTGGGTCGGCCTCGTCTGCCGCATTACCTGGACAAGCAGGGCCGCAACCTGCTGGTCTACACCACCCAGGCGCTCTCGCACCCCGCTCTGCGCAACCACCTAGTCTGTCCATCGGGCACAGGCATCACCGTGCAGACGCGGCAGCAGAACGTCCAACAAGTACGCATCGTGCCCCGCGCGGGCTTCTACGTCGTGGAAGTTATCTATGAGCGTGCGCCGACTCAGGCGGCGGTAGACCCATTGCTCTACGCCGGAGTAGACATTGGTCTCAACAATCTGGCACTGCTAACCTCAAACAAAGCGGGCTTCGTGCCCCGGCTTGTTAACGGGCGGCCAGTGAAGTCAATCAACCAATTCTACAACAAGCGGCGAGCGGAGTGGCAAAGCCGACTGGGAGAGGCGTACACCAGTCGGCGTCTGGAGCGGATCACCACCAAGCGCACGCGGCGGATTGACTGGTACCTGCACACGGCCTCGCGCCGCATCATTGAACTATTGGTGGCCGAGGGCATTGGCACGCTGTGCATCGGCATGAACCCGCTCTGGAAGCAGGAAGTGAGCATGGGACGACGGGGCAATCAGAACTTTGTGAGCGCGCCCCATGCGCGCTTCATTGAGATGCTGGCCTACAAAGCGGAACTGGTGGGCATCCAGGTGCGGATCACCGAGGAGAGCTACACCAGCAAAGCCAGCTTCCTTGATGCGGACCCGGTGCCAATTTTCGATCCATCACAACCCGCGCCCGCTTTCAGTGGGCGACGGGTGAAGCGCGGCCTCTATCGGGCGGCGGACGGGCGGCACATCAATGCCGACGTGAACGGCTCGTACAACACCATTCGCAAAGTAGCTCCTGATGCCTTCGCGCAAGGGAGTAGAGGGTGCGTAGTTCATCC
>CAYQFU010000269.1:0-6455 GCA_964416775.1 uncultured Ktedonobacterales bacterium
GGGCGTCCGCCGGACGCCTCTACGAAACCAGAGCGATCTGACACCACATCCAGGTGAATCTGTGCCTCGGCGCTGGGCGGGCGTCCACCGGACGCCCCTACGGGGTCGGTAAGGACGTAGGCCACGGGGGTGAGGGCGATCTCAGACGGCGATGCGGCCCGAGAGCGCGCGGCCGACCAGCCGCAGGAGGTCCACCAGTTCGAACGGCTTGCGCAGCAAGTCGGCGCGTAGCGAGCACGCCTCCTCGCGCAGCAGGCGCGAGGAGATGTCCAGGCCGGTCATCAGCACGCCAGGGACATGCGCGAGCTCAGGGCGGGTGCGCAGGCGGGCCAGCAAGTGCCGTCCATCGTCGTCGGGGAGATGGATGTCGCAGAGGATGACGTCAGGGGTCCAGGCAACGGCGGCGGATTCGCCTTCGCGCGCGGTGGACGTGAGGCGGACGTCGGCGTCCGGCATGACGTCGGCGATGGCGAACCCAATGAGCTGCAGGAGCGTGACGTCGTCGTCGACGACGAGAATCGAGGGACGCGCCGTCGGACGCGGAACCATGGGTGTGAACGGCAGCGCGTACGGCGGATTGGTGCTGGGGCTCGGCACCGTAGGCGCCGCCCGGGCAGGGTAGACTGCGTCGGTCACGTCGGGTGGGGACACGGAAACGCGTGTGGCCCATGCCGCTGGAAGCATTGTCGCTCCTCCCCTCGGATCATCCACGTGTGGGGACCAGCGACCGGTACCGGGCCACGAGTCGAATGATCGTTTGGCGCGACCACAGCCTGCAAATATCGTGCCAGATCAGGCGGAGGCGCGGAAAAGCCAGTGGGGGACGCGCATGAGCCGGCAGGACACGGCGCATAGCCAGGCCGGCGGTCCGCCTTCAGGGCTCGGACCGCCGGCCTGGCTCAGGGATCGGTGTGACGAACGCTAGAGCTCCAACGGAAGGCCGGTGGGGCGGCGCTCGCGCAGGTTGAGCAGGAAGTTGACGACGAGGGTGCCCACGATGGCGCCGATGGTGATGGCGCCGAAGGCGCCCAGCGCATAGGACAGCGCATCCACGCTGATGGTCGTGGCGTAGGCATAGACACCGGCGGCCGTGGCAGCAGCGGCGACGATGGCGCCGAGCGTGGAGAGCAGGCGCCCACGGCGGTCAGACATCGCGGCGCCCAAGGGCAGGCCGACGATCAGCGCACCCACGAAGGCGATGATGATGAGGACAAGCTTCAGGTCCACGAGTGCCTCCTACAAGCAATAGCCAATCTAGAGCGGGTCTGGTCATGCGCTGCCGCGACGCGAGACGCCCTTGCCGGCGGCGCTCAGGCGGCGTATGGCACTGGCTGTTCCTGCGCGGCGACGGCCTTCTGGCGTGAGGCGAGTCTGGCCCAGGGCAGCCATTGACGACTCAAGTGGGCGGCGACGAGTGCCAGGCCCACACGGGGAAGCGCCACGGTGTTGGGGTAGACGAGATAGCGCGATTCCCAGTGGGGATGAAACTTCCGCTTGAAATTATACAGTGACTCGGCCTTGGCGAGTCCACCGAAGCGGCTGGTGAAGAAATAGCAGAGCTGCGTGATGCCCGTGCTCGGCTCGCCGGTGGTGTTCGCCAGCGGCGCCAGGCCGAGACTGAGCACCTGGTCGCCCTGGGCGGCGAAGCGCTCGATGGCGCGCACGAGCATGAGCTCCATCGCACCGTTGGCCGACTCGGCGTCGCGACGCATGAGGTCGAGCGCCCAGCCGTTGCGGCCGTAGATGGGCACATAACTGGTGAAGGCGTGGACGCGGCCCGCGGTGTCCACCGCCACGGCGAAGACGGTCTCCAGATCGATCCGCTCGCCGAAGCGGCCCATGCTGAAGCCCATCTCAACGCCACCCTTGTCGGCCAGCCAGGCAGCCGCGATAGCCTCCATCTGCCGCGCCAGCTCGGGATCGTCCACCTTACTCTCGAAGAAGCGAATCTCCAGGCCGGCCTTTTCCGCGCGGCGGGTCATAGACCGGAGGTGCTCCATGGAGCCGCCTTTGAGCGTGAACGCGGGCAGGTCCACCACGGCATCTTCGCCAATCTTCATGGATTGCAGGCCGCGAGCGGTGTAGAGCGGCAGCAGATCTTGCGTCACCTGCCAGTACACGATGTGCCAATCCTGCTGGCGGCAGAAGGCAGCGAACTCGTTGAGTGTGTCGCCGAGCAGCGTGCGCGGGCCGATGGGGTCGCCCGCCACGACGGCGACGTTGCCCGCCAGCCGATAGGCCAGCACGGCCTGGCCGGAGCTGTGAAAGAAGTACGACTTTTCGGAGCTGAGGGCAACGTAGGCAATGGTGCTCGAGCCGAAGGCTTGAATCAGCTCCTTGACCCGCTCGCGCTCGTGCGGCGCGGGCAGAAGGGCGGTGGCCACTGGGCGCAAGATCTGTGTCATGCCGAAGACGAGGGCGCTAAAGCTGAGCCAGCGCACCGCTTCCACGAACCACAAGGCCTGAGGCGTCTCCGGGATGTGCCGCGCCACATCCATCCACGTGAGCGTGTGGACGGCCGTCCGGGCGACCGCGCGCAGCTCCACCACGGGGGCGAACTGGCTGCGCAGGAGGATGAACCCGCCGATGGTGTACGTCAGCACGAGCAGCAGACCAGCGCCCAGTGCGGCGTAGCCACGGAGCACGGAGGGTGGATCGCTGCGCGCGCGAAAGGCCGGGCGCAGCGCGCTGAAGAGCGCCACGTCCAGCAGCGTCACCCAGGTGGCGAGCACCCAGCCGCCGCGTATCACGTGGAAGCAGGCGGAGATGACGAGTAGCAGCAGCGTCAGCTCCCAGGCCTTGCGCTTGCCACGCACCAGGCCGCGCGACAGCATGATGAGCAGGAAGCCGACGACGACAGCCAGGCTGCGCACCTCGGATTCGATCTCAAAGTCCAGCGGCCACACGTCTAGCAGCAGGTCCAGACGCAAGCGCGGAGCAAATACGGTCAGCATATCGACGAAGCCGGTTAGCCCGACGATCAATCCTACCAGGAAGCGAGTCCAACTGAGTGGCATATGATGACGTGCGCTCTGTCCTGGCGCGACCGTTACGTCCATGAGTCCTCCTCCAGGCTGCCTCCGCCCGGCTCTCCACCCCGCATAATTGCTGCCTGCGTCGCGACGATGCCCATTCTAGCATAGACTCGTCCGCTGCGCGAGTTGAGTTTTGGCAGCAGCTGGCGCCGAGGCGTGCAGCGGACACGGGTCACGAGACACAATAGGAGATGCATAGTACTGGGAAGGAAAGGATGTGGCGACCGGCAGCCGCCAGTCGTCATCAGGTGCGGAACTTGCGCGCGAAATACGGCGGGAGCGTGCTCCCCAACATATAACGTCCGATCCGGGGTGAAAGATTCCCTATCGCGTCGCGCGGCGTCCGCCGGGCGTCGTCCTGGATGGGCAAGCATTACCTGGATGCGGAGCGAGCGGCGCGGTTCACACTCGCGAGCGGTGCGGCGGAGGTGGAGAGTGGCAAGTAATAGTCTCGCGGAGGGCCTCATGTTCAGCGAGCGCAGCCTGGGAGGGCCGGGGCCGACGCGCCAGGTGTTGCGGCTTGGCGAGCGCGTCAACCTGGGCGATCTGGCCACCCTGCCGCAACGGTATCGCGGCGCGATGGGCGGGCCGCGCGGCGTGTTGGTGAGGGCGCGGCTGCGCGCGCGCACGGGAGAGGTGTGGTGCCAGCTGGGAAGCCCGCGCCCGTGGGTGCGTGACGTGCGCACGGTGCCGATCACCTCGGCCCAGCCGCCGACGCCAACGCCGGACGCGCTGGAGCTGCGCCGGCACATACGGGTGGACTGCCAGGCCGGGCGCGTGGGCAAGCTGGAGGGCGTGGTAGTCGATACGCATTCAGGGCTGGCGACCGAGCTCCTGATACACGTGCGCGGCGATGTGGCAGCGGATGTCGAGAGCCCGACCGACCCACTGGCACCGCTGCTGCGGGTGCAGGGTCTGCGGGTGCTGGTGCCGCCGGCATGGGCGACCAAGGCCGAGCACGCATCCAGCGAGCTGCCCTTCGCGCCGGCGCAGGCGCGGCTGATGCTGACGGCGACGGCGGTGCAGGTGGCCCATGGGCTGATCCTGCGCGACGACGCGGCGCTGACCGCCGACGTCTGGGCGATCCTGGCGGCGAACCCGGCCATCGAGCCAACACTGTCGCACATGCGCGTGGAGGTGCGAGACGGCACGGTGACGCTGCTGGGGAGTGTGCCGTCGTCGCGCCACCGGTTGTCCGCCGAGCAGGACGTGTGGCACGTGCCCGGCGTGCTGGGCGTGCGCAACGAGATGAGCGTGCGCGGAGAGTCCTGATAACCAACGCCGCACGCAGATCAACGCGCGACGCCGCTCCCGAAGGAGCGGCGTCCACTGGTTCCAGACCCATGCGCAGGGTGGAGGTCAGCCCATCTTGCCAAGAATGCGCTGCATATCGTTCCGGTCGAACGCTCGCAGGCTCTCGGACCGCACATTGCCGACCGAACCGAGCTGCAAGAGGAAGGCCTGCGCCGCATCGTCGTCTGTCCACTCAGACACCGTCACAACATCGTAGACCCCTTGCGTCCAGAAGACACTAACGATCCGGCCGCCCATCTTCTCCGCCACCGAGCTTGCCTGCTCGACACGCGTGACCGTCTCTTTGACGGCCTTGATGCCCTGGTCTGTCCACTTGAAGAGCGTCACGTAGGTTGGCATGCCGGCCTCCTTCGGGTCCGTGAATTGGCTGACAGCGACGGACGGCTTTGATGCCGCACCGACCATGCCACCAGTGGTCGTGGGGGCGGTGCGGAAGGCGGTGCGTCATACGCTACGCAACATTGGACGCGCCGACTGGCCGCAGGCTACAATGCCCGTGTTATGGCTACACCGCGCATTCCACAGCAGGACGAGGGCGACGAGCCGCACAGTCCCGGCGCCGCGACGGGAGCGCCGCCCACGCAGGGCCGGCGCCGCGCGACGCGTGCGGCGGGCGGCGACGTGCCAAAGGCCGCGAGCCTCTGGCAGGCGGCCCCGGGCATGCCGCGGTTGCCTGACAGCGCGCCGCGCAGCACCATCCGTGACAGTCTGTACGAGCTGATCCCCCTGGACGACCTGGAGCTGGCGCTGCTGGCTACGCCGGAGTTCGTGCGACTGCAGGGCGTCAAGCAGCTGGGATTCGTTTACCGCGTGTGGCCGGGCGCGACGCACACACGCTTCGAGCATAGCCTGGGCGTGTATTACCTGGCGCTGCGGGCGTTGCGGGCGCTGTTGGCGCGCGACGGGGTGGGCGGGCTGGAGGGCGTGGGCGAGACCGACCTGCGCGTGCTGCTGGCGGCGGCGCTGCTGCATGACGTGGGACACTATCCGTTCTCGCACGCCATCGAGGAGCTGGGGCATCCCATCGTCGCGCATGAGCAGGTGGGGCGCGAGCTGATCGAGGGGGAGCATATCGCCGAGGCGCTGGCGCGCTTCGGCCTATCACCCGGGCGGGTCGCCGACATGGTGGACCCGCCGCGCGGCCGGCCGCTCCCGGCCGCGGATGCGCTGCTCGTGCGTCTGCTCAGTGGTGCCCTCGACGTGGACAAACTCGACTATCTCGCACGCGACGCCCGCGCCTGCAACGTGCCGTACGGCGGCGTGGACGTGACGCGGCTGCTCGGGTCGCTGCGAGTGCTGCGCACGCCGGAGGGGCCGCGTCTGGGCGTCAGCGACAAGGGCATCAGTCCGTTGAACTCGCTGCTGCATGCGCGGCAGGAGATGTTCGACAACGTCTACTGGCACCATACGAACCGCGCCATGATGGCGATGCTGCTGCGCGCGACTCAGGAGGCGCTGGCCGCGGGCACGCTGGCGCCGGGCGATCTGCGCGGGCTGGACGACGCGGGGCTGCTGGCGCTGCTGAGTGAGCCGCGCATGCCAGCGGGTGCGCGCGCGCTGGTGGAGGACCTGCGCCTGCGCCGGCCGTACAAGGTGCTGCTGGAGGTCAGCAGCCACGCGGGCCGGCTCTTCAGCCGGCTAGATGCGCTGTTCTGGGACCAGAGCAAGCGGCGGCGGGTGGAAATGGCACTGGCCCAGGCCGTGAGCGGGTCATTGGGCATGCCGGTGGAGTCCTATGAGCTGTTGGTGGACGTGCCCAAGCCCGAAAAGTGGGAGATGAACGTGCTGGTGGGGTTCGAGCACCCGCCGGTGGGCATGGAGCGGCTGATGACCTGGGCGGAGGCGACGGGGCAGCGCCCATCCGACCTAGGGGTCTACGAGCAGCACCAGCGGCGCATTCGCATTGTGGGGCGTGAGTGGCTGCGCGCGGCACTGGGCGGGCGCTGCGAAGACGTGCTGCTGCCGGCGCTGGAGGGCATCGAGGCGGTGTGATACCAAATCCGGTTGAACCGTTGCGTTCGCGCCAGGCGGGCGTCCACCGGACGCCCCTACGCAAAGCGGAAGCAATCACCAGCATCTGGTATGAGAGCCTGTGCGGCGGATGAA
>CAYQFU010000270.1:0-2173 GCA_964416775.1 uncultured Ktedonobacterales bacterium
CCTGAGTACTAAGACTGCAGTTTCCAGGCAGACTGATCTGGTTCGTTGAGAATATTGGAGAATGTTTCGATTTGACAAGCGGCGGATTACTTTGTCAGAGAGTCTCCAAGGGAATTAATCCCGCTCGGGCGGCGTTCCGTCGCGTCCATTAGGGCCCGGAGACAATCGGTAACTCTACGAAGCTTGCTTCTCCCGCAGCGTGGTAGAGCCGCTGAGTGGCCTTGCGGTATTCGGCAGGCTTGGCCCAGAAGATATTCGGAACAAAGGTTTGCGGATTGCGGTCATACAACGGGAACCAGCTCGACTGCACTTGCACCATGATCCGGTGCCCTGGAAGAAAGACGTGATTAGCGGTGGGCAGCGCAAAGCGATACAGAAGCGGCCTGTCCGGAGCTATTGCCTTCGGCGTCTCCAGGCTTTCGCGATAGCGTCCGCGAAAGATATCTGCTGAGATCATTAGTTGATATCCGCCCATGGACGGATCCATCGCCACTTCATCCGGATAAACGTCGATGATCTTCACCACCCAATCGGAGTCCGTGCCGCTGGTGGACGCAATGAGATTGACCATTGGCTGCCCGCTGATCTTCACCGACGAGGTCAGCGGGTCGGTGGTGTACGACACCACGTCTGGACGGCTTGAGATCTGACGCTGATCATCCACGAGCCACTGCGACCACGTAGATCCTGCAAAATACGCAGGAAGGATAGGACGTATGCGATACGTAACCGGTTTGGCCGGATCGGAGACATATTCATCGAAACCAGGCTCGCCGGATTTCGGCGCTGCGTAGCTGAGCTTCAGGCCAGGCGCGAGATAGAGCGGAGTTGGTTGCACTTTGCATCCGCTCGCACAACCTGAGGGCCATGATGGCAGTCGCAGCCAGGTGTTGGTTCCCGTCTCAAATGCAGAAACCGGAGCCACATCCGCCTTGGGAGTATCGTCTTTAAGAAAATCTGCCAGAAACGGGGCCAGGATCTCGCGACGGAAATATAGCGCCGTATCGCTGTTAAATTTCACAGCACCAAGCGTGCTGCCGTCGTAGATCTCCTGTCCGTGATGCCACGGTCCCATCACCAGGAATACTTTGTCATTGTTTGTGTCTTTCGGCTTGATTGCTTTATAGACCGCGATGGCCCCGTAAATGTCTTCCTGATCCCAGAGGCTATCGACCAACATGACCGGCACCTTGAGCGGCTGCGCACCGAGAATTTTGTCCATCGCCTGCTCGCGCCAGAAACTATCGTAGCTTGGGTGCTCTACCAGCTTCCGCCAAAAGCCGATTTGGTCCATGCCGTGAATGCGACCGAGTTCGCCTGCCGACCCGGCCGCCATGAATTCGTCGTAATCATCGAAGTGACTACGCCACCACTTGGCGTCATTTTTACGCGTAGCCTCCTGCTCGTACACGTAAGGAATGTTCTGCTCGCGAAACGCGCCGTTATGGAACCAGTCGTCACCCATCCATCCATCGACCATTGGATTCATAGGCACAGAAACCTTGAGCGCCGGATGCGGATTTACGAGCGCCATCAAAGGCAGAAATCCGTCGTACGAGATGCCGAGAATGCCGACTTTACCGTTAGTCTCAGGAATATTCTTTATGAGCCAGTCAATTGTGTCGTAGGTGTCAGTTGATTCATCAACCGGCGTTGGATTCAGCGGTCCATGGAGTGGACGAGTCATTACATAATCGCCCTCTGAGTAGTACTTCCCGCGTATGTCCTGGACGACTCGGATGTAACCTCCGTCTACGATCACGTCCGGGGCGTTGTCGTATCCGTTCAGAATTGGTCCGAGATGCGAGCTGTAGGCATGGCTCGTGAGTGCTGAAGCGTCGTAAGGCGTTCGCGTGAGCAGGATTGGCGCGCGCTTCGCCCCTTTTGGAACGAGAATCACAGTATGCAGCCGTACTCCGTCCCGCATGGGGATCATCACGTCGTTACGCGTGTAGTCCCACGTCTCCATGGCAGCTTTGATCTCGGCCGGAGTCTCACTCGGCAACTGCGGATATTGCTGCGTTTGCGGAAATGCTTGTATCTGCAACGAAGAAAAAGACAGCATCGGGCCAAGCAGCACGGTGCGCAACAGGAGAGTGCGGAAGAGTAGCTTCATGATTGTGAATCACGTATTGAACACTGGCGAGCAGCTTACGTCAACGCACGCGAGAAT
>CAYQFU010000270.1:2273-4725 GCA_964416775.1 uncultured Ktedonobacterales bacterium
TTGTGAATCACGTATTGAACACTGGCGAGCAGCTTACGTCAACGCACGCGAGAATGTGCGTGCAGACTCCGATTAGCTGGTTCCATCACTGACAACCTGAGTCTAGGTAGCCAGATTCTCACTACGGTTATCCCTGGTGAGGCCCAATGCTGAAGAATTTGCTCTCAAATTGGCCGCTCTTGCAGCAAATAAGAAAAGGTGCCGACGGAACCGGTCCTGAAGCCATGAGCGAGAGAACGCGCACCCTCAAACCCAAGTTCGACAGTGCCAAGGTTGCCCGATCCGTTTGTCCTTATTGCGGCGTCGGGTGCGGACAACTCGCATTCCATAAAGACGGCAAACTCATCAGCATCGAAGGCGATCCCGAGTCGCCGATCTCTCGTGGTCACCTGTGCCCGAAAGGCGCAGACAGCTTTGAGCTGGTGACGCATCCGCTGCGCGAAACGAAGGTCAAGTATCGCCGTCCATATTCGCATAAATGGGAAGATCTCGATCTCGAGCAGGCCATGGACATGGTCGCAGATCGATTGTGGGAATCGCGCGAGAGCACATTCGAGGAAGAGAAAGATGGCCGTGCGCTGATGCACACGAAAGCCATCGGCCATCTCGGTGGGGCGACTCTCGACAACGAAGAAAACTACCTGATCAAGAAGCTATTCAGCGCCGGCCTGGGATTGGTTTGTATTTCCAACCAGGCGCGTATATGACACAGCTCTACCGTGCCCAGTTTGGGCACCTCCTTCGGACGCGGAGGCGCAACTACTGCTCAACAGGATCTGGCGAATTCCGATGCCATTCTCATTATGGGATCATCGATGGCGGAGAACCACCCCGTCGGCTTCCAGTGGGTGATGGAAGCTCGTAAACGAGGAGCAACCATCATCCATGTCGATCCTCGCTTCACACGTACCTCGGCAATGTCAGACATCTGGCTGCCAATGCGCGCGGGCAGCGACATCGCATTTCTCGGCGGTCTGATTCATTACGTGCTCGAGAATGGCAAGGAGTTCCGCGAATACGTAAAGCACTACACCAATGCCGCCACCATCCTTCGCGATGACGTGAAGCTGCCCGATGATCTGGACGGCGTCTTCTCCGGTTGGGACGAAGAAAAGAAAGAATATTCGCCGGAGACGTGGCTCTACAAAGGGGAGCCTGAACATGCGGATGCCGTCAAGCCTGGTCATGCTAAAGCAGGCGGTGGTCACGGCAAAGACCGAGGGGGAGAGGCCGGGGACCTCCGTAAGCACGAGACGGATCCGAGCCTCCAGCACCCACTCTGTGTGTTCAACGTCCTAAAGCGCCACTTCGCTCGCTACAGACCGGAATTTGTCGAGACCGTCTGCGGCATCCCAAAGGACCAGTTCACAAGGGTTGCTGAGATTTTTTCCAGCGCCTCTGGGCCGGACAAAACCGGTGCAATCTGTTATGCCGTGGGCTGGACGCAGCATTCCACTGGCGTGCAGATCATTCGCAGCGCGGCAATTCTGCAACTGCTATTGGGCAACATTGGGCGTCCGGGGGGCGGAATTTTGGCTCTGCGCGGGCATGCCAGTATTCAGGGCTCGACTGACATCCCGACGCTGTACGACATCCTGCCCGGCTACTTGCCGATGCCATTTTGGGAGAGCGACGCCGACACGCTCAAACAATATATTCAGCGGCATTCCAGCAATGCGGGATGGTGGAGCAACTTCGATAAATACATCATCAGCCTGCTGAAGGCCTGGTACGGTGAGAGGGCCACAAAAGACAACGATTTTGGATTCAATTGGCTGCCGCGCGTAACGGGAGACCATTCTGAATTGGGCTACTGGCTCGACATGCAGGACGGCAAGATGGAAGGTATGTTCATTATGGGCCAGAATCCGGCAGTCGGAGCGCCCAATGGCCGCCTGCAGCGGACCGCGCTAAGCAAACTCAAATGGCTGGTCGTACGCGACTTTGTCGAAACGGAAACAGCTTCGTTCTGGTATGACTCACAAGAGATCGAGCGCAGCGAACTAAAAACCCAAGATATTGCGACCGAAGTTTTCTTCTTCCCTGCCGCATCACATGTGGAGAAAGAGGGCAGCTTCACCAACACTCAACGCCTGGTGCAATTTCACGAGAAGGCCATCGAGCCGCCCGGCGACTGCCGCAGCGAAACGTGGTTCATGTATCACCTCGGCCGCCGAATGAAGGAGAAGGCAAAGGCAAGTCCAAATCCGCGAAATGCAGGTTTAAGCGCCCTCACTTGGGACTATCCCACTCGAGGCGAGATTGCCGAGCCTTCCGTAGACGCCATCGTGTGCGAAATCAACGGCTACAAGACCGCTACGCGCGACCTGGTGCGCGAATACACCGAGCTGCAAAACGATGGCAGCACGGCCTGCGGTTGCTGGATCTACTCCGGCGTTCATCCCAAACCGGGACAGAACATTGCCAACATGCGCAAGCCGCATGACTATCT
>CAYQFU010000270.1:4825-6453 GCA_964416775.1 uncultured Ktedonobacterales bacterium
TTCATCCCAAACCGGGACAGAACATTGCCAACATGCGCAAGCCGCATGACTATCTCGGACACGGTTGGGGATTCTCCTGGCCCTCTGACCGGCGCATTCTTTACAACCGTGCATCTGCTCGCCCTGACGGGAAGCCGTGGAGTGAGCGCAAGAAGCTTGTATGGTGGGACGAGAACAAGCGCGAATGGACTGGCGAAGACGTACCTGACTTCAAGAGAGACGTTCCTCCGGATTACAAACCAGAGAAGAATGCAGAGGGCATGAAGGCGATCGGCGGCGATCAGCCGTTCATCATGCATCCTGATGGTGTGGGATGGCTGTGGGTTTCGAGCGGTCTTAAAGACGGTCCGCTCCCCACGCATTACGAGCCGCTGGAAGCCGTGGTGCCGAACGCGCTCTATCCCGATCATCCATACAATCCGCCGGCCAAGAAGAAAGAACGACCTGACAACGCGTACGGATTCCCCTTCGATAAACGATTTCCATATGTACTCACGACCTACCGGCTGACGGAGCATCACACTGCAGGTGGAATGACGCGCACCCTGCCCCATTTGGCAGAACTTCAGCCGGAACTGTTCTGCGAGATCTCACCTGAGATGGCCGATGAGCTCGGCATCAAGCCCGGCGAGTTCGCGACCATCATGAGTCCACGCGGCATCATCGAAGCCCGAGCACTAGTCACGTCGCGCATGCGACCACTGGTTGTACAGGGCAGGCGCGTCCACCAGGTTGGACTTCCCTACCACTGGGGGCGCCGTGGTCTCACTAGAGGCGACACGGCGAACGATCTGCTTGCCATCTCACAGGAGCCGAATGTCCGCATCATGGAAACTAAAGCGCTCGTTTGCGACATCCGTGCAGGCCGGTGTCCGCGCGGCAAAGCTGCGCTCGACGAGCTGCACGCCAAAATGCAGGAGGCGGCATGAGCACGACCACGGCATTTCTGACCGACTCAACGCTGTGTATCGGCTGCAAAGCCTGCGAAGTCGCCTGCAAGGAGTGGAACGATCTCAGCGACGATGGCTTCAATTGGACGGGCTTTTCTTACGACAACACCGGCGCGCTCGGGCACTCCACATGGAGACACGTAAAGTTCGTCGAGCATACGCCGGAAATTGGTCACGGTGGCAACAGTCCCGAAGTGGCCTCCTGGACCTTCTCATCTGACGTATGCAAACACTGCGAAAACGCAGGATGTCTGGAAGCGTGTCCGACCGGTTCTATCGTCCGCACGGAATTCGGAGGCGTATACGTCCAGCCGGATATTTGCAATGGGTGTTCATATTGCGTTGTCGCTTGTCCCTTCGGAGTGATTCAGCGCAACAAGCATGACGGCCGCGCGTTCAAATGCACATTCTGCTACGACCGCCAGAAGGCGGGACTCACGCCTGCATGCGCTCATGCGTGTCCGACCGAATCGATCAAATTTGGAACATTAGAGGAACTGCGAGCTGAGGCCACGGGTCGAGTGGACGACCTGCATCGCCGCGGAATGGAAGATGCTGTTCTGTACGATCCAGTGGAGACGAGCGTTGGCGGCATTCACGCCTTCTTCATCACCCGAGGTGATGCACGGCAGTACAACCTTCCTCCGAAGCCAGAGGTCCCGACCATCTACGCCAAAC
>CAYQFU010000271.1:0-6416 GCA_964416775.1 uncultured Ktedonobacterales bacterium
CATCGAGCCCGCGCTCGACCAGGCCCGCGAGGCCGCCGGCGACCGGGACGTCCGCGTCGCGGGCGGCGGCGCGACGATCCGGGAGTACGTGAACGCCAGCCTGATCGACGACTTCTCAGTCGCGCTCTCACCCGTGCTGTTCGGCACCGGCATCCGCCTGTTCGAGGGCGTGGACGCGGGCCGCGTGGCCCTGGAGCCGGTGCGCGCGGAGCCGACGCAGCGGGTGACCCACCTGGCCTACGCCGTCCGGGAGCGGTAACGGTCTCGACCTCAGCACTTCAGCGCCCCCACCGAGGTCAGCAGCGCGGTGCGATCCTCGACGCGCTGAGCGTCAGGACGGGCGAGCGTTCGGGCGGCGATCGCGGCCGCGCGCTCCTCCGGGAGGGACCTCACGGCGTTGTCGTGGAACGTCCTCGCCAGCTCAGGCTTCGCCAGCGAGTCACCACGGGCCCCGGCTCCCGCGCCGCCGGTGTCGCGATGGCGTTCAAGCTCATCGCATCAGCACAGACCCGGTGGCGGGCCGTCAACGCACCCCCCCTCGTCGCGCTAGTCCGTGCCGGCGCGGTAGTCAAGAACGGCAAGCTCATCGAACGACCCGACGAATCAGCGGGTGGTGATCAGCACGTCGCGTGACACGCCGATCCACAGGTCTTGACTCTTCCTCCTCACGTCTACAGGCCGCGGTACTACCACCCTGACGTCGCGATCCATGCCAGACCCTACGCAATGGCGGGCATTGCCTGGAGCAGCTCTGCTGGATAGGGCCGGAGCAGGCTGACAATCTCCTCGGGCTCGGTCATGTCCGGGTCGAGCCAGTGGTCCTCGTCTTCGGGCAGCAGGATGGCGGGCATGCGGGTGTGGATGGGCGCCACGAGGTCGTTGGGCTGGGTGGTGATGATGGTACAGGTGGTGAGCTCGCCGCCCGTCGGGTCACTGGGGTCATGCCAGGTGTCGTAGAGGCCGGCGAAGCCGAAGAGCTCATGGTCTTTCCGGGCGATGCGATACTTCACCTTCGCACCAGGGCTGCCTGGCTTCCCGTGCCACTCGAAGAAGGCGCTCGCCGGGATGATGCAGCGCTGGAAGCGCAACGGGCGCTTGAACGAGGGTTTGCTCGCGATGCCTTCCGACCGTGCGTTGATCATCTTGGAGCCGATACGCGGGTCTTTCGCCCAGGCGGGGACGAGCCCCCAGCGCATCGGGGAGAGGATACGGTCGGCTTGCAGCGCTACGACCTGCTGTGTGGGCCGCACGTCGCCGTTGTCCGCTATTGCCGGGATCGGCAACATCGGCTGGGCAACCCGAAATCGGCTCTAGACGCGCTTGCCGTCAATGACCTCGTATCGGCCGCACATCGTATGAACCATCCTCTCATCAGGAGCCGCTGTACATCAGACAATTCCTTCTGTGGCGCATGCAATCGGGTGTCAGGCGAAGTCTCTGCTGTGAGGCACCTGCTTCGTGTGCGATGCGCGGACAATCATGGGCATGCCTCAGGTCGGGGCCCTGCTCAGCACTGGCTTACGGTGCGGCCTGCGCGGAGCGAACGTGCGGGCGGTCATGAGTGCCGCGAGCACCGGGAGGGCCGCCCCCGTCTTGACCGGCAAGGGCCGTGACTACCCGCGCCGCGGGCGGGCTTTGCGGCGGCAATCTCTGAGCAACGCGACCAGCGCGAGCGGAGGGCGGCCAGGACGCCCGCTGGCCTTCCATGAAGCGGCCCACCGGCGGCGCAATGTGGTCGAGGAGCGGGTCAATCGGCTTACGCAGTGGCGAGCCGGCGGCAGTTGCCCAGACCCCAACAGCATTGTGCAGGAAGTTCGAGCTAGCGAGCAGTGGATCGGCCAGCATAGGCGTTACGGCAGCAGGACGATGACGAGGGTATCGCTGAGCCATTGGATATACTGCTCCCTCGACCACCCACGGTCCACCGTCAAGAGGTGGTGCACCTCCGCACTGGTCAAGGTCCACACGGTGTCTGTCGCCTCACTTTCGGTGAGCCCGGGCCGCAACGGTCCGTTGTGCGCCAGCCACCGCACGAACACCCCGAGGTTCTCGCGGCGGGCGCTGAGCAGACGCTCAAGGAGCGCCGCGATCTCCGGCTCGGTGGTCGCGGCGGCGCGCATGACGCCAAAGAGCGGCCCGACCCGCTCCATGATGTCCGCCATGTCCCGCGCGAACATGTGCAATTGGCGCCGCTGATCCGTTTCCGACCGCACCTGCTGCGGTCCCGGTCGATCAAGGATCTGCGTTGGCTCGTCGTCCCCGCCAACGGCGCGATCGACGAGACGGGCGAGCAGCGCCCGTTTACTCCCGAAGCCCGTATACACGGTCTCCACCGCGACACCGGCCTCCTGGGCGATGGCCTCCATGGTCGTACCGGCGAACCCGCGGGTGATGAAGAGGACGCGGGCCGCTGCCAGAATCTGCTGGCGGGTCTCACGCGCCTGCGCCTGACGGCGCGTCGAATCGTAGCGACGTTTTTTGGGGTCCTTGACCATCGTCTCTTGACTTCCTCCCTAATTGAGTGTAATATCACTGTATCTGATACAGTTGTACTGTAGCAAATGTGGAGGAGTGCGATGGCAACCCCAGACACCACCGTAGCGCAGCAATCCCATAACCAGGAACGCTTCCGCCGCCTCATCGCGGTCGGATTCAGCGGCGGCGACCTCAGCGTGGTTGACGACGTGTTCAGCCCTGATTTCGTCGAGCATCAGGCCGGCGTGCATCCCGCGAACAGAGAGGGCGTCAAGGGGCTCATCCGGTATCTGCATCAGGCGTTACCTGATCTGACCTGTGCCATCGAGGAGATGGTCACGTCCGGTGACACGGTCTGGGCGCGCCTGCGCGCCCGCGGTACGCACCGCGGGACGTTCATGGGAGTGGCGCCGACGGGCCGGACGGTCACGGTCGACATCGTCGACATCTCTCGCTTCAACGGTGGCAAGATCGTCGAGCACTGGGGCATCAGCGACGGCCTCGCCACATTGGAACAGCTCGGAAGCGGCCGGAGCTTGCCACAGGCGTCTGAGTAACGTGAGCAGTGACGCTGCGCCCGCACTCGGCGCAGTACCACCAGAGAAAGCGCGTGCACTCCCATGCAGCCCATCTCATCTTCGTCGGATCGCCTTGGCGGAGGAACGCCGGGGTTCGATAGCCCCGGCGTCCGTCTCCCTCCGCCTGTCCTCTACATCGCTGCTTTCCTGATCGGTCTGGCGCTCCAGGCGCGCTTTCCTCTTCCCTTTCTTGCGCAACCAGTCGCGCTGGGCCTGGGTGGAGTGATGGCGGCGGTCGGAGCGCTGTGCATCGTGACGGCTATCCCTGCGATGCTGCGTGGACACGGGACGCTCAACACGGCTGGACCCTCCACGGCGCTCGTGGCGTCAGGTCCCTACCGATACTCGCGCAATCCGATGTATCTGGGGCTGGCGCTGCTCTTCACCGGCGTGGCCGTGCTGTTGGCCGTCACCTGGGCCGTGCTCTTTGTCCTCCCGCTGGTCCTCTACACGCAAACCAGGGTGATCATGCCCGAGGAGCGGTATCTCCAGCGTGCATTCGGCGACAGCTACCGTGCCTACTGTTCCCATGTGCGTCGCTGGCTCTGAACGCTGCCGTGTTCCGGGCTGGCGTTCGTTGTCCCGGTGCATCATGGTGGGCCGTGTTCGCGACATGACGCATCTCGTAGTGCCGCCCTTGCTTCCGTATCGAGCGCAACGTGTCTACCGCAACGTGCGGGAACGTGGGCCAGACACGGATGATGCGGAGCGCACGGACGGTCGAGCTCGCGCCCCGGTGCCATAGTCGCGCTGCACTACTTCTGCCAGGCTCGTGTATGAGATTGAAGGGTAGCGACGCCGCACGTCGGAGGCGTCGAAGGTCATATCCTCCGTATCCATGCTGACCCCGGCCTGAATCTGTCGCGCCAGCCTCGCGTTGACGGGTCGCATCACCAGTGACATCAGGCGCATCATCGGCAGCGGCACGGAGCGCACCGTGCCCGACACCTTCGTCACGCGCATGAGCGTTTGGGCCACCTGCCGCATGCTGAGATTCTCGGGGCCGCCCACCTCGACGTGCTCGCCGCGCATGGTGGTCTCGTGGGCGGCGCACGCGACGAACTGCGCGACGTCGTGTGCTGAGACGAAATTGATGGGGTTGGTGCCGCGGCCGAATATCCGCGTCTTCCCCGTTTGCAGGAGCGGCTCCCCGATCAATTTGGCCCAGGTCTCCATGTACGCCGTCGGCCGGACGATGGTCCAGGACATGCCGCTGGCCTTCAACTCCTGCTCGGCCAAATACTTCATGCGAAAGAGTTCCATCGGGTGATCCGGGGCAGCGCCGTGGACTGAGACGAGGACGAAGTGCTCGACGCCCGCTTTCCGTGCCGCCTGAATCAGGAGGCCATTGCCGCGCAGATCCACCGCCCGGGGATTCGCGTCACCGGTTCTGCTGAATCCCTGGATCGCCGAGATGACGACACGAGACCCGGCCACCGCCCGGTCAACTGCCCCCCTATCACGAACGTCGCCCGCGACGACGCCAACGTGCGCACCTGCGAACTGGTGCGCTCGGCTCGGGTCGCGCGTCAGGACCCGCAGCTGCAGCCCGCGTGTCGTCAGCAATCGCACGACCTGCGTGCCCAGCAGCCCCGTGCCACCGGCGATGAGGATCATGCTGGGCCACCCTGTCCCAGGGACTCAATGCCAGGCCCGCCCGCTCGCACCGGCTCCATGTAGAGCCTGACCCATCGCGTTTTCCTCCGGTCTACACCGTGGATGGTCACGCCGCGCTGAAGAAACGGCCCGCCCATGACGAGGGTGCCCGTCCATTCCCACTCCGCCCACACGGTGTCACCCTCCATCGCGCTGCGCAGCAATGTCGCATGGATGTCGGGCACGGCGGCGAAAATCTGCGACCAGTTCCTCCGCAGTTGGTCGTGTCCGGAGAACGCGCGATCGGGGTGTGTCGGGAACTCGCTCCGATAGTCGGGGGCGAAGCACGCCGCGAGCGCATCCAAGTCATGGTGGTTGGTTGCCTGTCGGATGTCCTCGATGGCGCCTCGGTAGCCAGACTCCACCTCCATGTCCTGCCTGTCCTGCATGTCCACGTCGTTTTCCCCGTTCCACTATTTGGCCCTGTGAGGACTGCTCGTCAGGTAATCGTGATCTTGCACGTCGCCCCGGGTATCTGCTATTATACAAACATATTGAATATTAGTCAATGGTGGTGAATAAGATGGACGAGCCGCTGCAGAAACGTCGCTATCATTCGCCGCAACGGCAGCAGCAGGCGCAGCTCACGCGGCGCAAACTCCTCGAGGCGGCTCGCCGTCTTTTCGCCGCCCACGGGTACGCCGCCACGACGTTGCCCGCCATCGCACGCGAGGCGAACGTCTCCCCGCCAACCGTCACCGCCGTCTTCGGGACCAAGGCGGGTCTGCTCACTGATTTGATCAACCTGACGGTTCGGGGAGATGCCGAGCCCTCTCCATTGGCCGAGCGCTCGTGGTGGCAGGCGATGCTGAGGGAGCCCGATGCCCGACGGCAGCTCGTCCTGCACGCCACCAACGTCCGGCACATCCACGAGCGGTCGGCGGATGTCGCCGAGATTGTGCGGGGCGCGGCGACCGCCGACCCCGAGATCGCCGCCATGCTCCGCCAGCTCGCCAGCGGGCGGCTGATGGATGCGCAGATGGTCGCACGGTCACTCGATGAGAAACGGACACTGGCTGCCGGTGTGACCGTCGAGCGGGCCGCAGATCTGCTGTGGGCGCTGTGCTCGCACGACCTGTATCGGATGTTGGTGATCGAACAACACTGGCCGCCCGAGGACTACGAGCACTGGCTGGCCTCGTCGCTCATCCACTCCCTCGTGGACCCATGCGCTCCCCAATAGGCCGCCGCCGCGCGCCATCTTGAGCGATGCCCGCTGCGCGGCGCAACCGTGGGCTCATCCTGCCACTCTCGCACCGGTCGCCACACCCGCCCGCATTGCGCTTGATTCACCGACGGCGGCGGGCCGGCCCTGCATATTGACGGGGTCACGCTAGGTACGCGCGCGCACTGCTACCGCACTGGTACAATGAGGGGACAAGACCCGCCCCGATGTGAAACGAGTTCGCCTGAACGTGGAGGAACCAAGATGCCCATTCTACGCATCGAACACCCTGTCCCCGACTTCGCGGGCTGGAAGCAGGCGTTCGACAGCGATCCGGTTGGCCGGGAGCGGTCGGGCGTCCGCCGCTACGCGATCTTGCGCGCTGTGGACGATCCGAATTACGTCCTGATCGACCTCGAGTTCGACACGAAACGTGAGGCGGAAGCCCTCCTCGCCGCGATGCGCGAGGTATGGCGTCGCGTGGAGGGTCAGGTCATGTGGAATCCGCAAGCGCGGATCATCGAGACGGTAGAGGCCAAGGA
>CAYQFU010000272.1:0-6374 GCA_964416775.1 uncultured Ktedonobacterales bacterium
GCACGGGGCAGCCCAAGGAGGGCCAATGGACGCGAGCGACGAGCTGGACGCAGCGGTGAGGCAGGTGCCATCACCCACGGATCGCCTGATCGTGGAGGCTGAATTCCCGAGGCTCACGCCGAGCGCGATCTTCGGGCTCTGGACGACGCCGGAAGGCCTGGTGCGCTGGTGGCCGCGCGAGGCGGACCTGGTGGACCCTCGGGTCGGCGGTGCGTACCATCTGTCGTGGCCCACGAAGGGTGGCATCTGCGGGGACACTACACGGCATTCGAGCCCGACCGATTGCTCGCCTTCACCTGGACGTGGGACCACGATCCAGAGTACACGAAAGAGGTGCGCGTCGAGCTGCAGCCAGCGCCGAGCGGCGGGACGCGTCTCATCCTTACCCATGGACCCTACACCGAGAGCGCGCACGATCGCGAGCTGCGGCAGAGCCATTGGGAGGGTTGGACGCACTTCCTCGCGGCGCTCGGCACGGCAAACAGCGCGGGGTGAGTGAGCGCGGACGTTAGACGTGGACGCTAGACACGGGCGCGACGCCAGCGGCCGCTGCGGAAGCGCCAGTAGGCGAGGGCGGCCTGGGTGCCGAAGTCCATCGCCATGACCAGGCGACCACCGGGCAGGGCAAGCAGGGGTATGAGGATGGCGGACATCGGCAGGCGCACGCCCCATGTGCCGGCGGCGCGAACGATGACGGGGAAGCGCGTGTCGCCCGCGCCGCGCAAAGCGCCGTTGAAGACGAAGCCCATGGCGCTGGCGGGCATGGTGAGGATCGAGAGACGCATCGCCAGCGCGCCGGCGCGCTGCACGGAGGGGTCGGCGACAAATAGGCCCAGCAGGACCTGGGGCACGAGCACGGCCACGATGCCCATGGTGATGACCACGGCAAGACAGGGGCGCAGGGTCGCCCAGGTGCTGCGGGCGGCGAGGTCCGGCTCGCCGGAGCCGAGCGCCTGCCCAACCAGGGCAGTGGCGGCGACGGAGAAGCCGAGGGCCGGCAGGGTAGCGATGCTCTCGATGGAGTTGATGGCCACGTTGGCGGCATAGGCTGAGGCGCCAAGGTTCACCACGGACCGCAGGAAGGTGACGACGCCGATCTGAAAAATGACGAGCTCGACGGTGGAGGGGAGCCCGATGCGCAGCACGCGCAGCATGGCGCCGCGATCGGGCCGCAGCGCCGCACGTGAGAGGCGTGGCGACCGGTGGTGGCTGCGGCTGAGCATCCAAACGGCTACGATGGCGCCAAGCGTCCAGCCACTGGCGGCGCCGGTGGCGGAGCCGAACACGCCGATGGCCGGAATGCCCAGCCGCGGCATCCCGCTGAGCAGCACCCAGGAGCCGAGGATGTTGGCGCCGTTGACCACGAGCATCACGAGCATCGGCCGGCGCGTGTCGCCGGCGCCGCGCATGGCCGCGTTGGCGGCGGAAGCGATGCCCGTCGCCGGCAGCGCCAGACTCAGGACGCGGATGTAGCCGGCGGCAAGCTCTGCCACCTGGCCGCTCAACCCCAACATGGTCGTCACGACGGACGCAAGGGGGGCGGCGATGAGCGCCACCACGATGCCGCCAACGGCGCCCAACACAATGCCCTGGCCGGCAGCCTTCGCCGCGAGCGATGCGTCGCGCGCTCCGGTAGCACGCGCGACGAGGGCGGTCACGCCGACGTTGATGGCGAAGAAGCAGGTGAGCACGACCCACACGGCGGTGGAGGCGGCGCCGATAGACGCTACCGCTTCGGTGCGGCCGTAGCCGAGATGGTGGGTAGCGGCGTTGGAGAGATGGCCAGAAAGAAACGTGTCGGATAGGCCAACGCCCAATGCCAGCAGCTGCTCGCCGATGGCGGGCAGCGCCAGCGCCCACACGTTGCGACGCAGGTTGGCCGTGGCAGCGTCGGTGCCCGCGGTGGGAACGCCGATGAAGCCGGCTACGGCCTCGGTGGCGGGAGCGATGGTGCGGGCAGTAGCCGTGACGGCGCCGACGACGCGCGTCCGGTGCAGACGGTGGGAGCGGAGCGTGCCGTGATGTGACAGCGCACGATGGCGCTGGGCGGCGCGCAGGCGGCGTCGCAGCCGGCGCACGATGCGGCCGGCATGCAGCCCCAGGCCGCGCCCGGGGCGCCTGCTCCCGTGCAGGCGCCTGGCCTTCCGCTCTGTCGTCGTCAGCACGGCGGCATTCGTCCGCCGGCGCAATATTCCTGGTATCTGCGTGTCCTCCACGGTCCCCCACTCCTGCTGTCTGCCTAATGATGTTAGATGCCTATCATACCGTATAACGGACGAGAAACGTCATTAGTCAACCAGGCGTCGAAATTCGTGGTATGGAGCGGGGCGGAGCGGCCATGACCACCGATGGAGAAGGTCCTCGCTGGCGGTTGCGCGCCCGCGAGGGGGTGTGGAGCAGCGTCAGCATACAATCAGACGGGCTTTGCAAGGCAGAGCGACATCATACGTCCGGTGGTACGTCCAGATGGGTGGGGGACGCCAGCACCGCCAGAGAGGCGCGTATCCATGCGCCCGTACGGCGGGCAGCCACCGGCCACCGGGCGCATAGCCATGCGCCAGTATACAGAAGGGAAGGGATCGTAATGCATCGGATTGAGCCGTCGCGCCTTCGACCGACGGGCGTCCACCGGACGCCCCTACGATGTCCGAGCGATCAGCCCGATCTGGCAGCACCGGCCGGTGGCGGGTAACAGGGGTGGGTAGCCGCGGTTTCAGGGCACGGGAATCAGGCGCCCACCGGCGGCGCGACGCAGCCGATCGCGCAGCGCCAGGCCCAGGCCGCTGGTGCCGAAGGTGTGGCCGACGATGCGATCCGCGCCGCGCGCGTCGAGCGCGCGCAGCCCGGCGTAGAGCTGGCGCGCGATCTCGTCCAGGTTGTCGCGCGGACCAAGCGTCACGACATCGACGCCGGCCGCCGCCAGCAGCGGCGCTTCATCGTCCGTGACCAGCGCGCCAACACGCTCGCCCCGTGCGATGGCCGCGCGCGCCGCGGCCAATACGGCGCTGGCCGCCACAGCGTCTTCGCCGTCGAAGATGTCCAGCTGGGCGTGGGGCGCGTAGTGGCGCTCCATCTGGCCCGGCGCGTGGGCCACCTCGGCCAGCACCGCACCTGGGTCGTCAGGGACGGGTGCGATGACGCGCCGCGGGGGCAAGGCAATGTCGGGCAGGACCTCACGCAGCGCTTCGAGGGCGGTGCCACCGGGACGGAGCAGCAAGGGCGGCGTGGTCGTGAGGTCCAGCACACTGGACTCCAGGCCCACGGCGCAAGGCCCACCGTCCAGCACACAGGCGATGCGGCCGTCCAGATCGGCAAGCACATGCGCCGCCGTGGTAGGACTGGTGTGCATGAAGCGGTTGGCGCTGGGAGCCGCCACTGGCACGCCGGCCGCGGCGATGACCGCGCGGGCGATGGGGTGCGAGGGGACACGCACGCCGACCGTGTCGCCACCAGCGGACACGATGGGTGGAATGGTCGCGGCGCGGGGCAGGACGAGCGTGAGCGGACCAGGCCAGAAGCGGGCGGCGAGCGCCAGGGCCGCGGGTGGCACGTCGCGGGCGACGCGGTCCAGGTCGGCGACATCGGGGAGGTGGACGATGAGCGGGTCGCTGTACGGCCGCTCTTTGGCGGCGAAGATGGCGGCGACGGCCCGGGCGTTGGTGGCATCGGCGCCGAGGCCGTAGACGGTCTCGGTGGGGAAGGCGACCAGCTCGCCCGCGCGCAGCAGCTCCGCCGCGCGCGCGATGGCGGCGGCGTCCGTGATGGGATCGGCGGCGCGCAGCACGTCAGTGCGCTGGCTGTGATGGGTAGGATGATCTGTCATGTCTCTCGGCATTGTACCATCCACGGCAGAGGCGTCCGCGAGCGCATGAAAATGCCAGGCCACCCGCGAAGGGTGGCCTGGCGCACGAGGCGTTGCGTGAGAGCCGGCTCAGCGAGCGCCCGCAGCCGCGGGAACGGCCTCTTCGAGCGAGTAGTCGGCCGGGGAGGTGGCGTCCTTCCCATTGGAGACCTTGATCGCGTTGAAGACCACCGTGAGCAGCGCGGAGATGACGACATTGACGACGAAAGCCACCAGCCCGGTGTACACCTTGTACTGGGTGCCGTTAATGGTCAGGGGATAGGTGGAGGTGAAGTTCACCGACCAGGCCATGGACGTACCCAGGACCATGGCGACTGCCCAGCCGATGAGCAGCGCCCAGCGGTTGAACCAGCGGGTGTAGAGGCCGAAGACCACCGCGGGGAAGATCTGGAGGATCCAGACGCCACCCAGCAGCTGCAGGTTGATCGCGTAGGCCGTCAGGCCAGGGATCAGTACGAAGCCCAGCGCGCCCAGCTTCACCACCAGCGAGGCGGTCTTGGCGGTGTTGGACTCCTCACGGTCCGAGCAGTTCTTGCGGAAGTACTCCTTATAGATGTTGCGGGTGAAGAGGTTGGCCGCGGCGATGGACATCACCGAAGCGGGCACCAGGGCGCCGATAGAGATGGCCGCGAAGGCGAAGCCGGCAAACCACGATGGGAACATGGTGTGGATCAGGCCAGGCACGGCGATGTTGGCCTTGTAGACGGGGTCAGACTTGATGCCCGCGGCGATGGCCATGTAACCGAGCAGGGCGATGAGGCCCAGCATGAACGAGTAGATGGGCAGCAAGGCCATGTTGCGCTTGACCACGCGCCCGCTCTTGGCGGCGAAGACACCGGTGATCGCGTGAGGATACATGAACAGCGCCAGCGCGGAGCCGAGCGCCAGCGTGGAGAATGCGACCTGCGCCGACGCGGTGGCCAGGTAGATCGAGCCGCCCTTCGTGGGATCGGCTTTGTGCGCCGCCACTAGATGCTGCTGCGCGACGGCGAAGATGTGTCCGTATCCGCCCAGCGCGATGGGGATGTAGATGACGCACACGATGACCACGATCCAGATCATCGTGTCTTTGACCACGGCGATCAAGGCGGGAGCGCGCAGGCCGCTGACGAAGGTGTAGGCTGCCAGGATGATGAAAGCCGCGATCAGGGCGTACTCGGGCTTGATGCCCATCTCGAAGATAGACACTTCCATGCCGTAGAGCTGCAGGGCGATGTACGGCATGGTGGCCAGAATGCCTGTGAGAGCGACAGCCAGCGCCAGGAGGTGGCTGTCGAAGCGGCTGCGGACGAAGTCCGAGGCGGTGATGAAGCCGTGCTTTTTGGCGACGGCCCACAGGCGCGGCATGAAGATGAACACGACGGGATAGACGATGATGGTGTAGGGTACGGCGTAGAACGCGATGGCGCCCTGTCCGAACGCGAGCGCTGGCACGGCAACGAAGGTGTAGGCGGTGTAGAGGTCGCCGCCGAGCAGGAACCACGTCACCAGTGTGCCGAAGCGGCCGCCCGCAAGGCCCCACTCGTGGATGAGATCGAGATTGCCGCGACGCCATCGTGCGGCGACGAAGCCAATAACCGTCACCAGGGCGAAGAAGACGACGAAGACGCTGAGCGCCACCCAATCAGTTGGCATGGAGCACCCCTGTTCTCGTGGAGGTCAGTCGTTGACCTGACTAGACGGGCCGACGGCCCTCTCGGACCGGACCGGCGCCGTTAGCCGACGATGGCGTAGACGATGGCAGTGAGAGCGGCCGTGATGAGGACCCACAGGAACTGGTACCAGTAGAAGAATGGAATCCCCTGGAACGATGGCAGATTGGGCGAGGCGTAGAACGGAACCCAGAGGGTCGCGATGAGCGGAATCAGGAGGAGGACGAGGACCCATTGCCTCCCCTTGCGTCCCGTGCCGCTGCCGTTCTGCATGATGCTGCTCCTTTCAGCGGGTGCCAAGTCCAGCATTGTCCGCCCGGCGCGGACAATGGAACCGCCTAGATGGGGGTCGCCGCGGAGGACATGCGGCGCCGATGGAGATCGGCCGAGAAAGGCAACGCCGACGCGGCGCCCTGGGGGTGCGCGCGCCCAGCGTCGTCGCGTCGCGCGCGAGCGCATGCGCGCGCGAGGGTGAGGGTAAAGGCATGGGCAGGCGCGGACGGCGCAATGGGGTGAGGAAGGCGGGCGATGCGGGGCGCAGAGAGGCAGAGAGGGACGCATGCTGCCAGGTCCACTCAGACATGACCACCGTCCTCTGCTGGCCGGCGCTGGCCGCGCGGCCAGCGCCGAGTCTCTGCACGCGCGCCGCGGAGAAGGGAAGGTGTCCAGGGAGTGTCTGCACCTACGCTTGGTGTATTAGTCGCAATGGTACATGCTTGAGCATGGTCTGTCAAGGGCGCGGGGCCACTCGCGGTGCCGGCCACGGGCGCTCCGCCGTTGAGCTCGCGGCGATTTCACATTGGCGGCATGCTCGCGAGGGAGTGCCAGGGAGTGCCAGGGAGTGCCAGGGAGTGCCAGGG
>CAYQFU010000273.1:0-6354 GCA_964416775.1 uncultured Ktedonobacterales bacterium
GGCGCCTCCAGACGCCGGAGACGCCGGAAGACACGCGCCAGTTCACCTTCGCCGCGCTGCTGCTCAATCCGGGCGTGCTCGCGGTCTGGCTCGTCGTGCCGGCGGTTGTGACCCATCTGGTCGGGCACTGAGCGCCGCGCCAAGGGTGACGGGCCACGCCAAGGGTGCCGTGTGGCCTCCGCGGCATTTCAGGCCGCGGATAATCCCGTGCGAGGCGGGGTCGCCGGCTGCGAACGAGCCGAGCCAACCACGCATGAGGCGAGGAGGACACAGGCGCAGGGGAGCCGGCGCCCCGCGCGGCGCGGCGTCGCGCGAACGCCGGACGCGGGGCGCGGGGCCGGTCACACCACGCGAGAGCCACCGGCGGTCTGGCGCCGGCGAGATGACGCCGAACGCCGAGATCAGCCAGAGATGGCCGGGGTGGGCGGGGCGACGAGTGCGCCGGCGGGGGTGCCGCTGGCGGCGGCGTCGCTCGGCTGGACGGTGATACGCTCGACGCCGAGCTCGATGAGGTGGTCCGCGTCGGGCGAGGTGAGCCGATACGCGGTGACGGCGGAGGAGGCCCACGAAAGATTGACGCCGGTCTCGTCCACGAGCGTATGGTAGCCGCCGAGCTCGATGGCATTATTGGGCACGTCGTTGCCGGACTCGTTGAGCTTCAGGGTGGCGATGGCCGCGGGCGGGCTGCGACGGTCGATCTTGTGGACGGTGGCCGGCAGGATGGAACCGGTGAGCGTGTTGTCTTTGACGGTGGGCGCGAGCCAGAGCGGGGCGGCGTGCAGCACGCGCAGCTCCATCTGGTCGATGGTGGGGCCCGACGAGGGGCGGGCGGCGAAGTGGTAGGCGACCTGGACGGTGTGGTCATCCACCAGGCTGATAACCGCGACGAGCTGCCAGCCGGTGCCGGTGGTGGTGCTGTAGATGGTGCAGTGGGCGGTATCGTAGCTGTAGCCGTGGAAGTGGTTCCACAGCTCCTCGGAGGCGCCGTTCACGGAGATGGTGGAGCTCCAGTCGGCGTAGCTGAGGACCGGCGCCCCATTATAGAGGATGCCGGGGCGATCCGTGCCGTCGTCGCGGCGGAAGACGAGCTGGAGGCCCCCCCTGGCGCACGACATCGCCCCGTTTGCGGCAGCGTCGCTGGCCTGCGCGGTCTTGAGCACCGTGTTGAAGTGGAAGACGGCGAGCGTGATGAGCCCGACCAACAGGATGAGCGGCACGACGAGCTTGCGCACGTCGATGAGTGTCGTCCGCTTGACGCGGGCGAGCAGGGATGTGGTGTCCATCCGTCCTCCCTTTCCGGAGGGGGCTTCCGGCGTCTCGGGCGCGGCCGGCGAGCGGCGCAGCGCGGCCGGCCGCGCGGGCCACAGGAACGCGACGAGGCACAGGAGAAAGAACGCGACGCCGAGAGTTGCGATGGAGAAGCCGGCGAGCCCGGCGCGCCGCCACGGGTTGAACGGCCCCTCGAAGCCGGTCAGCCCCGTGGTGGCGATGGAGAGGGCCCGGTCGCCGAACACCGTGCGGTACAGCGGCCAGAAGAAGCGGTCGATGGGCACGCGCATGACGGCGAAGAGCAGGGGCACGATCCACAGCAGGCGGTAGAGCCAGAGCCACGCACCCCGCTCGCGCCGGGCCTCGATGAAGGCGAAGGGCAGGATGACCAGCGCGTACTGCTCGTTCACCAGCTTGGCGCCGAGGAAGAACGCCAGCAGCGTGACGACGATCATCCGATTGAGGGAGAGGTTGCCGGTGTAAGCGTAGTAGTAGGCGATGAGGAGGCAGATGGCCAGCGTCGGCGTGCCCAGGCTTGCCACCGCGACCTCCACCGGGTGGAGGGGGAGGTTCTTCAGGACGGGCAGCGAGTCCCAGACGACCCAGATCTGCTGCCAGTTCATGCCGCCGCCGACGCGCGAGCCATGGAAGGCGAGCACGTCGAGCAGGCCGCGCAGGAACGGACCCAGGAACAGCGCGCAGAAGACGGCGTAGGCGCCGAGGAACAGGACCATCTCGCGCACTGGGCGGCGGCGCTTGATCATGTAGAGCAGGCAGGTGGGCACGGCGATGGCCGGGATGAACTTGACCATCGTGCCGAAGGCCAGCGCCGCGCCGGATTGCCAGAGCTTGCCGCGCTGGAGCCAATAGACGCCGGCGACGAGTCCCACCACCATCACCGCGTCGAAGGTCCAGGCGGCGCTCACCACCAGCACATAGGGGTTGAGCAGGTAGTCGCGCCAGCCGCGAACCGTGCCCGACATGCGCGCCAGCAGCGCCGCGATCAGGAAGTCGGCGATCCACATCGGGAGCTTGAAGAGGGCATAGAAGTCGAGCGGCAGCGAGGGGAGGGTGGTGGCGCCGGAGACCGGGATGAAATAGGTCGCCGTGGGATGCAGCCAGGCGAAGAGGTGCGCCAGGGGCCAGTAAATGTAGAGCGGGACGGGCGGATAGGCGTAGTATTCGTAGGCGTCGGACCAGCCGGCGGACTGCGCCACGTGGGTGAGATGGCCGAGGGTGTCGTAGGGCGAGACGTTGTGGGCGAGGTCGATGAAGACGTTGTAGAAGGTGGTGATGTCCCACCAGTGATTGAGCGGGAGCAGCACCAGCCGAAACGCGACGGCGGCGATGCCGAAGACCCAGAGGAGACGGCGCGCCCGGCGGCCGACGAGCGGATTGTGCGCGGGGAGATCGTCGCCCAGCGGCAGCGGGCCCGTGGCCTCGACGCCGCGTGCGGGCGCGGCGACACGCCCGGCGACCACCACCGACAATAGGCTCACCACCCGAGCGCCCTTCCACACACCGCAGCCCCGCGTGCATTGCCGCCTGCGCGACGCGCCTCTCCCCTGCGGCCCGGTCTATCCTACCATGACCGCGGCGAAGGCCTCGCGCGGCTGGGAGTATTGGCCTAACGTCCGCTCGCTCTGCTGCAACGGGCGTGTGGGAAGAGTGCGGATGTACCGAAGCACGGATGGAATCCGCAAGGGCGGCGCGGTCGTTACGTGACGATCGCCAGGCCGTGCGAGCGCAGCGCCAGCCAGCTCGGCAGGCCGCGCTCGCACAGCATCCATGCTGGCAGGCCGATTGTGGCAGCAATGGCGACGACGTTGATGAGCAGCAGCGCCCGCGCGAGCGGGCGGGCGGGCGGGCGGGTTGATCACGCGCCAGGATGCGCGCGAGCGCGGAAATATCCCTCGACCCGACGTCGTTGCGCGCTCACCCAGGCTGGAAGGTGAGGGTCTCGGTGCCGAGGGGGATGACCTCGTTGATCGTCGGATTGTCGATGGCGTAGGTGGTCGTGAAGGAGTTGGCGTAGCCGTGCGGGCCGTCGGCCGTGGCGTCGACGTGCAGGTCGTCGATGCGCAACGGCGACGACGCGAGCTGCGGCCCGCTCACCGTGAAGGTGATCGTGCCGAATGGCTTGAGGGCCGTCTCGCCTTTGGGATCGTAGGCGCTGTCGGGCAGGACGCCAGCCGTGAGCGTGCCGCCCGACACCGCCGGCTGGTACAGGCCCTGGTGTTGGTGCGCGATGTTGAGCACGACGTGCTGCACACCCGCTCGGCCGACCGGCTGGGCCGTCAAGCGATATTCCACGGTCACGGTGTGGTCGTCCACCGCCGTGACGATCTCGATGATCTGCACGCCGTGCCCGGTGGTGGTGGAGTAGATCTGCCGCTTGCCGTCGTCGTAGTCGTACCCGTGGCTGTTGTCCCACAGGGTGTAGACTTCGCCATCTACCGAGAGCTTGGATCCCCACTCGACCCACGACAACACACCGCCGCCCTGCGCGAGCACGGATGGCCGCTGGTCGCCCGCGTTCTGCGAGAAGCGCGTCTGCAGGCCCCCGACACTGTAGGACTGCTGCCCGCGGATGACGCTGAACTGGTCCTTGCTCGCCTGCAGGACGCCGCGAAAATTGAAGACGACGAGCAGGATGAGGCCCGCGAGCAGCACAAACGGCGTGATCGTCCGCGTGACCAACCGGTTGAGCAGCACATTCGGCCGCAGCGGGGCAACCTTCGTCTTGGTGGCGTTGGACATGAGACCTGACCTGAATCCTGGCTAGACGCCTTCCCGTGTCGCTCGCCGCGAGCTGCGGCGTCGGGGGCGAACCGTCGGACTGACCGCGACAACACTCGACTTTCGAGGCTATTGGGCTGGGTGAACCTCCGCGGCGCCCGCCACGCCGACGAGCGCGGCGGCGTCCTCGTCGAGCGCCTCCTGCGCGTCCGTTGGCGGGAGGGACGACCTCCAGCCGCGCCGGTGGGGCCGTAGCGGCCAGAGGACCGCGACGAGACAGAGCGCCCAGAACGCCACCGCCAGGAACGCGATACTCAGTTGCTGGCCCTTGAGCCGCGACCACGGCAGCCACTCGAGGCCGGTCGCCCCCGTGATGGTGATTACGTTTGCGGCCGAGCCGTAGACCATGCGCAGGAGCATCCAGATGAAGCGGTTGATCGGAACGTGGACCACCGAGAACGCCAATGGGATCGCCCAAAGGAGACGGGTGAGCCACACCCACGCGCCGCCCACGCGCCGCGCCTCGACCATGGCGAAGGGCAGCGCCAGCAGGGCGTACTGCTCGTTGACCAGCTTCGAGCCGAGGAAGAACGCCAGGAACGTCACCAGCAGCATGCGGTTGAGGCCCATCTGGCGCGCGGTGAAGCCGTACCAGTACGCCAGCAGCAGCGCGATCGCCAGCATCGGCGTCCCGAACGCCGCGATCGCCAGCGCCGGGGGACCGAGGTCCGCCCCGTTGGGGAAGAGCAGGTCGAGGCGCGCGATCGTCTGCCAGGTCATGCCGCCGCCGACGCGGTTGCCGTGGAAGGTCAGCACCTGGATGACGCCGCCCGCGAACGGCCCCAGCAGCGCGAGGCACCCGACGACGTACGCGCCGAGGAAGAGGGCCATCTCGCGCAGCGGGCGCTGGCGCTTGATGAGGTAGAGCAGCAGGGTCGGCACGGCCAGCGCCGGGAAGAACTTGACCATCGTGCCGAAGGCCAGCGCCAGGCCCGACGAGACGAAGCGCCCCTTCTGCAGCCAGTAGACGCCGAGCACGAGGCCCAGCAGCCCGACGGCGTCGAAGGTCCAGGCGCCGCTGACCAGCAGCACGTAGGGGTTGAGCAGGTAGTCGCGCCAGCCGCGGATCGTACCCGACATCCGGGCCAGCACGGCCGCGACGAGGAAGTCGGCCGCCCAGATCGGCGCCTTGAGCAGGAGGAAGAAGTCCAGCGAGAGGCTCGGCAGCGCGAACGTTCCCGAGACGGGTATGTAGTACGTGGCGCCGGGGTGCAGCCAGGCGTAGAGGTGGGCCAGCGGCCAGTAGAGGTAGAGCGGCACCGGCGGGTAGGCGTAGTACTCGTAGTCGATGTCCCAGTTCGCCGAGCGCGCTATGTGCGTCAGCGACATCAAGGTGTCGTAGGGCGAATGGTTCTTGGCGAGGTCGATGAAGACGTTGTAGTCGACTGTGAGGTCCCAGGCGTGGCCGAGCGGCAGCAGCAGGACCCGGAACGCCAGCGCGGCGATGGCAACCGCCCAGAGGATACGGCGGACGCGACGGTCGGCGAAATTGGGCTCGACGGGCAGATCCTCGTCGAGGGGCTGCGGATCGTCGGGGGGGACGGGCGCGCGACGGAGGTCCTGCGCCGTGCGTCGCGGCGGCAGAGTCAACACCCCACCGAGCCGGCCCCACAGGCCCCGCGCGCTGATCGCCATCTCGTCGTCCTACCCTGCCGCCGCATGAACCCCACCTGCCGCGCGGGTTCTCGTGCGCGGACACTCGCCACACGGCATCTAGGGGAGCGTCGCACCGGCCATACTCTACCCTTGCGGCTTAAAGGGCGTCATCAGCAGTGGTACCTTCGTGTGGGCGACCATGGTGGTGGGGTAGCCGCGGGTTGCCCGCGGCGACGGCGGGCTGGCATTGCCCACTGTGCGTGGTAGCCAATGTCTCCTAACTCCCATGACATGGGGATTGCTGGGCATTACGATGGCCTCAACTTCATCGCCGATCACGTCATGCACGCTGGGACCGGCGCTATCTCCTTCTAGTGTGGCTGGTGGAGCGCCTCTGGGGCGCGCGGGTTCGGCGGTGGCGAGATGGTGCAGATGCCCGGACGCTCGGCGGCCGCCGGCGACACTCGCGACGGCGGCCATTCCGGCGCATCTGACATGATGCCCAACAGCGGGCGATCCCGCAGGCCACGACGGCGACGAGTATCCTCCTCGACGAAAGGCGCGCACCGACCGTGAATGTACGAGCCGACGTTACCACCGCTGCACTGAGTCCCGCGCAGGCCTTGCCGGCGGGCCCGCTGACGCGCCGCGGCCTCTCGGTGGTGCTGCCCGCCTACAACGAGGAGGCGG
>CAYQFU010000274.1:0-2154 GCA_964416775.1 uncultured Ktedonobacterales bacterium
TATGACGATCAAAGGCCGAGAGCTCGTACAGTGCAACGTTCTGCTCAATCCTGCACCACATCCAGTATCCACACGCCGGCACGTGATCGAAATAGAGCTCGAAGACCTGAAAGTCCGGCGTCTGCACGCGAAAGTACGTATGGTCGCTGCATCGTTCCCGATCCCAGCAGCGGTCCTGAAGGCGCCAGGAGCCGAGCACCTCCGCCACCGGGTAGCGCCTGCCGCGCCAGGTGGAGACGAATAGAAGCCCATGATTTGGCGTGGGCGTAGGCTCGGCATCCACGCTGATCGATTCCTTGTCAAGGAGTAGACAAGAGCTAGAGTCTTGGCGCTAGGGTTTGGAGAGGCCGCTGCGCAGGAGGGCGGTGGCGCGCTGACGCTGGATTTCCCGGACCTTGGCTTCAGCTGGGGCGATGACGTGTTCGTGCAGGGCGGCGAGGAGTGCTTCGACCGAAGTGTAAGCGTCGAGCGCGGAGAAGGCCGGCGGACCTCCCTGTCCGCCGGCCGCGGGGAATCAATAGATGAACTGGACGCCGGGTCCGGCGTGGGCATAGCGGAAGCTGACGCGCCCCCAGCCGCCCCCGTTGCCGAAGGCGTTCATCTCCGAGATGAGGAACCAACCGTCAGGGTAGAGGGCCATGACGTGGGCGACGTGCCCGGGGCCGCCGGCGCCCTGAACGCCAGGTTGGAAGACGACGGTGGCGTTGACGGCAGGGGTGGTGCCGACGCGGTAGCCGCGCGCCATCGCGCCGGAGGCCCAGTACATGGCGTTGCCTATGCCGCGCAGGTTCTCGTCGGGGCGCTCGTGCTGGGCCCACCAGGTGCACTGGCCGAACGCGCCAGCAAAGGGGTCGCCGGGTGGGTCGCTGACCGCGTAGGGGATGTGGCCGGGGACAGACATCCAGGCATTGGCGGGCGGCCAAGGGGTGACGGGCGCCGGCAGGATACCAGAAACCGGCGGGGCCGCGGCGGGCTTGGCCGGAGCCGCCGCAGGCTTGGCCGGAGCCGCGGTGGGCTTCGGTGGGGTGGTCGCGGCGGGTTGGGATGCAATATGGGGCGCCTGGGCAGTGGGTGGGGGCGGAGATGCGGGGGCCTTGGCGGTGCCTGGGGCGTTCATCCCAGGGGCAGCGGCGCCGCCACCGCCCAGGATGGGGAAGACGCCCGACTGGGACTGCCAGGCCTGGGCCTGGGCGAGAGGTGTGGAGGAGGAGCCGGCGGGCCTGCTCACGTCGGCGGCCAGGCCCGCGTAGGACGGCGTGCCGGAGAACGTGGAGGCCGAGTGGATGGTGACGGCGACCAGGATGACGCCAACCAGCGCGAGCGCGGCAAGGCCCGCGAAGGAGCGCCGATGTGGTCGCGGACGAAACGGCGGCTGTGGGTTGCCGGAGATGACGGTGAGGCCGCCGCCAGGCAGGGCGGGACGCTTGCCCGTCGGCGCCTCGCAGAAGGCGCGGAGCGCGCCATCGCGCGACGAGCGGGCGGGAGGTGCGGAGTGGGGCACGTCCACCGGAGGGAGGGTGGGCAAGCGCCCTGGAATGTGGGCGGTCGGCACGTCTGTCCAGGCGGGGCGTTTCCCGGTGGCCGTCGGCACGGAGGGAATGCGGCCGGTGATGCGGCCGCGGCCCACGGTGGGTGTTGGCGCAGTGGTGCGGACGCCTGCCGCAGGCGGCGCATACGTGGGCAGCCGGCGTGTCTGACGCGGCGGAAGCGCCTCGTCTTCTTCGTACTCGTCAGGCCAGACGTCGGGCACATAGGTACTCGCCACAAACGCGTCAGGTGGCGCGGCGGAAGAAGGATCGTCGTCCCAATCAGTGTCGCCGTCCCAGGCAGGCCAGCGGTCGCGACGCATGCCTCGCTCCTCTCTTGCTCGTGGTCCAGCCGCCATGGGCGTTTGCCTCGCGGCAGAGAGAGTGTGCCAGACGTGGACGAGCTTTGCACCGCGCTTCCAGGCTCTGGCCGGTAGTCGTGGCACCGCTCCGACGCATGGCTGAGCGATTGGCAGGGAGACTGCGAGAGGGACGAATGGGTAGCAGGACGATTGGGCTACACGGTCGAGGTTGGCCTCGCTCCATCCCACTGATGCCGCATGGAGCGATACCAAGTCCGGTTGAGCCGTGGCGTCCGCGTCGGCCGGGCGTCCACCAGGCGTCCACC
>CAYQFU010000274.1:2254-3814 GCA_964416775.1 uncultured Ktedonobacterales bacterium
GGCGTCCACCAGGCGTCCACCGGACGCCCCTACAGTGCGCGAGCGATCAGCCACATCTGGGGTGAGGTGTGCCGAGCTTCAATCCAGCGGCACGAGCAGCGACGGACGCCTGGGAAAGAGCGCATCCAGCAGCGGCGCGGCATCGCCTTCGGCCCAGACATCGGGGTAGATATGCCGCAGCTCATCCAGGCAGCGATGGCCGAAGAGCGCCTGGAGGAAGACCAGCGGCGGGAAGCCCGCCTGCGCCTCGCCCCAAGCCGAGCGCTGCCAATCCTCGATGATCGTAAGCTTGCCATCCTCCAAGGCCAGATGCAGCCCGCCGCGGTAGAAGTCCACCGTCAGCTCACCCGTGTACCCAGCCTGTGGCGACTCCGCCAGCCGGCGCTCCAGCGCTGGGGTGATGTGGTGCAGCAAGCGCGGCAGGTCGGCGACGCGCAGGTACCAGGCGTAGGGATAGGCATTGTCGACGAATGGCGTATCGCCCATAGCACCGCGCAGCGCCGGGCTGGCCCAGCGAAACTCGATGGCCCCAGCGGGAGGCGTGTCTGGCCGCATGGGCCTGACGGTTTCGGCCAGCGCCCGCACACCGCGCAGCACCGATGGCATCACCTGCACCAGCGGCACGCCAGCGTCCACCATCAGGGCGTTGACCAATAGCGCGGCGCTCCAGCGGCCCGGATTCAGGACGAGGGCGCCAACCAGCCGTCCGCTGGACTGGCCATCTGACTCGGCGATCAAATAGGGGTGCCAGCGTTCGAGCGATTCTGGATGCATGCCCGCCATTGCCCAGCGCCAGTACTCTTCCTCGATCTCGGTCCACAGCGCGGTTCCCGCGTGCGCCCGAGCCCACAGCCGGCGCAGCGCTGGGACGTCGTCCAGTGTCGCCTCGCGCAGCGTGTACGGCTCAGGGACATCTGGCTTGAGGGCGGGAATCGCCGGGAAGTAGATCGTCAACCCCTCGCCCAGTGTCGCCGCGTACTCGTAGCCGAACTGGCGATAGAAATACGGAATACCGGTGATGCCTTGCACCAGATGGCCCCGCGCGGCGCTTTTGGCATGGAGGAGGTCGAAGATGGCGCGGACCAGTCCCTTGTGCCGGTACTCGGGCAGGGTCGCCACCTCTTCGGGACGACCGAAGCCAACCGATATCCCCTCATATGCGAATGTATAGCTGAGCAGACAGGCAGAGGCCACCACGGTGCCCGCTCGGGTGTCTTCCACCACGGCGAAGTCGCGCGGCCCAATGTGCGGGTGGCGTCCACTGAACATATCGCGCGTCCAGAGCGGCAGATTCCAGTTGAGCGGAGCTTCGGGGCGTGGCCGGAAGACCTGGGCGGACAACGCTGCCACGCGCTCCATGTCATCTGGCGTGGACCAGCGCACGATCAGCCCATGGCCCAGATCGCGGCGGTATTCGTCGTCCGCCATCGATACGATCTCCGTTGATCCTGCTGCCTTCATGGCGATCCCCTCTCGTCTCGGCGTCTTCGTCCGGTTGGCAAGCTCATGGTGAGGCGCGCAACCTGCCCAGTATGCCACCTCTGGCCGCACGACCGCCAG
>CAYQFU010000274.1:3914-6320 GCA_964416775.1 uncultured Ktedonobacterales bacterium
AAGATGAAGGGGCAGCGTGAAGTATCCAACGACGGAGCGGCAGCGGCGCCTGTTGGCGTTGGCGGAGCCGCTGGCCAGGCGATTCGCGGGGCGCGCGGCGGAGCACGACCGCGATGGCTCGTTCCCATTCGAGAATTTCGACGAGCTGCGCGCGGCGCAGCTGCAGGCGCTGACGGTGCCCGAGGAATACGGTGGGCTGGGCGCGGACGAGCTGGAATACGCGCTGGTATTGGAGCGGCTGGCGTGGGGCGATGCCTCGACGGCGCTAGCGCTGGGGATGCACTGCAGTAACGTCGGCATCCTGGCGGAGGGGCACTTGTGGCCGGAGCGGCTGCCGGGCCTCTGCCGCGAGATCGTGGAGACCGGGGCGCTGTGGAATGCGGCCCAGGCGGAGCCGGAGATGGGCAGCCCGAGCCACGGAGGCGTGCCGGCGACCACGGCACGTCCGGACGGCGAGGGTGGATGGCGCATCACAGGGCGCAAGATCTACACGACCGGCAGCCCGGCGCTGCGTTACTTCCTGGTGCTGGCGGCGATCGAGGAGTCGCACCGGCCGGTGCGGCTGGGGTCGTTTCTGGTGCCAAGCGACGCGCCAGGAGTGCGGGTGGAGGAGACGTGGGACGCGATGGCGCTGCGAGCCAGCGGATCGCACGATCTGGTGATGGAAGATGCGCGCGTGTCGGGGGACGCGCTGCTGGACGAGCGGCCGGTGGGCGTGCCAGACCCGCGCGGGGCGCTGGGGCTGCCGTGGAGCACGATCACGCTGGCGGCGGTGTATACGGGGACGGCGCGCGCCGCGCGGGATGAGGCGGCGCGCTTCGCGGCGACGCGGGTGCCGTCGGGGCTGGGGAAGCCGATTGGGGAGCTGCCGGCGGTGCGGGCGAAGCTGGGCGAAATGGAGGCGCTGCTGCTGACGTCGCACCGGCTGCTGTTCGGGCTGGCGGAGGATTGGGTGACGCAGCCGGAGGCGCGGGCGGCGCTGCGGGCGGAGGCGCCGCTGGTGAAGTCGGTGACGACGAACAACGCGGTGCGCATCACCGATCTGGCGCTGCGGGTGGTGGGGGGGTCGGCGCTGCAGCGGACGAGCCGCTTGCAGCAGCTATTCCGCGATGTGCGGGCGGGGCTGATCAACGCGCCGCTGGACGACGTGGCGCTGGGGAATGCGGGCAAGGCGGCGGTGGAGCGGGCGGCGCGCGAGGTGGCGGACGCGGAGGGGTGAGCGGCCTGGATATGCAGGTGCGGATGGATTGGCATTTGGTGTTTGCCAGCACTGTGGCAGCGCACCGCCCAGGGGATCCCGGCCCGCTAGAATAACTGTTCCTGCTTGGCGTCAACCCAGGAAATTCAGGTGGGTGCAACTGCATAACTGGGCCGGGCTGCTCAGGGTGCGACCGATATCACCTGCCATGATGGTCACCTGTCCGTGGTTTGAGCCTCCCCCCAGCTCATTCCACATCTGGTTGCATCGGCGCGCCCGCGTTCGCCGGGCGCGGGCGCATATGCACGCGCCCATATTATGCGCGAGCGGTCAGCCAGATCTCGGGTTATTTGCCTGTGGGCATCTGCGATGCCTCATGCTCGCCGTTGGCACCCGCGGCGGCCTCTCCTTCACCATACGCACATCGTACCGTCAGCACTTGACAACTGATATTCTTGTCGGTATACTCGTAGCCGTATAACCTGATACGGATGATCTTGGAAGAGTAATATTGGCGTGAATATTAGAGAGGCGGTGGAAGATGACCAAACGGAAGGTGAGCAATCCACTCGCGCTGGCGGTGCTGGCGTGCCTGGCGGAGCGTCCGATGCACCCCTATGAGATGGCGACCACGATGCGCGAGCGCGGCAAGGACCAGAGCATCAAGCTCAACTACGGCTCGCTGTACACCGTGGTCGAGGCGCTGCAGCAGCATGGGCTCATCGTCGCGCAGGAGACCGAGCGCGCGGGCCGGCGACCCGAGCGCACCGTCTATCGCCTGACCGACGCCGGTCGCATGGAGCTGGTGGACTGGGTCAGCGAGCTCATCAGCACACCGATCAAGGAATATACCCACTTTGAGGCGGGGCTCTCGCTCGCTGGGGCGCTTGCGCCCGAGGACGTCGCAGCCCTCCTCGCGCAACGGTGCGATCGCCTGGAGCTGGAAATCACCCAGGAGCGCTCCGTCTTGCAGCTCGTCAGGCAGCGTGGGCTGGCGCGACTGTTCGTCATCGAGAGCGAATACCTGCTGGCCATGCGCGAGGCGGAGCTCGCCTGGACACGCAAGCTGGCCGAAGAGATCGCGTCGGGCACGCTGGAGGGCATCGCCGAGTGGGCCGCTTTTCAACGCGCCGCTGCCGAGCGAGAACACGAAGTATCCCAAGAGACCCAGGAACGCGAAGCGCACGAAGCGGGTGAAGCGCACGAAG
>CAYQFU010000275.1:0-6163 GCA_964416775.1 uncultured Ktedonobacterales bacterium
TCCCTGTCACTCCGTCCCTCTCCCTGTCACTCCGTCCCTCTCCCTGTCACTCCGTCCCTCTCCCTGTCACTCCGTGTCGCTCTGTCCCCCCTCTATCCCCCTGCCGCGCTGTGCACCCTCGCCGACGCGACACTCCACCCACCATATCTGCGATACTGGCGGGTGCGCGCGATGCCGCGCCACCCGCTCCCAACGCAAGGAGGATTCACACCGTGCAACAGGCCGCCATACTGGCCACCGCCGAGACCTTCGTCGCCCCCTTCCTCGACGACCTGGCCGCCCTGGTCAACATCGACTCCGGCACATACACCCCGGCCGGCGTCGCACGCGTCGCCGAGTTCCTGCGCCCGCGCTTCGCCGACCTCGGCTTCGCGGTCGAGCTGCGGCCTGGCGACCGCATGGGACCCAACCTCATCGCCCGCCGCTCCGGCGCGGGGCGCGCGCGTGTCCTGCTCATCGGCCATATGGATACCGTCTTCCCCGACGGCGAGGCCGCGCGCCGCCCCTTCCGCGTGAAGGACGGCCGCGCCTACGGTCCCGGCGTGATGGACATGAAGTCCGGCCTGCTCGTCGCCCTCTACGCCCTCCGCCTCCTCGCCGATGCCGGCGAAGCGCCTTACGCCGAGCTGACGATGCTCTGCAACAGCGACGAGGAAGTCGGCTCCCCCGAGAGCGGCCCGCTGGTGCGCGAGCTGGCGCGCGGCGTTGACGCCGCCATCGTGCTGGAGCCAGGCTCCGCGGCCGACGAGGTAAAGGTGGCTCGCAAGGGCGTGGGCACCTATGCGCTAGAAGTCGAGGGCGTTGCGGCCCATGCCGGCGCCGAGCCGGACAAAGGACACAGTGCCATCCTCGAAATGGCCCATCGCATCATCGCCGTGCAGGCCATCAACGGCACCATCCCGGGCGCCACGGTCAACGTCGGCACCATCGCGGGTGGCGAGCGCCCCAACGTCGTGCCGGACCACGCCCGCGCCGCGATTGACGTGCGCGCGCCCAGCCCCGAGGCCGCTCGCGCCCTCGACGAAGCCCTGCGCCGCGTCGCCGACGCCACCACCATCCCCGGCACCGCCGTCCGCCTCAGTGGCGGCTTCGTCCATCAGCCCTTCCAGCAGAGCCCCGCCAGCGCGCGTCTCTTCGCGCTGGCGCAGTCCGCCGCGACCGAAGTGGGCATCGCCCTGCGCGGCGCCTACAGTGGCGGCGGCTCCGACGGCAACACCACCGCCGCCATGGGCGTCCCCACGCTCGACGGCATGGGCCCCAGCGGCGGTCAGGCCCACAACCCCGGCGAGTGGGCCAGCGTCGCCAACATCGCCCCCCGCATCGCCATCCTCGCCGGCCTCTTGCGCCGCCTCGACGCCGCATCCTGAGGAGTGCCTGCCATGATCTTCGTCTACGTCACGCTCAACACCGCCGACGAGGCTCGCGCCATCGGCCGCACGCTGCTGGAGCGGCGCCTCGCCAACTGCGTCAACTTCTTCCCCATCACCTGCATGTATCGCTGGGAGGGCGACATCACCGAAGAGCCCGAAACGGTGCTCATCGTCAAGACGCGTGATGACGCCTACGACGAAGTCGCAAGCGTCATCAAATCGGCGATCAGCTATACCAATTGCGTGGCCCAGCTCGACGTCTCGCGCAACACCCCCGAGTTCCTCGCCTGGCTCGACCGCGAGACCGCTCGCTGAGCTAGCCCAGCATGCGCTGATAGGTCCGGCCCAACGGCAGCACGAAGTCCGGCTTCAGGTACGCCATCACCATCAGCAGCACCCAGAGGACTACGATGGCCACTCCAATTAGCCAACCGATCAGCCCGAACAAGGGGCCGAGCACAAAAACGCCGATCACCGGAATGTGGCCGAGCAGCCCGCCCAGAATGCTCACGATCCAGCCCAGGATACCCAGTCCACCGAACACCAGCGTGGATTGCGCGGCGTGGCGCCGCACATTGTGGTTGCGCTGCTCGATGAGCAAGAAGATGATGCCCGTGAACCACATGAGCGCGTAGCACAGCACGCGCTCCCATTTCTCCGGGATTCCGAGCACCGTCGGGCCTTCATACCTGCTATACACGGGTGCGTCCCTCTCATGTCTCAGTTGTTGCCGTTGCCTTGACGTTAGGCACACTCCCTCGTGCGTGCCTCACTATACTTTACGCGGCCGCGCTGCGCCGGTTGCGTGGAAGCGCCATCTGTCCTTTCTGTCCCCCCGGCACTTCTGCGCATAGCCGTACGATGGCATTGCCACACCACCCATCGTGCCCCTGCGGCTTACCCGCGCTACTTCACATACGCGTCCTCGCCCGACCACCCTGTGTGCCTCCATGGTCTCCATGATCTCGGCCCGCCGTACACCACCCGCCTCCTCCCCATCTCGTCCCGTCTCCTTGACCCGTCCCTTCCCCTCCGCTAGAATCGCACCCGAACCCTACCGCACCACCTTTCCTCCATTGGCACCTGTCCTGGCAATGCCCGCTACGTCGAGTAGGGGCGTCCGGTGGACGCCCGGCCGGTGCACACCCAATGGTTCACCCTCATTCGATACCAGATCGAGGTGATGATGCGCCTCCCGCTTCCCCGCCCACCCACCCGCGCCATGCTCTGCGCGCTGCTGGCCCTTCTCGCCTCGCTCGCGGGCTGCTCCCTGCCCGCGCTGGACCTCCCCGCCGGCCCTGGCGGTCCCTTCGCCGACCTGAGCAACCACCTCGCCGCGCTCGCCGTCGACCCGGCCCACCCCAGCCGGCTCTACCTCGGCGCCCGCTTCGGCCTCTTCATCTCCGCCGACTCAGGCGCCCACTGGCCCGCCTCCACGCGTGGACCCTTCGCCGCTGCCGGCGTGCGCTCCCTCGCGCCCAGCCCGCTCGCGGGCGGCCCGCTCTGGCTCGTCGCGGGCGATGGCAGCGTCTGGCTCAGCCCGGATGCCGGCGAGAGTTGGCGTCCCGCCGCCACGTATGCGCCACCCTCCGCCCAGCCTGCCGCCCATCCCCAACCCGCCGCCACAGCTTCCGCGGGAGCGCTCCCCACGCGGGCCGTCGCCTGGGTCCAACCCGGCGCCGCCAGCACAGGCCAGGCATTTGCCGCTGTTCCCACGTACGGCCTCTACACCACCGCCGATGCTGGCGTCACCTGGACGCTTCTGCCGCTGCCCTCCGCCGATGGCGCACCCCAATCGCTCCTCGTCGACCCCGCCGACGGCCGCCGCCTGCTCCTCGCGACCAGCAAGGGTCTCTACCGCTCCACCGACGCCGGCGTCCATTGGTCCCCGGCCGCCTTCGTCCAGGGCACTATCCTCGCCCTCGCCGCCAGCACGAGTAAGCCCGACATCGTGTACTGCGCCACCGATCGCGCTCTATACCGCTCTGGCAACGGTGGCGCCAGCTTCCAGGGCGTCAGCGGCGGCTACCAGTTCGCCTTCCTCGCGGTCGGCGCCACACCCGACACCCTCTACGCTGTCGAGGGCCTGCGTGTGCTGCGCAGCGACGACGGCGGCCGCACCTGGACCGAGTCCACTCCTGCCCCCGCCTCGATCGCCGCCCTCGCCGTAGCCCCCGCTGCCAGCGGCGATCCCCATGCCGATACCGTCTATGCCGGCCTCGCCGCCCCGCCCGGCGTCCTCATCTCGCCCGATGGCGGCGCCACCTGGCGCCAGACCGGCGGCTAGACGTCATGCGCGGGTGTCGCGAGTGGAGGCACACCCGCGTGGTTGTCGCGTGTGGTGCTGGTCACCATCGTGTCGTGTTCTTCGCGGGAGTGGCAAACCGGGGCACCATGGTGCCATGATGTGCCAGAGCGGCTCATCATGCATATGCGGGCACACGGCGCTGGCTTCGCCTCGCTCTTGGTCGTGCGGCGTCCCGCGATGCGCCCTACACGCGCGGCGCGGAGTGTTGCACTCAGCCATATGGCGTGCTATGCTGCGCCGTGCAGTCGGCTGCCTGTTGGAGCAGGTGGCGTGTGGCGGAGTGTGGCGGAGTGTGAAAGAGGAAGGCATGCGACTCGCGCGGCGGACGGCTCTCGGCTGGATTAGCATGGTAGCGCTCACGCTTCCCATGATCCTCAGCGGTTGTGGTGGAACCTCCCTGACGCGCACCGGGCAGGTAGCGCTCACGAATACGCCCACGCCCTGGCCTACGCCGGCGGCCACATACACGCCCGCTCCGACCGCGACGACCTCCTCCGCGGCGATTCCCGAGTTCGCGGGGTGCCCAGCCCAGCCCCAGTATGTCGCGGTCGGCGCGCTCAACGTCTCGGTTCCCCATCGCATGTTGGACTATCCGAGCGTATTGATGCCCAACAACGTGCCCAACGCGCCGTATCAAATCGCGGCGAGCGCCATGAACACCTATGCCCCCCAACCCAGCCGTCAACCCCTCACTGTCACCAGGATATATCTTCCAGATATGCAACGAGACAACCGTCCCACATACGCTCACCAGCCTCAGCGTGACCATCGCCCGTTTCACCCCCAACAGTGGACCGGTCAATGTCTGGCACAGCTGTGCGGACGGCCCCTATGATAGTGCGACCAAACAAACCTCTTCAGGCTGCGGCGGCGCGTTCGGTGGGGTCGATCAGCTCGGGGCGACTCTACCCAGCGACAGTACCGGCGCCTCGGCGCCTGCCATCGCCGATGCCCAGTGCCAGTGTGGCGGGGTGAGCTTGCCCGCCAGCATCGGCCCGCACGAATCGATTGGGCTGGCCGTCGCGGTAAAAGGACTGACCCGCCAGGGCACGTACGCGCTCAGCTTTGGTATCAGCGTCGACGGTGCCGCGCGCACCTCGGTGACGCCGAGTGAAGGACCCTTCCTCATCGCGCCATCGGCGCTCGTGTGGACGGGAACAGCGTGTCAAACGCCAGCCATGCAAGCGCACATCCCCGCGTCCAGCCGGGACACCTATTACGTCTGCCCACCCACGGCGTGAAGGGAAGACGCCGCAGGGCACATTCGTCCTGGCGGGCGATGAAGGAATTCCGGGCATCCTGCCGCATCCCCCGCCGCCTACCCCGCTGCTTCAGCCCCCGAACCCCACCACGAACAGGTCCAGCGCCATCTCCGGCGTCGTCTTGCTCAGTTTGAGCGCTGTGTCCACGTCGAGCAGCGCCCGGTGCGCCGTTTCCAGCTGCGCGAACGTGAATTGCCGCGCCAGCGGCAGCGACTTGTCCACCACGAACGGCGCCATTCCCGCCGCCTGCGCGATCTGCGGCCCGCGCATCCCCGCCTCGGCCAGCGCCTTCACCTGCATCAGCGACCGCGTCTGATGCGCCGTCATCGCCACGATGCCCAGTGGCGACTCGCCCGCCTCCAGCAGCTCGTGCAGCAGCGCCAGCGCCCGCGCCCGGTCGCGTCGCGCCAGCGCATCCGTCAGATCGAATACGCGCGCCTGCTGTGTCGTCGGCGTCAGCAGCCGCACCTCCGCCGCGCCGATCTGCCCACCCTGTCCCACATACGTCGCCAGCTTCGCGATCTCGCTGGCCAGCACACGCAGATCAGATCCCACGTAGCTCGCCAGCAGCCGCGCCGCCTCCGGCGCCAGCCGCGCACCCTGCGCCTGCGCCCGCCGCGTCATCCACGTCTCGAGCTGCGCCCCCTTGGGCGCCACAAACGTCCGCGCCTGCCCATGCGCTTGCGCCGCCTTCACCAGCGGATGGCCCGCCTCCAGCAGCTCATCCACCAGCACCACCAGCACGGTGCTTTCTGGCAGGTGCGCCGCGTGATCGGCCAGCCCCTGCGCGAAGACTTTGGGATCGGGTCCGCTGGCCCGCGCCTTCTTGCCCTTGCCCCCAGCTTTGCGCGCCCCGTCGTCCGCCGCTCCTGCCGCGCCCTCTCCCACGGCGCCCCCGCCCGCCACGTCCTCGCCGTCGTCGTCCTGCTCGCCAGCCTTCGCCCCGCGCCGCCGCTTCGGCAGCCCATCCACCACGACCAGCCGTCGCTCGCTCAAAAAGGGCAGCGTGTCGCTTGTCGCGAGAATCACGGCCAGCTCGGCCTCGCCGCCCGCGAAGACATCCACGTTCAGCTCGAAGCCTCCCGTGTCGCGCAGCCGCGCCAGCTCCTCGCTCATCGAGAATTCGTCGGACCCGTGGAAGAGGTAGAACATGCCCGTATCATACACCCCGTGCACATGAAGATGCCCCGTACCGGGAAAGCACAAGTGCGACACCTCCACGT
>CAYQFU010000276.1:0-6149 GCA_964416775.1 uncultured Ktedonobacterales bacterium
CGACCTCGTGCATCATGCGCTCGGGGTGCTTGTGGCGCGTGGTGAGCAGCGAGCCGGGGCCGTCGATGGAGGCGGCCACCCTCAGTGGAATGTTCGCCAGGTAGCACAGATAGGCGGCGGGCAGCGGGCTCTGGTGATATGAGGTGAAGATGATGGCGCCGTCGAAGTGTTCCTCGCGCAGCCGCTCGATCGTGCGCCACTCGCGCGCGCTATCCTGCGGCAACGTGTGCCACGGGTCCATCCATGGCGCTTGATACACCATGACGTCATCCAGGTCCGGATTGAGCGCGGCCACCTGCGCGCCGACTTCGCTCGTCAGCAGCGTCAGCTTCGCCTGCGGCAGCGATGCCTTGATGGCGTGGAGGGCGGGCGTGGTCACCAACACGTCGCCGAGGTTGTCGAGCCGGACGGCCAACACGCGCCGGACCTCGCGCCACCGCTCGTCGATCATCGCTCCACCCCGATCCGCTCGTCCCATGCACGGGCGACGATGCGCTCGATGACACTGCTGGTGCTCAGCGTACCGGCCAGCGGGACGATCGCGACGCGGCCCCCAACCTCCCGGACAGCCTCCGCCTCTGGCAGCGCTTCGTCGGCGTAGTCGCCGCCTTTGACGTGGATGTGCGGCCGCAGCGCTCGGATCAGCGCGGCGGGCGTTTCCTCGTCGAAGAGGACGGCTTCGTCCACGGCGTCCAGCGCGGCCACCAGAGCCAGCCGGTCGCGCTCGCTGTTGATCGGACGGTTCTTGCCTGTGAGGTGGCCCGCCCCGCGATCGCTGTTGACGCCCACAACCAGCAGATCGCCCAGCGCCTTCGCCTCGCGCAGGAACTTGACGTGACCCGCATGCAGAATGTCGAAGACGCCGTTGGTGAACACGATGGTCTGGCCGGCCAGGCGTGCGTCATCCAGCTGAGCGGCGAGCCGAGCCAGCGCCCGCTCGCGCCCGGCGATGCTGGAGGTTGCGTTCTCGCTGTCGTCGCAGGCACCGGCATCGTCGCGCAGGCTCACGCGCTGCAACAGCTCCTGATGTGGCACGATAGACGTCCAGCGGCGCGTGATGGCAATGCTGGCTGCGTCGATGCCGATGCGCGCCGCTTCGGCGGGATCGGCCCCCGCGCCGAGCGCCAGCGCCATCGCGGCCGCGAACGAGTCGCCCGCGCCGACATCATATGCGCGGGGCACGCGGTGCGCCGGCAGATACACCACGGGCCCGTCGCGAGCGACCAGCGTCACGCCGTCACCGGCCATCGTGATCGCGGCATGCTCGGCGTCAATCAGAGCCAGCACCTGGCGGCCCACGTGCTCCACTGCGGCCAATCCGCCCTCCCACTGCCCTGAGAGCGTGCTCCCGACACCCTCCGGCGCCACGAGGAGCCGCGCCTCCAGTTGATTTGGCGTGACGATCGTCGCGCCCACGGTCCTGAAGCGCCGCAGCGCCTTCGAGTCCACCAGCAGCGGACGGGGGTGAGTAGCGCGGAGCTGGCGCAGCCGCTCGATGACGGGATCCGACAGCACGCCGTACCCGTAGTCGGAGACGACGACTACATCGCTCCGCGGCCAGGCCTCGTCCAACCGCGCGATAATGCCCTGCTCGCTCTCCGCCGCGTAGGAGCACGTCTCCTCGTCGTCGAAGCGCACGACATACTGGCCGTCGGCGAGGATGCGCATCTTGTGCAGGGTGCTGGCGCCTTCGTCCGCCACGAGCCAGCGGTCGTCCACGCCGCGATCGCGCAGCGCCACGCGCAGGATGCTCCCGGCGATGTCAGTGCCGAGCAGCCCGAGGAACGTCACGTTAGCGCCAAGCGACCGCAAGTTGGCGGCGGTGTTGGCCGCGCCGCCAGGCACGCGCCGCTCGGCGGTCTTGCGCACCACCGGCACCGGGCCCTCGGTGCACAGCCGCGCCGCCGTGCCTTCCAGGTAGGTGTCGAGCATGGCATCGCCAATCACTAGTGCGCGCAGCCGGCGAAAGCGCCGCACGAGCTCAACTGCCGTAGGCATTGCTGCCTCCCGCGGCCGTCTCGCACGCCGCGCTGCTCTCCGTAACGGCCGCCGCCGCATCTGTACGCCACGCGGGCGGCACATACCGCAGGTCTGGTGGCGCCGCCAGGCCCTCGACGGCGGCGATGATGCGCAAGGCGTGATGCGTGTCGCGCGCCACGAATGTCGGTTGGCGCAGCCGCCGCTCGGGCATGCGCTCGGTGCCGCGATCGACGAGCACGGTGCGGCAGCTTACCCGGTTGCCGGCTTCCACGTCGTCCAGGATGTCGCCCACCACCCAGGAACGGCGCAAGTCGAGTTCGAGATCGGCCGCCGCCTGCAGCAGCATGCCTGGCTGCGGCTTGCGGCACGCGCAGCGGATGGCAAGGTGGGGAATGACGCCGTCGACGTGATGGGGACAGTGGTAGACGCCATCCAGGTGCACGCCCCAGCGAGCCAGCTCGCATGCCAGGTGCTCGTGCATGCGCTGCAGGTCAGCTTCGGTCAGATAGCCGCGGGCGATGCCGGATTGGTTGGTGACGACCACCAGCCGGAAGCCCGCGCGACGCAACTCGCGCAGCAACGGCCCGATGCCCTCGTAAAGCATGAGCTGCTCGGGGCGCGAGGGGTAGTGCTGGGGATACACCAGCGTCCCATCGCGGTCGAGAAAGAGCGCGCGCCGCTTCATACCTGGGGACCTTTCGACGGAGTCGCCAGCTCCGCCTCCACGATGTCGCACAGGATGTGTGTGATCGCCATGTGCAGCTCCTGGGCGGTGGCCGTGTCGCTCACCGGCACGCGCACGGTCAGGTCGGCCGCGCGCTCCAACCGGCTTGCGCGGTCCCCCGTCACGGCGATGGTTGCCAGACCGCGCCGGCGGGCCGCATCCACGGCGCGCACCAGGTTCTCTGACTCGCCGCTGGTGCTCACGGCGAAGAGCAGGTCGCCTGGCTGGCCGATGCCTGTCACCTGACGCGCGAAGACATCCTGATAGCCGTAATCGTTGGCCAGCGCCGTGAGGATGGCCGTGTCGGTGGTGAGCGCCAGGGCGGCATACGGCGCCCGCTCCCGCTTGAAGCGCCCGACCAGCTCGGCGGCGAAGTGTTGCGCCTCCGCCGCGCTGCCCCCGTTTCCCGCCGTCAGCACCTTGTGCCCACTACGCAGCGTGGCGACGATGCGCGCTGCTGCCTCAGCCACCACCATCGCTCGCCTGCCCATCTCGGCCAGTGCGGCGTCCATGACGCGCCTGCGGTCCGCCAGCGCTCGTGTCACCGTGTCCCGATAGGCGATTCCTGTGGCCGGTAGTGGGGAGGCAGGGGGCAGCAGCACGACCTGTTCTTCCAGCATCATCCGCTCCCTTCCCATTCTATCTATGTGCACCGCGACGGGAGCCCCGCCCATGCAGCATGCGGCGCCGGGATGCAGCGCCGATGGCAAGAGTAGCCGGCATCAGCTACTCCGCCGCAAGTGAACTGTCTGTTATGTCAAGTCTATCGCTTCCGGCCGGCGGGATCATCGTGCAGGTGCCCAACACCTCAACCTAGTTCGGCACGTGCTTCTGGGCATTCGCACAATTATTGGAGCTTGCTGCGAAACGTGCGGAGGAGCAGAGCGAGGTGAATTTGCACCGCGTCGTCAAAGCGCCGCGGATCGAGTCCGACGAGGGCCGCAATCTTTTCCAATCGGTAGCTGAGTGTATTGCGATGGATCGAGAGGCGGCTGGCCGTTGTCGAGGGACAGAGGTTCTCGTCGAAGAAGACGTCCAGCGTCTCGAGTAGCTCCGGCTCGTGGTCCAGCGGGCTGAGCAGATGCATGGCCAGATCGATCTTGGTGCGCTCGTCCGAGACGCCCACGAAGGCCGCGCTGCCCAGGCCGTCCAGGCAGTGCACCTGATTGGGACCGTGGAAGCGCTGCCCCAGCGACAGCGCCGCCAGCGCATCCTGATAGGAGCGCGCCAATCCGCGAATCCCAGGATGGTAGCGGCCGATACCGACGCCGATCGAGCAGCTGATGTCGTGGCGCAAGCGTGAAAGCAGCGCGGTTCCCGCGCGCTTGAGCGCCGTCAGATTCGCCCACGATGGCCCCCACTGGTCTGTCGTGTCGTTACTGTCGGTCCAGGCCACCAGGTCGTGCGTCGTGCTGGCCTTGAGCACCGCGATCTCGCCTTGCCCAATGTACGCGCAGATGGTGTCGTTGGGCAGGTGAAAGAAGTTGACGATGCTGGCGATGACGAGCTGCGCGCGCCTGCGAATCTGCGCCTCGCCCACTTCGGGTCGCCCGGACGGCTCGGGGGCGAGCACGTACTCTGACGCGTCGATCAGAATCACGGCACGTGGGAGCGTCAGGTCCATCCCAAGAATCTGCCCCTCGCGCATGATGTGGCCCTCATCGGCGATGGAGCCACGCAGCAGGGTGTGGATGAACTCATCCTTGAGGGCACGTTGCTCCGGCAGTCGGGCGAAGATGACAGCCTGGTTGACCACCATCTCGACGAGCACGCGCGCCAGCCGAGGCGAGATGACCTCCTCGCTGGCTGGCTGCGTGATGATCACCTCGCCCGCCTGTGTTCCGACGCGGAACGGCACGCGCAGGAAGCTTCCGCCGCCGCCGCGCGTCAGAAGTCCCTCGGAGAGGTCGACCGCTTCCGGCTCACTGCTGGCGATGACCGCTCCGCGCTCGTCCACCACGTGGACCCGAGCCGTCAGCGTCTCCGCGGTGCGCTCCGTGATCGTCTCCGCTATACGCTCGAATTGTTCGGTCAAGATCGCCAATGCGCCTCACCCCTGGCTCAGCACCGACCATGCTCCTTCGCGCCGGATTCCAAACCTGCACGCGCACGCGGCAGGCCCATGCTGTCGTCCCACGCGTACAAGACTTGTGCCAAAGGAACAGACGATTTTTGCCTCGCTCGGTTCAAATGGGCCTCACCGGGGACCGCCCATTCTCACCAGCAACCATGTGACGTACGTCCTCAGTGCCATCACGATCGGTGGTGCGGCCTACCAGCTGCCTCCACTCATGCTTCACGGACCGCTCCACCCCGGTGAGTGCCGGTCGCTCAATGTGGCACGCTTCGTGAAGTAGCCGTGCCACCGAGTCAGTCATGCTTCAGAACCACACTAAGCTGGGGGACCTTGTATGTACGTCCTGGGAATCAATGCCGCGTATCACGATTCGGCCGCGTGTCTGGTCGCGGACGGCAACGTTGTCGCCGCGGCGGAGGAGGAGCGCTTCACGCGCATCAAGCACGCCAAGCGCCCGGTGCCGTTCTCGGCGTACGAGCTTCCCTTCCATGCCATTGACTATTGCCTGCGCGCGGCCGGCATCACATTGAGCCAGGTGGACCACGTGGCCTACGCGTACGACCCCTACCTGCTGCTCGGCCCACACCGCGACGACGTCGCCCTGTCGCTCCCGCTGGAGCCGAGCGCGCACCCTACACCGGCTGAGTGGGACTCTGTCTGGGACCCGCTGTTCGTGTCCTATCTGCTCAACGCGCCGCGGCACCTGGCCGGCGGCGCGCCTCATCATCTCCAGGCGCGCCTGCGCGACATCCGCCCGGACGGCCCGTTTCGCTGGCACTTCGTGGAGCATCACGTCGCCCACGCCGCCAGCGCCTTCCATGCCTCACCGTTCGAGCGCGCGGCTGTGTTGACGTTGGACGGCCGTGGCGAGCGCGCCACCACCAGCTACAACCTGGGCACGGGCACACACCTCGAGCGCATCGGGCAGGTCAACTTCCCGCATTCGCTGGGCTTGCTCTATGAGCAGGTCACGGACTATCTCGGCTTCCTGCCCTCCTCCGACGAATACAAAGTGATGGCGCTGGCATCGTTCGGACGGCCGCGCTATATGGACGCCTTCCGCGAGCTGGTCGCGCTCGGCCCCGAGGGGCAGTACACGATCCAACCGCTTCGGCTGGAGGAGCGCTTCGGGCCAGCGCGGGAGCACGGCGGGCCACTGGAAGCGCACCATTACGATATTGCCCACTCGCTTCAGCTCGTGCTGGAGGAGATCGTGCTGCAATTGGCGGCTTGGCTGCATGAGGCCACCGGTGAGGATGACCTCTGCCTGGCGGGCGGTGTCGCGCTCAATTGCGTGCTCAACGCCCGCCTGCGCGACAGCGGGCCGTTCCGCCGCATCTGGGTGCAGCCGGCGGCGGGCGACGCCGG
>CAYQFU010000277.1:0-6062 GCA_964416775.1 uncultured Ktedonobacterales bacterium
CCATCCAGCTCAGTGTCTTTCGTCTCTCCTCCGTGTTCCCTCCGTGTTCCCTCCGTGTAACTCCGTCCTCCTTCTTCGTGTAACTCCGTCCTCCTCCGCGTGAAGCCACACCTCAGTCGCCCCCTCCCGACGACCCAGATGCGGTATGATCTTCCGTGTCCGAACGATCTCCGGCACGCACAATCGAGGCGATGCAGATGAGCTCAATGCCTGGGCCGCGTAGCGACGAGCGCGCGGTCACCATCCCAGCTGACCGCGTGGCGCTGGAGGGCGATCTGCGCATGCCGCCGCGCGCGCGTGGCGTCGTGCTCTTCGCGCACGGCAGCGGCAGCAGCCGCCACAGTCCACGCAACCGCTACGTAGCGCAGGTGCTGGTGGAGGCGGGGCTGGCCACCCTGCTGATGGACCTGCTCACGCACAGTGAAGAGCTGGTGGACGTCAAGACGCGCGCCCTGCGCTTCGACATCGACCTGCTGGCTCGCCGCCTGGTGGCCGCCACCGACTGGCTGACCAGCCAGTCGGAGACGCGCGACCTCCCCATCGGCTATTTTGGCGCCAGCACGGGCGCCGCCGCCGCCCTCGTGGCCGCCGCCGAGCGCCCGAGCATGGTGCGCGCGATCGTGTCACGCGGCGGCCGGCCTGACCTCGCCGGTCCCGCACTGGCGCGCGTTCGTGCCCCCACCCTGCTGATCGTCGGCGGGAACGATCTGCCCGTCATCCGCATGAACGAGGAAGCGATGCGCCAGCTCATCGTGGAGACCCAGCTCGTGATCGTGCCCGGCGCCACCCACCTCTTCGAGGAGGCGGGCGCGCTGGAGCGCGTGGCCGACCTGGCGCGCGACTGGTTCGTCCGCTATCTCACGGCGCCGGGACCAGACCAGCGCGCGGTGCCAGACGTAGACATGCGGGACCAGCCATGACCGAGGTTCGCCAGTGGGATGTCGTGGTCGTCGGCAGCGTCAACACCGACTACGTGGCCAAGGGTGAGCGTCTGCCCCAGCCGGGCGAGACCGTAAGCGGCGACACCTTCCTGATCGAGGCCGGCGGCAAAGGCGCCAATCAGGCCGTAGCCGCCGCGCGGCTGGGTGGGCGCGTGGCGCTGGTCGCGCGCGTAGGCGCGGACGACCGCGGCGACGACATGCTGCGCCACCTGGCAGGCGAAAGCGTGGATACGCGCCACGTCCAGCGCGACCCCGAGGCACCCACCGGCGCCACCCTGATCTTCGTGGATGACCAGGGCCAGAAGACTATCGCCGCTGTGCTTGGGGCCAACCGCCGATTCTCCGTAGAGGACGTCCATGCCGCGCGCGACACCATCGCCTCGGCGCGCGTGCTGCTCACCCAGCTGGAGGTGCCACTGGAGCCCGTGCTGGAAGCCACGCGCATCGCCCATGACGCCGGCGCCCGCGTGGTGCTCGATCCCGCGCCCGCCATCCCCCTGCCCGACGACCTCCTCCGCCTGCTCGACGTCATCCGGCCCAATGCGGGCGAGGCAGAGAAGCTGACCGGCGTCCATGTCCACGACCGCGACTCCGCGCGCGCGGCCGCCCTGCGCCTGCTGGACCGCGGCGTCGGCGCCGTCGGCGTGCAGGCGGGCCAGGACGGCAATTTGCTCGTGTGGCGTGGCGGCGAGCGCTGGATGCCCCTTCTCCCCGTCAACAGCGTGGACGCAACCGGCGCGGGCGACGCCTTCGCCGCCGCGCTGGCCGTCGCGCTCGCCGAAGGCCGCTCCCTCGACGACGCCGGCCCGTTCGCCAACGCTGCCGCGGCCCTCGCCACCACCGCCCTCGGCGCCCAGGGCGGCCTTCCCACCCGTGATCAAGTGCTCGCCCTGCTGGACCAGCACGACCCAGACGCAGCGCGGCGGTGGCGAGGGTAAGGGTGTACCGTGTGCCGCCTCCCACCCCGCTTGCCCTCGCGGCTTACCCGCGCGACTTCAATCGCGCGGCGTTCGAGCACCCCCCCGCCTCGCCCCTCCCCAGCCCCGCATCCCCAGCCCCGCCTCCCCACCCGCCTCGCCTCCCCGGATTACCCGCGCGATCTTCGTCGCGCGGCTGGTCCACCCACCACCCCTTCCCCCCTCTCTCCTCCGTGTTCCCTCCGTGCCCTCCGTGTAACTCCGTCCCTTCCCTTCCCTTCCCTTCCCTTACGCCACCCGTGTCTTCACTCCATGAACGGTATTGCGCCCAGGCACCGTCCGATGCGCTATTTGAGTTACCATGACCGCGTGAGACGCGCCAGTCGATGATAGCAGAAGGAGCATGCCAATTTGACCGCCCACTACACCCTGGACGAGCTCAACGCCTTGGATCGCGCCGCCTTCGCCGCTGCCCTCGGCGGCGTCTTCGAGGGACCGCCCTGGATCGTCGAGCGCACCTGGGACGGCCGCCCGTTCGGCAGCGTCCAGGCCCTGCACCGCGCCCTCTGCGCCGTGATGGAAGGCGCGCCGGAGGAGGCTCAGGTCGCGCTGCTCCAGGCCCACCCCGACCTCGTCGGGCGCGCGGCGCTTGCCGGCACCCTCAGCCCCGCCTCCACTGGCGAGCAGGCCGCCGCCGGCCTCGACCACCTCACCCCCGACGAGATCGCCACCTTCCAGCGCCTCAACGCCGAGTACCACGACCACTTCGGCTTCCCCTTCGTCATCTGCGCCCGCGAGAACAAGAAGGACAGCATCCTCGCCGGCTTCGCCACCCGCCTCCACAACACCCGCGAGCAGGAGCTGCGCACGGCCCTGGGCGAAGTCGCCAAAATCGCCTGGCTACGCCTGCGGGACACCATCCAGGTATAGCCTGCCCTCAGCCTCCCGGCTTCGCGCGCTGCCTGGGCGACCATGTACGGAAGTTGCGGCCCGGCTCGTCCCGGAGATGTATAGCCCATTCCGCCGCCGCATTGGTACGGCTCCGCGGGGCAGATGGCAAGACTGGGGGTGTCACAGCGAGATACGAAGCACCGCCGGCCGATCGGAGATACTTCCCCTTGTTAGACCTGAACAGCTTGTGGCCCCGTTGCCAGGAGATAGGCGTCTTCCAGGCTGGGATCGACAACTACGGCCGCCTCGTGCGGGCGCCTGGCGCTGATGAGTCGTAGCGTGATGCCGCCCAACTGATTGACCATGGTGCTCACTGGATAGATCGTCTGCAGGTGCAGGGCGGTGGCCTGATCGACCGTCACACTCCAGACCTTCCCTGCGGTACTGGTCAGCAACGCCTCCGGCGTCGTGTCAGCCAGCACCCGGCCTTCTTGCAGAATCACCAGGCGATTGGCCACGGCCTCCACATCGCTGATGATGTGCGTACTCAGAATAATCACTCGGTTGCTAGTCAGGCTGGCGAGCAGGGTGCGGAAGCGCACGCGCTCGGCGGGGTCCAGCCCTGCCGTCGGCTCATCGACGATCAAGAGTTCCGGGTCGTTGAGCAGCGCCTGCGCGATGCCGATCCGCTGCTTCATGCCGCCGGAATAGGCGGGCAGCTTGCGGTCGGCTACCTGCTCCAGATTGACCAGCTCCAGCACCTCATCGACGCGCCGCTGCGCCATGGGCTTGGGCAGCCCCTTCATCGCGGCCAGGTAGCGTAGAAACTGCCGCCCGGTGAACTCGGGGTAGACGCCAAACTCCTGGGGCAGATACCCGAGCACCTGCCGCAGCGCCTCCCCATGGGTGCGGATATCCCGCCCATCCCAGGAGATCGTTCCCTCGGTGGGGTCCAGCAGGGTCGCGATCATGCGCATCAGTGTCGTTTTGCCCGCACCATTGGGACCCACCAATCCCAGCATGCCTGGCTCGCAACGCAGCGACAGTTGGCGCAGGGCCCAATGCTCACCATAGCGTTTGCCCAGGTGGTCAATCGTCAGTTCCATGGTCGCGCTCACTTTCTTATCGTGGCTTCTAGCCGTTTAGTACGTTGCGAAATCGCCGAAAGGCAAACGCCACCAACACCACCAGCAGCAGACTCAGGCCAGCCAGCAGCAGATGCGGGCCAAACCAGGACCCGATGGCGGGCAGCGCATTCTCGACGGTCAGCAGGATGTGCTGCGCCTGCGCCACGCTCGTTGCACTGGACAGTTGGCTCTGCAGGGTAGGGTCATATGGGACGAGCAGCGCGGTCACGGTGGCTGCGCTCGTCGGGTCCCACGCGCTGTACCAGGCAGGAGGAGCGAGAATGGGGCCCGGCCTCGCCGGGACCAGCAGCGGAGGGAGCAAGACGACCCCGATGAACCAGGCAACGAGAAGGACGACCTTGACCAGCGTGGCCTGTCGCGGGAGCAGCGTGCCGAGAGCAAAACTGGCGCTGCTGAGCAGGATGGTGGCTGGCACGATCATGCCAACCCAGCACAGCAACACAGCGCCGATCTGGGGCGGAGGGTCCGTCGGGACCGCCAGGTGCAGCAGCAGGTACATCGAGAGGATGCCAGCCAGTATCAGGAGAGCCAGCCCCAGGCTGGTGAGCAGTCCCGTCAGGTAGCGGCCCCAGACATAGGCACGGGTTGGCAGCGCGGTCGTCATCAGGAGTTCGTGCGTGCGGCGGTGCAGGTCGCGGGTGACGCCGTCGGCGGTCACAAAGGGCACAAGCAGGCCTGGCAGCAGCAATAGACCTGCTTGCAGCGACAGCAGCAGCCCCCACACGCTGGTTCCAGCAACAGACAGGTCGAGCAGGAGTCCGGTAGGAGTCGGACCACGGAAGGCTTTCCCAGACTGTGTCGCCCAGATGAAGAAGAGGACGAGACCGTAGATGCAGAAAGCCTGAATCCAAAAGAGGCGGCTGGCGCGGAAGCGGCGCAGCTCCCAGGCCATGACAGCCAGGAGGGCATGCGGACGGCGGGCGTCTCGCGTCTGCTCGTGGGAACTGGCCAGTGCAACTGTACTCATGTGGATGCTGCTCCTTCGCGGCTCTAACTACGCTCCGAACGCGTCGCGGAAGCGTTGGAAGCTGAACGCCGCCAGTGCCACCAGCAGGAGACTCAGCAGGGCCTGGATCAGGTGCTGCCCGAACCAGGCCGAGACATTGGGCATCTTGTTTTCAATGGTGATGAGAATCTGCTGCATTTGCGCTGCACTGGTGGCCGAGTGGGATAGTTTGTCCCAGGCCGCGTCATACTGCGGAGCCGTTCCGGCTGAAGCGGCCGCGCTGGTTGGGTCCCAAGCGATGTACCAGGCAGGGATGCTCGACTTCCCCGAGTTGAGGTTCGCTACGGAGGGGAAAATAAACGCCCCGACGAACCATCCGAGCAGGGTGACGATCTTGACGAGGTTGGCTTGCCGCAGGAGCAAGGTGCCGAGGGCAAAGCTGAGGCTGCTGAGCAGGACTGTCGCCGGCACGACCATGCCGACCCAAAGGAGCAGCACGCCACCGAGCGCGGGCAGAGGATATGTCGGGGTGATCAGATGCCATCCCAGACCGAGACACAGGTAACCCGCCAGCAGCAGGACAGCCAGCCCCAGGCTGACGAGCAGGCCGATCAGGTAGCGGCCCCAGACATAAGCCCAGCCCGGCAGCGGGGTCGTCAGCAGCAGCTCGTGGGTGCGCCGGGAGAGATCCCGCGTCACCCCTTCGGCATTGACGAAAGGCAGCAGCAGGCCCAGCAGCAACAATCCGCTGGTTGGCAGGCGCAGAAGCATTCCCCAGGGGCTGGTGTTGGCGACAGAGCCATCGAACACAAACGTAGACGTGGCAATCGTCATGTCGTCATGCCCGGCCCACGTCACGAAGATCGAGAGACAGAAGAAGCCGAGAGCCTGCAGCCAGAAAAGGCGGCTGGCGCGGAAGCGGCGCAGCTCCCAGGCCATGACGCTCAGAAGCGGATGCGGGCGTTGGATGGCCCGCGTTTGCTGGCGGGCGACGGTCAGTGCAGTGGTGCTCATGGGACGCTCCTTGCGGCTATTGACGCTCTGGGTGCACTGAGTCGTGCACGCGCCCTATCACGAGCCAGTCCCCGAAAAGGTTCGCGCACGGTTGCTTCCGCCCGCGAACCTCATAGATGGGGGAGCAGGCGGTGCATGCCAGGGTGGAGGCGCAGCAGCGCGACAGCCAGCAGCGCCACGCCGAGTCCGCCCAGCAGCGCGTCTG
>CAYQFU010000278.1:0-6058 GCA_964416775.1 uncultured Ktedonobacterales bacterium
GCAGGGCTTCCAGCACGCAGATCGTGGTGTTGAACGACGACCGCGTCGAGCCGTTGGCGGCCTCGCAGTTCCAGCCGCCGTCGGGCAGCTGCTCGCCGAGCAGACGGTCGACGATCCGCTGGACGTCCTGGCCGAAGTAGGCGCCGCTCGCCGCCACCTGTCCGTTGATGCACGGCTCGACCTCGCCCGCGAAGAAGGGAGTGCCCTCCCAATCCCATCCCCGCCACGTGCCGTCCCAGTCCCATCCCCGCCACCTCACGCGGTCGCGGACCAGGCCCACCGCACGACGCGCCGCGTCGCTCGCGGGATCGAGACCCAGTTCGCGCAGCAGCGACAGGACGTGCATCGTGGAGTCCCACCCGCGGTTCCACGCCGCGCCAGCCCACGACCCGTCGGCCCCCTGGAGGGCGAGCAGCCGAGCGCCCACGCCCTCGGTGGCGACCCGCGCGCGCTCGGCCGCGACCTCCTCCGCGGGCGCTCCGATCAGGTCTCGCAGCGCCTGCCAGCGGATCGAAGGGTCAGAATCAAGCAGCCACTGTATGACCGAGCTGTTTGGCTGCGGAGCGTGCCGTTTGGGTGGATTGGTCGCCATCTGCTGGTGCTCCTTCCTGTGGTGAAGAGACGCTGTTGGTGGCCAAAATACGAATTGCGCCTCGGGTCGTGCCGTCCGTGGGAGGGGATCCCCATCCCGCATTCGCCATCCGTGCCTGACATCAGCCATTGCCTGCCTGGTGTTGGCATGCTATATTGAGCAAGGCAACTAGCCAGCAGTGAGGGGAGTCCATGGCCATGCTTGACGACGTATTGAGTTTGCTCAGCAGCCCTCTACTGCTGGTCCTCTTCTGTATCGTGGTGATCTTCGGGCTCTTTGTGCTGTATGACGTGGTCATCGCAACGCCCGCGCGTCAGATTCCCGCCGCCCGCTGGCTGCTGCGGCTCCTTTACGGGGCCCGTAACTTTCTCGTCCTCACCGCGAGCGGAGCCGTGCTCGTCTCTCTACTCCCTCCTATCAAGCAACCGATCTTAAGGACCATGCTGCAGCAGTGGCTTCGTAATGTCGAAGGTGGACTGATCGGTATCGTGATCCTGCTCGTCGCGATCAGGCTGGTGTGGCCTCACCTGCGTCCGCTGCTCCGGATGGCTGCGCGCGTCATACAGGCCGATCGGACATGAGATCGTTTCCTGCCGCGGTCTTTCTTGCCCCGGCGGCGCTATCGTGTGCCTCCCGCGAGTCCCGCTGGCACCCGCCGACCCGCGCGCGCAAACCGCATCGTGCCATCGTTGAGAGGTCCAAAGCGCATGATCATGAGGTCGCGCAAGTAGTTATTGTAGGTTCGCCACGGCCTGCGCGCACCCTGGCGCGGCAGCGAGGCGCGTGCCCGCTCCACATAGCCCGACGTCAGCGCCACCGCCGACTCGTCGCCCCGCATCCCCTCTGGCCGCTTAGGCAGGCACACAGTATAGCCATGCGCGTCCATATAGTTCAGCAGTCGGCACACGTAGCCTACAGTGAGCTCGCACTTGAGGGTCCACGAGGCGTTGGTGTACCCGATCACCTGGGCCAGATTCGGGATATCGCTATACATGATGCCTTTGTAGGTGAGCGTCCGCCCCAGGTCCACCGGCGCGCCATCGACGTCGAGCCCTACACCGGCCATCAGGCGCATGGTCAGTCCGGTGGCAGTGATGATGATGTCGGCTTCCAGCTCCTGACCCGAAGCCAGCCGGATGCCCGTCTCGGTGAACGTGTCGATGGTGTCGGTGACGATCGACGCCTTCCCCGCCTTGATGGCGTGGAAGAGATCCCCGTCCGGCACCAGACACAGCCGCTGATCCCACGGATTGTACCGGGGCGTGAAGTCGCGCTCGACGAAGTACGCGGGCCCTAACTGCTCGCGCGTCAATTGGAGAATGGTCTGCCGCACCTGCTCGGGCCGCCGCCGCGCCAGCCCGTAGAAATACATGCCCAGCGCGATGTTCTTCCAGCGCGTCAGCTGACCCGCCAGACGGGCCGGGAAGCGCTGGTGCAGCCAGGTGCCGAGCGCATCCTCCGATGGACGCGAGACGATATAGGTCGGCGAGCGCTGCACCATCGCGACATGCGCGGCCCGCGCCGCCAGGGCGGGAACCAGCGTCACCGCCGTCGCGCCACTGCCGATCACGACGATGCGCTTACCCGCCTCGGCCCAATCCTCCGGCCACTGCTGGGGATGCACGATGCGCCCCTGGAAGCGCTCGATGCCGGGCCAGTGCGGCGTATATCCATGGTCATAGTCGTAGTAGCCAGTGCACATAAAAAGGAAGGAACAGGTGAACTGGACGTGCTCCTGGTCCGGTCCCCGCTCGACGTCGACGGTCCACCTGGCCTCCTCCGTGGACCAGGCCAGGTGGCGCACCCGGTGCTGGAAGCGGATCTTCTGATCGATGCCGAACTCAGCCGCCGTCTCCCTCACGTACGTCCGGATCGACGGGCCATCCGCGATGGCTTTGCGCTCAGGCCATGGCCGGAAAGAGTAGCCGAGCGTATACATGTCCGAGTCGGAGCGAACACCTGGATAGCGAAACAGATCCCACGTGCCCCCGATCGCGTCTCGCGCTTCGAGGATCGCGTAGCGCTTCCGTGGGCAGTGCGTCTGGAGGTAGTACCCGGCGGCGATGCCGGAGAGTCCCGCGCCTACAATCAGGACATCCACCTGTTCTGCCGTCATCCGATGCTTTCCTCTCGTCTCAGAGGCTCCCAATCCGCCCAATCGCATCCGCACGTGGCCGAATACTTCGCATTCAAATCCTGCCGCGCCGGTCTAGAGCGTGTGCCGACCGATCCCGTCCGGATGACGTCACGCGAGGAGGCGAGCATGCGCACACGGGGAATGGCAGGGTAGCAGAGCCACCAGCGCCCACGGCCGCACGAACGCCCGCCAGAAGTCGCCAAGGCAGCGGTACAGGTCGAGTATACTCAAGGAAAACACTACCTGGCGATAGCGCTCACAGTACCAGGAAGCTGAGTCATACTCACGTTGAGCTCGCGGGCTCGGTATCAAGCTCCTCCGGCAGCGGCAGGTCTCGCCAGGTCGCTTTGTCTGGTTGCGCCAGCCAATAGCGATGAGCCGCATCGTACATGACGGTCGCCTCGACCTCCAGGCCCGGCTCCCAGAGCAGCACGCGCTCTCCGTCCTGAAGCGGCGGCAGGTGTTCGTAGCCTGGCGTGCCGACCGGGCCGAGCTTCACCAGACCCACTGGCTCGCTGGTGAGCGTGTTGAAATCCACTTCGACGCGCTTCACTCTCACACATCTCTTGCTTGCCAGGAGCTACGGCACCCGGTACGGATTGGGACGCTTGCGGAACGTGCTGCTTAGAGCCACCGCCGCATCTTGCGGTAGCGTCCGGAGTATGGCGCCGCTCGCATCGTACAACACAGTGAAGGTGTGATGGTAGCCCTGTCCTGGACTTTTCACGAGCCGCATAGTGGAGCCTAATGGCTGCAAGGCCGCCATGAGCGCGCTCGAAGTGGCAGAGCTGATCGCCGGGTGGGGGAACCGTCGTGCCAGGGCTAGCTCCTCCATCGTCTTGCCTGGCGCGTATTGGACCGAGAAACCGTAAAATCCAGGCACCCCAAGATGCAGCTGATAGCCTCTGATCAGCGAGCTTACCCCTGCCACGCCCGCGCGCACTATCCAGTCCATGCCTCCTCCTCTTTGAGGAGCACACAAAGTAACCTGGCTACCACCACTCGGGAGCCAGGTCTCGGATAGCGACAATGAGTCCGCCGTAATGTGTGCGCGCGCGCTACATCACACTGCGCACGCCGGCCACCAGCTCATGCGTATCGAACGGCTTGGCGAGATACATCGCCGCCCCCTGTTGCAGTCCCCAGCGCATGTCGAGCGGTGTGTTCTTGACGCTGACCAGAATTATGGGAATATTGCGCGTCTGCTCCATCTGCTTGAGTTGACGGCACAACTGGAAGCCATTGTGCCGCGGCAGCACCACATCCATGATCACACATTGCGGACGTTCCGCCAGCGCCTTCTCCAGCGCCTCTTCGCCGTCACTGGCGGTGATGACGTCGTAGCCGTTGTCGCGCAGCGGCGTCGCCATCAACGTCAGATCGGTCCAGCTATCATCTACGACCAGAACCTTAGGTGCCGGCATTCCTGAGCTCCTCACTACTGCGATGGATACCAGTCGCGACCAGGATGGCGGAAAATTGCCATGAGAATACCGACTACTATGCCAGAAAGTGCCTCCCCGCTCAAAGGAGCAGGCAAATCACCTAGTCCAGACGGGCCATCTCTCTGTTGCACGTCTCATTCCGCCGACGCACCGCACCGGGCCATTGCCTCAGAGAACTATCATCCCGCTCCAAGCGTCTCCTAATCTCACCAGGGTACGATTTAAATACATCGTGGATCGACTGCTACGTGCAATGCGGTGATGAGGGAGGATGCCATTGATGAAAATGAGCAAGCGAGCCAGACTCGGCCTGATCATAGCCGGCGTGGCCGTCGCGATCGTCCTGCTGGGCGCCGGCGTCGTCTATGCCGCCACGCAGTACGGCGCCAACACCAGCGCGCCCACGAGCCAATCGACCAGCACCAGCGTGTCCAGCACGGCGCGGAAGGGCAAAGGGCACGCCGCGGCCAACACCAATCCTCTGGCCCAGCTGATGGCCAGAGCGATCCAGGGGACCATGATCGTGCCCGACACCAGCGCCCCTGGCGGCTACGTGACCGACGCGTTCTACAAGGGGCAGCTCAGCGCCGTGAACACCAGCGCCAATCAGATCACCGTGCAGCTGGCCAACGGAACGTCACAGACCTTCACGCTGGATGCGGCGACCCGGATCATGTTGGGTAACCGCACCGGCGCCATCGCCAAGCTCAAGGCCGGCGACACCGTCATGGTGCTCACCCAGCAGCAGCAGGGCGGCTCCGCGATCGTCCAGGCCGTCTATGCGCGTGGGGCAAAGGCCGCGGGAGCAGGCAGCGGCACCACCAGCACGCCGACGCCCGGCAGCTAAGCCGTCATCAATGGGGGGCCGGCACCTGGCCCCACGCCGCCGTCAGCCCCACCCGGATGGCGGTATCGCCATGGCCGCGCTGCGCCTGCTGGATCGCTACGCTCACCTGTGGCTCCGTCGCCACACCTGCCCGCACGTAGAGCGCACCTGCTCCCACCATGCCGGTCAACAGGTCCGCCGCGAGCCGCTCACCCGTGTCGTCGTCGCCACGCCCCGCGCGAATCGCCACCGCTCGCGCCTGCACCTGTCGCAGCCCCAGCTGCCGCAACTGGCCCTCCAGGTACGTGCCTGGCTCCAGCACCATCCCGTTGCGCTGGTACAGGTCGCGCAGACATTGCAGCAGAAACTGGCGCCCTGGCTCCTGCGCCGCGAAATGGGCCGCGTCCATCACCTCGATCCAGCCACCTGGCCGCGTCACCCGCAGCATCTCACCCAGTAGCGGCATCATCCGCGCGGCCGGCACGAACGGCGAGAAGAAGCGCAGATGCGTGTAGTCGAAGGTGCCGTCAGGGTACGGGAAGGCCCGCAGCGCATCCGCCTGCGTCAGAGAGCAGTTGCTCGGCAGCAGGTCATCCCCGCGCCACGAGCCCTCTTCCAGCGCGCGGTCGAACTGCCGGTGATCGATGTCGAACCCCATCACCCGCGCCTGCGGATGCGCGCGCGCGATGTCGCGCGCCCAGAGCCCCGTGCCACAGGCCACGTCCAACACGGCCTGCGGCGGCCGCGACAGCGGCGCCAGCGCATGCGTCCCGAACGCCTGGAAGAGCACGAAATGCCAGACGTCGAGTGGATGCCGCCGCGTGATGTTCGCCGGCATCGCCCGCGCATCGAGCGCCGCGTGCTCCGCGGTAGATCGGTCCCCAAGCCATCCAAACCACCCCATGTGAGTCCCTCCTCTACCGCCTGGCACGCGGCATGGATTGGCCCACCGGCGCCCGCGCACCGGTTGAGATTCCTGCGCATCGTACCATAAAGGTCAAGGATGCGCTACGCTTGCTATCTGTCAGTCATCCGCTCGGCCGTCATGCTGCTTCTCA
>CAYQFU010000279.1:0-6023 GCA_964416775.1 uncultured Ktedonobacterales bacterium
GCCAGCGGGGCTCCGTCCCGATGAATATGAAGTGCTCGCCTTGTTGCGCCAGCTCGAGCGTGCGCCTGCGGAGCAGTGCAAGGTTGGATAGCGAGCGGCCCATCAGGGCCAGCTCGTCTCCGTCAGCGGCGTGACCATCAGCTCCTGCACGACGGACTCCGGCGGCATCCGCACGGCAAAGACAATCGCCTGCGCCACGTTGGCCGGATCCTGGAGGTTGCGCTGCTCAGGCATCGGGATGCCTTGTCCCTCGAAGCGGTCGAAGAAGTGCGTGCGCATGCCGCCTGGGATGATGGTGGTGACGCGGATGCCGTAGGCCCGCCCCTCGACGCCCAATCCCCGGCTGAAACCCACCAGCCCCCACTTCGAGGCGTGATAGGCTGCCGCGTTGGCCCAGGCGCGCGTGGCCGCGGTGGATGCGACGTTCACGATGTGGCCGTAGCCCTGGCGCTTCATCACAGGAATGGCCGCTTTGGCCAGCAGGAACGGCGCCCGCAGATTGACCGCGAGGACCTGATCCCACTGCTCGACGCTCATCTCTTCTACGGACACCGTGTGGTCGATGGCGGCGTTGTTCACCACCACGTCCAGCTGGCCGAGCTGCCCCACGACGTGCTCCACCGCATCGAACACGGCGTGTGCGTCGCTCACGTCACACGGCAGCGCAAGCGCGCGCCCACCGCCCCGAGCCAGCTCCACGCGCACGCGCTCTGCTGCCCCGCCGTTCATGTCCAGGCATGCGACGGCGCAGCCCTCCGCCGCGAACGCGTGCGCTGTCGCTTCGCCAAGCCCGCTGCCGGCGCCCGTAATCAGCACCACCTTCTCGCGCATCGTCTCGTTTCCCACAGCATGCTCCTTCCATCAACCGGCTCGGACTCGTTACACTACTCGCCCCGCGCGGACAGCCAATCCGGCCGCGAATCGGCCGTGGGCGGGCGCAGCCCGTCATACTCCTCTAACAGGGCCGCGAAGAGCTCGGTCGCGTTGCGGCCGCGGTCGGCCACGTTGGTCGGCAGTCCCAGGTGATAGGTGCCGCTGGGCAGCAGGCCGCACCCGCCATACCGGCGGATGAGCAAAAACTGCACGACCACCTCCTCGCCGGCGTGCTGCGGCGGCAGCCGCTCCCACCAGGAGAAACCGCCCACGCTGAGCAGCTTGGCGCGGTCATAGAGGACGTTGGCGCCGCCGACCCAGGCCACCTTGTAGCGCACCACGGCGTCGTCCCGCGCGTGGCGGCGCTCCAGATGCAGCGGGTTCGCCGCATTGTTGACCTGATGGCGCTCCCAGGGGATGGCATCGGGCGCGAATGGCTCGGGCGTGACGGGGCCGTCCCACAGCTCGAAGTGGCGCAGCTGGTGCGGTCGCACATCGTCGAGATAGCTCAGTCCCGTGGCGGGGCAGCCGACGAAGCCGCAGCCTTCCGCGCGCAGCACGTCCAACATGCGCTGCATCACCGGGGGATCGAGCAGCACGTCGTCGTCCAGATAGTGGACGTAGGGCGCGCGACTCTGCGCCAGTAGAAAGTTGCGCTGCTCGGCCATGCCGCGGCGCGGCACGTGATGGTGTCGCGCCACGCGGTGCCCATGCCACTCCAGCGCCCGCACGAGCGTGTCAATCTCGATGCTGTCGAGATACGTCGCATCGTCGGGTGTCTGGTCGGAGATGATCACATCGAAGTCGCGGAAGGTCTGGCCGAGCAGGCTGGTGAGCACCACAGCCAGGCCCGTCATGCGCGCGTAGGTCGGAATGAGCACGTCCACCAGCGACATGGCTCACGCTCCCACGTATTCGTGTTCGTGGTCGTCCGCCCGCCCAGAGGATATGTCAGCCCGCGCGTGCCCACGTGCCATCGCCGCGCGGCGACCGGATGCGAGCAGCGATTCGTATAACGCGGCGGTCCGCGCCGCGACGGTGGGCCAGGTGAACGCGCGCTCGACCCGCGCGCGGGCTGCGCGACCCATGCGCGCGCGGCGCTGCGGGTCGACCAGGAGCTCACGGAGGCGCGCCGCCAGCGCCTGGGGATCGCGTGGCGGCACAAGGTAGCCCGTCACGCCGTCCTGGATGGTGAACGTGATGCCGCCAACGGCGGAGCCGATGACCGGGCGTCCACAGGCCATCCCTTCGAGCGGTGTCAGGCCGAACGGCTCGTACCACGGCGTGGTGACGGCGACATCACCGGCGCTGTAGTACTCGCGCAGCTCGTCGCGCTGGCGCTTGCCCACGCATCGCACGCAGTGGGCCACCCCCAGCTCCGCGGCGAGCGCTTGCAGCGCGCCGATCTCGGGAGTCGCGACCGGGTCGGGCTCATACGACTCGCCCCCAACGAGCAGCAGCGTCACCGGAGGCAGCGGCGGCTGTCCGCCCGCGCCGGACCAGTCGTGCAGTGTGGCCAGCGCGCGCACGACATTGCGCACGTCTTTGCGCGGCAGCATACGTCCGACGTACACGACGACCAGACCATCGGGGTCCAGGCCGATGCGGCGGCGTGCTTCCTCGCGTGGCACCGGCCGGAAGATATCGCAGTTGACGGCCGATGGAATCACCACGACTTTGCTCGGGTCCGCGCCGTAGTCGATGGTCAGCTCGTCACGCTCGCTCGGGCACTGCGCAATCAGGCGGTCCACCGCGCGTACGACGCCCAGCTCCACCTCGACGCGGCCGCCGGGGCTGGTGTCGCTGGCGCCCTGGTGTCGCTGCTTGGCCTTGCCCATGGCGTGGAAGATCTGCACCACGGGCACGTTGAGCCGGCGGCGCAGCTCGGTAGCCACCCACCCGGACATCCAGAAATTGCCGTGGATCAGATCGTATCGCAACGCCTGGCGAGTGGCGAAGCGCAGAAAGGCATCGCGGAATTCCGGCATGTACGGCCACAGGTCGTCCTTCAGGAGGAAGGCAGGCGGGCCCGCCCGCAGGTGCACCACCCGCACGCCTGGCGCCCACTCGACGATCTCCGGCGCGAGCGCATTGTCACGTCGGGTAAATACGTCCACGAGATAGCCGCGGCGCGCCAGGTTGCGGCTCAACTCGTCCACGTAGACGTTCTGGCCGCCGGCATCTTCACTGCCCAGCAGCGCAAGTGGGCTGGCGTGCTCGCTCAAGAACGCGATCCTGCGTGTGCGTTCCATACTAGTGCATCCTCTCACCAGCGGGCGGGGACATAGCTCGATGCGTCCGCGCGGCTGCCCAGGACGCGGGCGAAGGCCGCGTTCCAGTCGCGGATGAACCGATCCAGGCCAAAGCGCTCGCGCGCCATCTCTCGCGCGTTCTCGCCCAGCCGGCGCGCCTCCGCCGGATCGGCAAGCAGTCCGCGCATGCGCGCGATGAGCCAGTCCACGTCGCATGAGACATAGCCCGTTTCGCCGCTGGTGATGACCGTAGGCAGCTCGGTGGTGGCAAGTGCCACGACGGGCATGCCCAGCGTCATCGCCTCCACGACCGCCAGCGGCAGACTGGTGTAGCGAAATGGGCTGAACAAGAAGCGATACTCGGCCATGCGCCGGTGCAGATCGCGATAGGGCACGTCGCCCAGCCCGCCCAGCGCGTCCGTCTCCATCCCGGCCGCATCCAGCGGCACGGCGTCGCGCGCGCGCAGAAAGACGTCGTATCCCGCGATGCGGGGCCGCTTCCGCATCCCATTGACGACCGTAATGCCGCGCTCCAGCCGGCCGCAATAGCGCGCCTGCGGGTCGATGGCGACGCTGTGCTCGATCACGGTGGTCGGCGTTTGGCCGCTGTCCCACATCAGCCTGTTGAAGTGCGTGACGTGGACGAGCAGCACGTTGGGATCGTCCACCGGGTGGCGCGTGTCCACGGGATGCGGCCGCGGGGTGTTGTGCTCGAGATAGATCTGGGGCAGCCGGCGCTGCTCCGCGCTCAGGATCTCGTGCTGGTCCGCGAAGTAGTTCTTCGGCGTCTGATGGATGATGAGATCCAGCTCGAGATGGCGCGCCTCGTCGGCCGGTACCTCGTGCACCCATGCGGGCAGGTCGAAGGTGGGCCCGCGCCCACCGTAGCCCTCGGGGCGACCCGGCTTGACCGGGAGGTACCAGTCGTGCTCGATGCGAGCGAGCGAATTGAGATAACTACCGTGGATATGCCAGATGAGGATGTTCAGCCGGCGCACGCCACACCTCCCTTCGCCAGCAGCGCTTCCGCCGCCGCGAGCACGCGTTCCGGCTCGATGCGGCGCAGGCAGCGGTGATCGATGGGACATTCGCGGTATGCGCAGGGATTGCAGCCGACGGGCTCGCGTACGATCGGATGCCGTGCCAGGTCGAGGGATGCCCAGCGCGTGTGGTCGGCTGGCCCGAAGATGCTCACGCTGGGCGTGCCGACGGCTTCCGCCAGGTGCACCGGCCCGGTGTCGTTGCCGACGAAGAGGTCCAGCGCGGCGATCACCGCCGCCAGTCCGCCGAGGCTGGTGCGTCCGGCCAGGTTGAGCGCGGGCGTCTCCATGCGGCACGCCACCTCGTCCGCCGTTTCCCTTTCGTCCGGGCCGCTCGTGATCACGACACGCCCGCCAGTGCGGCGGGCCAGTGCGTCGGCCGCGTGTGCGAAGCGCTCCGCCGGCCAGCGCCGGACCGATGCGCGTGCTCCCGGGTGCACGCCGATCCAGGGGCGCTGTCCTGGCATCAAGGGACGCAGCAGCGCCGCGGCCTCGACACGGTCAGCCTCGTCGAGCGGAAATTCGAGCTCGGGCGAGATATCCTGGCAGCCCAAGAGGCGCGCGAGCTCAAGGTTACGCAGCACCTCCGGCAGATGGTTCGGATACGGTGCGCCGCATGCCAGGCCGCGCGGACGCGCTCCCTCGTAGTATCCGGCCGTGACACGGCCGTGGAGTGACAGCGCCAGCGGCGTGCTTGCGCGCCCGCTGCCGTGCATCTGCACCACGAGATCGTAGGCATGCGCGCGCTGCTCGCGCAGGAAGTGCAGCGTGCGCGCTGGCACTACCGCCACCTCGCCGATGCCAGGGTACCCCGCGAAGGGCACGAAGCGGTCGAGATAGCGGGGATAGCGCCGCACGAACGAGTGCGCCCAGGGCAAGCCGATCAGTGTGATCTCGGCGTCAGGAAAGCCGGCCCGCAGCGCCCGCAGCGCCGGCACGGCGAGCAGCATGTCGCCAAGGTACAGCGCGCGGATGATGGCGATGCGCCGCACTGGGTGAGGCGGCGGCGCCGGCCAGCGCGACGGTTGAGCGCTCATTCGCCGCCTCCCACAATTGGGCGTATCGCTCGCGCGGGCGCGGCGGTATCAGATGCATCGTCGCGTCCGGCTCCGCCGCCCCGCGCAACGCAGACTGCGTCTACCAGCAGGTCGCGGGCCGCCGCGACCACCATCGCCGGCGTCACCAACCGCAGGCACTCGTGGCCATAGGGGCACACGCGGCTGTAGCACAGTCGGCAGGGCACGTCGTGATAGAGCTGCCGGTGCGGCACCTGCCACGGTCCCCACTGTTCGGGCGGGTTGGTCAGCGCGAAGAGCGCGATGACCGGCGTCTTGACGGCCGCGGCGATATGCATGGGGCCGGTGTTATTCGTGATGGTCAGGTCCGCCGCCTCGATTAGCGCGCAGAGTCCAGGGAACGAAAGCCGGCCTGCCACCGGCCAGGCGGCGCGGCGCACCTGCGGCCGCAGGTGCGCCGTCACGCGCTCCACCAGCTCCCGCTCGTCGTCGGCGCCGGTAAGCGCCACCATGGCGCCCATGCGCTCGACCAGCTGATTCACCACCTCGACGTACTGGTCCCACGGGTAGGTGCGCGCGGGCATGCTGCACCCCGCATGCACGACGACGAGAGGCATCCTCTCTCCACGCCTGCCACCGCTTTGGTTGGCACGGTCAAGCGTCCTCCACAGTGAGCGAAGCTCGGGATGGGTGGCCAATTCCTGGCGCGCCGGCTCCGGCACGGCCAGCACGAGGTCGCGTTCGTCGGTCCCCAGTCCGATACTCGCGACCAGATCGAGCCCACGCTCGACCTCGTGCATCATGCGCTCGGGGTGCTTGTGGCGCGTGGTGAGCAGCGAGCC
>CAYQFU010000280.1:0-5995 GCA_964416775.1 uncultured Ktedonobacterales bacterium
GGGGCGAGGATACGAACCATGTGGGCGCTGAGGGGTAGTGGGGGCGTGATGGGGTGCGCGCCGCATGTGGGGCGGGTCGCTGGCGCGCACTCATCCTCTTGCCCTCTTCCTATGCGCGCATGCTTGGGATATACTCTACACGGTCCCTCGATGCATGGCGGGAAGCGGCGTGCTTGCGGTGCGCACTCGTCGTGCGGATGGATGAGAGTAGGAGGAGCGCATGAGCGCTGGGAGCGATACGGGACCGTGGTCGCCGCAGCATTGTCCGAGCTGTGGGATGCCGGTGGGCGTAGGGGCGGCCTTTTGTGGGAGCTGTGGGCGGGCGTTGGCCACGGCGCCTGAATCCGCGAATGCCGCGAGTGCCCAGCTGGTGCCGCAATCCGCTGCATTGCCGGCAGACGCCACTACGCCGATGATGCAGACGTGGCCTGGCGCGAGTCGTCCTACCGCGGTAGGCGAGTGGTCCGCTACGATTCCCGCCGTGCCTACGGGTATGGCCGCCCTCGCGGCGACGCCGGTAGCACGGCCGCCCACGCGCCACCGGAAGCGTGGGCTCATTGCTGGCATCGCCGCACTGTGCCTGGTGGCTGTGTTGAGCGCTGGAGCCTACTGGGTGTTCGCCGCGTTTCTCAGTCCCGGAAACCAGGTCACGTCAGCGCGCTATCTGCCCGATACGACGGTGTTCTATGCCTCGGTTGATCTGGTAGCCGCGGCGGCCACCAGTCACCAGCTGGCCGCCGGCCAGATAGCGAAGCAAACGGGAGGCACTGACACGCTCCAGGCGGCCACGGGCCTGAACTGGCAGACGGATGTGGCTCCATGGGTGGGGCGGCTGGTGACGTTCGCCGTTATCCCCGGCCAGGTCGGTGGCACGGGCGGAACCGGAGGAATAGGCTCGCTGCCCGTAGGGGCGGTAGTCCTTCTCCAATCACGTGACGATGGAGCGGCGCAACGGACGGTGGATAAGGCGCTGGCTTTCCAGGAGCAGAAGGGCGCGACATTCACTCAGTCGAGCTATGGTGGTTATACGCTCCATACCGGCGGCGGAAGTGGGTCGCCTTCAGGAACGGTCGCTACCGGCTCGGGGCTGGTTATTTTCGGCAGCACGGTTGACGCGGCCCACAGCGTGATCGATCGCGCCAACGGCCACGGTAACACGCTCGCGGGCAGCTCCGACTTTCAGAAGGCCATCGGCGATCTGCCGGCCAATCGCTTCGGCACGATGTATCTCGGTCTGCGCGCCGTGACCGATCCCCTCAGCGCCGGCGGCAGCACGGTGAACCTGCCGTTCGTGGGAACCTACCCGACGGCAGCTGGCGCGCTGCTCTGGACCAGCACAGGATTGCGCTGGCAAGTGACCTTCAAGCCCGCGCGCAGTGGGGTGCCGCAAGATGCGCTTTCCGGCGACACCACGAGCCTCGCCTCGATGGTGCCGTCTAACGCCGTGGCGTATGTCGGCGCGGCCAATGCTGGCCTGCTGATTAGCGACTTTTCGGCGCTCGTGAATCCCACTGGCCAGAGTACGGCGCAAGCGGATCCCCTGCAGGCTCAACTGGGAGTGGCGACGACTGACCCAGCGGTGCGTGAGCCGGCGGCGTTCTTCGTCCTGCCGGGCGCGTCCGCGGCGTCGAGCCCTGCAAGCACTTCAGGAGGTCTGCTGCTGCGCGCGCCGGATGCAGCCGCGGCGCACGCGCTGTTGACGTCCGTCGCGGCGCACAACCAGTGGACGAGTAAGGCGACTACAGTAGATGGCGTGGCCGCGACCGCCTATTATGGCAACTCCGCATCCCCAGGCATGCGTACCGGGTTGATTCCGACGGCAGGGGGTCTGGCTACGACCGGGCCAACTATGGTCGGCAACGTGATCACGCCGGCGTCGACATCGCCCGTCGCGGTGGCGGCGACTGTGCACGGCACGCTGGTGATGGCGAGCAGCACGTCGGCTCTTACCGACATCATCGAGACCGCGAATGGGAACCATGCCAACCTCACGCAGAGCGGCACATTCCATCAGCTCGTGGCGGCAGCTCCGGCAGGGGGAGCGTTGACGGCATTTGTGGACATGTCCAGCATGCCGCGAATGCTTAGCCCGTTCCTCTCTTCCGCTACGCTCGATCCCACGCGCCAGGCCTCCGCGGCGCTCTTCACGCTGGTGTGGAATGACGCGCAGCTACAGGCGACCTATGATCTGTCGATGAGCCATTGATTGGACTGGCGGCCTGGGAGATTGGCCCTCGCGTCCCCCCGCGGAACTGACGCCGTGGGGGACGCGGGGGCCATTGCTCAGTGTCGCGCCGGGTCCGCGTGACGCGGACGAAGGAGGCGCTCGCCGTTTTCTGCGTGAGAGCGTGTTTGGCCATGGCAGGATCAGGTGGTCGCTATCAGGTATGCGGTCTCTGGACGTAAGTCCATATGGTGCTCTCCCCGGGTCTTCGAGCTGAGATAGGCATTATTGACCTGTCGGTATAAATCGTCGCCGGCTCGCACTGTATCTCCGCACGATTAATAGAATATGGACAGACTGCTCGCGAAATGTTATGATGCAAACTATACACAATGCACACGTAGCGCGGGCGGAGGTGCACGAGCGAGAGCTTGAAGTGGAGGGCCGCCAATGCGCGGACAGGAGCCACATGTCCAGCCGCCTTCGCTGGAAGGCTATTCGGACCTACCACTGTTCAATACGAAGGCTGTCGTGCACCAGACTGGAGTGCCCGCTCCCACTCTGCGCGCCTGGGAACGGCGCTACGGCATCCTGAGCCCTCGTCGCGGCGACAACGACTATCGCCTGTACTCCGAGCGCGACATTATCACAGTGAGCTGGCTGCGCGAGCGCGTACAATCGGGCATGACGATCAGCCAGGCAATAGCTTTGCTGAGGTCGCTGGAGCCTGTTCGGCGCGCGCGCCGCCGAGCCGCGCGAACCGCCCAGATCGAGCCGCACGGCAATGGTCATGTGTCTGGGAGTAGCGTGGCAGTCGTGGCTCAGCCCACTGTGGGGCGCTATTCGATGGAGGAGCTGCGCGCCACTCTGCTGCATCAGCTGGCCAGCCTGGATGAATTCGCGGCGCAGCGCACGATCGCGCAGACAATGGCGGTGTATCCGGTCGAGGACGTTTGCCAGCAGTTGCTGACCCCCGTGATGGTGGACCTGGGCCGGTTATGGGCCGACGCAGAGGTCACTGTGGCCGTCGAGCACTTCGCGTCTAGTGTCATCCGTGCACAGCTCGACAGCATTTTTCGCAGCACGGGTGGGCCGGACAGCGGGCCGCTGGTGCTGGTGGGTTGCGCCCCAGGAGAGCTTCATGAGCTGGGCGCGCTCATGCTGGCGCTGTTCTTGCGTCGAGCGGGGCTGCGCGTTGCCTATCTGGGACAGACAATTGAGATCGACGGCCTGGTCGAGACCGTGACGGCAGTGCACCCGAGAGCTATCCTGCTCTCCGCGACACTGCGGCCACATGCTGAGGCGCTCGTCGGGGTTGGAGAGCGGCTGGCCGCGCTGCCGCAGCCTCAACCGCTCTTCGGCTTTGGCGGCCAGGCGTTTGTGGCCGACTCTGGCCTGGCCAGTGCGATTTGTGGTCTATTCCTGGGCAGCGATGCACAAACCGCCGTACACGACATGAGGAAGAGACTGTTCGCCTGATGGCCATCAAGACCACGTCGGATGCGCAGGCACGCGCGCCCCGGACGCCCTCCGTTCCCGTTGCTCTGGTCACGTTCGTTCGTCGCATTCCAGCGTATGCTTACGCAGGCGCGGCTCTCAACATCCTGGCATGGACGTCCTCGTGGGCCCGTATAGGACCCTGGGCGTACACGTTTTTCTTCATTTGGCTCGGCTTCATTCTGCTGCTGGACGGACTCAACGTCGCTCGCACCGGCACTTCGCCTTTGCGCCGCGGGCTGGGGCGCTTCGTGATGCTCTTTGTCTACTCCTCGCCGTTCTGGTGGATCTTCGAAGCGCTCAACCTCCCCGTCCAGAACTGGCACTACCGGCTGGATCACGCGTACTCCATTCTCGGGTACATCGTCATCACGTCATTGGACTTCAGCACCGTACTGCCGGCGGTGATGGAGATCGCCGAGCTGCTGGCCAGCTTTGAGCCGCTGCGGCCGCGGCTGCGCCCCCCAGACGTTGGTCCCCGGCTGCCCCGGTGGGCCGCGGTCGGACTGGTGGCGCTGGGGCTGGTGCTGCTCTGGCTGCCCTTTCAGTTTCCCATCGTGGCCTTCGGAATGATCTGGCTCTGCCTCATCTTCTTGCTGGACCCGCTCAACAATCTGGCCGGGCGTAAATCGGCCTTTGGGCACCTGCTGGCCGGGGACTGGCGCTTCCTGGTGACGCTGCCACTGGCGGCACTGTGCTGCGGCTTCTTCTGGGAGATGTGGAACTCCCGGGCGCTGCCAGGCTGGTACTACACGGTACCGATGGTCGACGGGGCTCCCCATCTCTTCGCGATGCCGCTGCCGGGCTATCTGGGCTACCTGCCGTTTGGAATTGAGCTGTTCGCGATGTACCAGTTCGCGCTGCTCGTGACTGGCCGCACCCGCGATGCGCTCGTGCTCTGATACGGAGTCTGGTCGAACCGTTGCGTCGTCCACCGGCCGGGCGTCCACCGGCCGGGCGTCCACCGGACGCCCCTACACAAGCGCCGGGCGTCCACCGAGCGGCGGGCGCATATCCATGCGCCCCTACACCGGCCGGTGGGCGTCTCTGCGCAAGGGGCAGGCGTCCACCGGGCGGCGGGCGCATATCGATGCGCCGTTACGATGCGCGGCCGATCATCCAGATCTGGGATGAGGCCTGCCGCAACCTCACTGGTCGTGGGTCGTATGTGTCTGTGCACGACGACACGTAACAACACGTGACATTGAGGCCGCACGCAGCATGCGGCGCCATCGCACACGCGACAGGACGAGGTGTTGCCGGCATGCGCCGCGATCCGCGCTCGCGGAGGCGCGCGAGCGGCGAGCGGCGAGGCACGCGCCAGCTCACACCAGAGTGGCACAGCAGAGAGCTACTTGCAGGTTGCATCCCGTGATATGATGTTGGCCCATCGGGTGAGCGTGGCGGCACGTTTTTTGTTTAGCATGGTGTTGCCCACAATGGCGTGGGCACCGCGCGGCAAGCGCCGCGCGGCAGTAGGAGAAGAAAGGCGCGCGTCAGTTCGCTCCGTCTCAAGGACGGGGCACGTGCCCCAACGGGGGCGATGCGCGAGAGCAACCGAGTATGGCGAAGATGGATGGTGGATGGAGGAAGGCGGGAGCCGTGGCAGTGCAGCCGGGCGCTCCGCGTCAAGCCGGCGCGATTGTAGGCGTGGATTGTGATGGAGTGCTTGCTTCGGACCGCCTGTTGTGGCAGGTGCTGCGCAAGCATTTCCCGGCGCACATTCCGGCGCGGTATGAAGACTTGCAAGTGTATGATTGGCCTCGCGTCACCCGCGAGACGACAGAGCTGTGCCTGCGGCTCAGCGCTGATCCAGCGTTCGCGGGACGTCTGGCACCGATTCCCCACATGGCCGATGCGCTGCGCCACTTGCGCGCCGCTGGCTATCGTCCGCACGTGATTACCGCGCGGCCGGTGTGTGTGCGCAACGCGACGCGTCGCTGGCTGGCTCGTCATGGAGTCGCCGATTGCGTCGAGGAGATCCACTGTGTCGAGCATAGTCTCGATAAGGTGGATTTGGCGCGCCAGCTGGGCTGCGTGGCCTTCGTGGAAGACAACCACGCGACGGCCGAGGCCCTGGGGGTCGCGGGTGTGCGGAGCTATCTGCTGGATGCGCCGTACAATCGGGTGTCCACGCGCTACTGCATTCGCGTGGGCGATTGGCGCGCGCTGCTCGCCGATCTGCTGGAGGCGGAGCTGCCCGCACAGGTCACCCTGCCGATCCCGCCGGGTGTGGAGACGATGGCGTCGCTCGCGTCATAGGCGCGCGGATGGGACAGCTCGAGCGCACGGGCGCAGCCGTGCCGCCAGGTGTGCCGGGCGGGCGCATTGCCA
>CAYQFU010000281.1:0-5932 GCA_964416775.1 uncultured Ktedonobacterales bacterium
GGTCGAGCAGCCAGCGCAGCGCCGCGCGCAGGTTGTCGTGCTCGCGCTCCAGCCGCAAGTACCAGGCACGCTGAGCGTGCCCGCGCAGCTCGTGATCGGCACGCTGCGCCAGCGCCAGGAAGTAGTGGGCGTGCGCACGGCGGGCGTCGGGCAATTCCCCCAGTCGCTCGAGCTGTTCCCAGGCATACTCGCGCACCGTCTCCAGCATGCCGAAGGCCGGCTCGGGGTAGCCGTCCTCCTGGTCGTTCTCCTCGTCTGGTCGTCTCGTCAGAACCAGGCTGTTCTCCGCGAGTGACACCAGCCCCTCCAGCGTGCGTCCCTCGTCTCCCTCATCTCCCTCATCCCCTTCACCCCCCTCCTCTGCCCCGTCCCTCGCGCCTGCCACCCCTGCCACCCCTGTCACCCCCACCACCGCGGCGACGGCGGCAATGGCGTCGAGGGCGACCCGGTCGGCGAACACCCCCAGACAGCGGAACAGGCGCCGCTCGGGTTTGCTCAGCAACTCGTAGCTCCAGCCGACCGCCGCCTCCAGGCTCTGCTGCCGCACGGGGAGGTCTGGCGCCTCCCAGCGCAAGAGGCGCAGGCGGTCCTCCAGCCGCTGGGCGATGGTCGGCAGGGATAGGGCATCCAGGCGCGCCGCCGCCAGCTCCAGCGCCAGCGGCAGCCCATCCAGCTGCACCGCCAGCTGGGCCACGAGCGGCGCCTGCTTCTCGGTGACGGCGAAGCTCGCCCGCCGCGCCTGCGCCCGCTCGACGAACAGCGCCACTGAGGGAATGTTGGCCAGCTCGTCTGGGGGCGGCAGCGCGACGCTCAGGTCCGGCACCGCCAGCGGCGCGACGCGCAGCACCTGCTCCCAGCGCAGCTGCAGCGGCACGCGGCTGGTCACCAGCAGCGCCAGCCCGGGACAGCTCGCCAGGAGGTCGGCGATCGAGGCAGCGGCCGGCAGCACCTGCTCGAAGTTGTCCAGCACCAACAGCATAGTCCGCTGGCGCAGGTGGGCCCGCAGCCGCTCTGGCAAGGGGGGAACACCAGTGTCAATCAGGCCGAGCGCGCGGCCGATCGCGTTCAGCACCATGGACGGCTCGCGGATCGGGGCGAGGTCGACCAGCGTGACGCCGTCGGGGAAGCGGTCGGTGAGCTGGGCAGCGGCCGCCAGGGCCAGGCGCGTCTTGCCCACCCCGGCCGGGCCGGAGAGCGTGAGCAAGCGCCCCCCCTCGTCCGCCAGGCGCTGGCAGATCGTCTCCAGCTCGTCCGCACGGCCGAGCAGCGGGGTTGGCTGGGCGGCAGTCGCCGACAGCGTGGCCCGCGCGGTCAAGGGCGAAGTCCGCGGGGTGTGGGTCCGCTCGCCGGCGGCCGGAGCGAGTGGAGCGGATGTGGACCTTGGCGGCCGCCTTGTCGCGGCCGCGAGCAACGCCTCGCGGTCTGCGCCAGGTAGCTCCAGCCCCTCGGCGAGCTGCTGCACGGTAGCGGCGCGCGGGGTGCGCCGCCGGCCGCGCTCCAGCGCGGCGACCGTGTCGGCGCTGAGCCGGGCGCGAGCGGCGAGCTGCGCCTGGGTGAGCCCGGCGGCCGCCCGATAGCGTTGGAGCAGGGCCGCGAAGGTGCCCTGGTGGTGCGTTGCCATGGCGCCCCCTTCGACGAGACCGCGCGCTTCGGCCATCGCGGCTCCGTGTGTGCGCCAGCGCTCACGCGCACCGACCCCCCGTTGGGCGTGGTGCACCAACATTCTAGCACACCTACTCGGACCATGCTGGCAATATTCGGTGCGCTGTCCGGATCGGTGTCCAGACGGCCCTTGGCCGCAAGGGGACGTCTGCCATGCCCTCCGCGCACTCGCATCCTTCGCGCTCCGCCTCCGGTGGCAGCGTGTATGAGCTCATCCAGACGGCCTCGTGCCTGCAACGCTCAGGACGCAGGCAGGAACGTGCCCTGTCGCAGGGCGATGAGTGAGCGAGCAGCAATGCCACCAATCAAGACGGTAATGGCTGCAAGCAGCACGGAGCCCAGGACGATTCCGTCCGTGGGGTGCTCGAATGCAATCCAGCGCATCGCGTTGGCGGCGACCACAGCATACGAAAAGGCGAACGCCCAGAAGCTGAGAGCAAACGGCGTTTTCCAGTAGAGCGGAGCCAGCCGTACCTGCACCAGCACCATCAGGACGGCATAGCCGGCCAGCACGTAGGCGACGACGTCACTTCTTCCCCCCGTCAGGGCAAAGTAGGCGTTGCCAGCCACCGCTGGTGGGGCCACTTCGATCGCGAGGGTCGGCACGAGCCCCGGCGGGAGGCTGGGCCGGAAGAACAGCCGACTCAAAATGGTCGATTCGAGCACGAGCCAACTGATGATCCCGATGCCAAAACTCATCCATCCCAGCCCAATCCAACCGAATTGTCCTGCCCCCCCGGCGCCCACCAGGCAGCCCGCGACGGTGGGCAAGTGGTAGCCGGGATGAAAGGTCTCGGCATCCAGTCTGGCGACGATCCACTGACCGGTCATCCAGCCACCTAGCAGGACGGTGGCGATGAAAAACATGAGGAACAGCACCTGGGCAAGCAGCGAGGCGTAGGGCTGTAGACCGAGCGCAAGCAGCATCCCGCTGATGGGTAGGAGGGAGGAGAAAGGGCCAAGCCCGGGATCCGTAAGATCGGCCAGCAGCGCGTGCGGCTTGAGCACCGCCTTCATCGCAAACGCGACGAGCAAGAGCAGGTAGACCGCAGCCGCGCCCACATAGAGAGCATCCCCAATTGAAGCCGGCAGGTGGTCGAGCTCGCCGGCCAGCCGCCACGCGTCTGCTAACCCAGCCAGACCCGTCGGGATGGCGAAAACGGTCAGCGGCATGACAAGCAGCAGACGAAGTTGAGCGGCCACGTTCGTGACACCGTCTGTTTCATCGGTGACCTGTTGCCCGGTTGGCATCGTACGTCACCTCTCTCTGCATGGTGTTGGATGGGCCCCTCACACAACAACGGCGGCTTCGTGCTCCCCCATCCTCCCCACAAGGACATCCGCTTCATCTCGGGGCAACCAACAGATGGAAACAGATGGAGGGAACGCCTACAGCTCACTGCCCCCACCTGCTGACGAGCTCCTCAGTGGAGTCGGGGACGGCACTGTGGAAGGCACTGTGCTCTGGTAGTCCCTCCAGCGAGGGAGCGTTCCACACACCGAGCGAGACGATGCGCACCGGCACCAGGACACACATGAAGGCTGACGACATGGAGGATCACGGCCCGAGAGAGGACCATGTGTCCAGCACAACAGGTCACTGTCACGATGAGAGCGCCCACCGACGCAAATCCGTCGCGTGCAGGCCGATCCAGGCTGCCGCGACGCCGACGGCAACTCCAGCCATGGTATCAACCAGGCGCAAGATGGGTTGTTCCCAGGCGTTGTGTGGGCTTATCGCAGCGACGACTATCACGACCGTCGTGGTGATGCCCGCCGTGATGGCGTCCTGGGGCCGGCCCACGAGGGTCATGACGGGAGCACCGACGCCGATCAGGGCTGCCATGCCCCAGACATGGAACGGCAGGAACGAGAGGTAGACCAGGCAGAGGACGAAGCTTACCAGGGTCGCCGCCATGCGCGAGACCGCGGCCGCTACGCTCTCCTCATAGCAGAAGCGGTAGACGAATATGGTGGCGATCACGGCCCACATCCCTCCAAGACGATCGTCGGAGGCGGACAGGGAGTACACGTGAGCAAGGAGCTGCGTGATGAGCTCGTAGCTGACCAGGCACGCGATTGCCAGCGCAACGCTCTGGACGACAGCAGTGCGAACGGGTTGTGAGGTGCGACGACTCGTCGGGGGAGATGAGGACGTTGTCATCACGTTTCCGTTTTCTGCGGCTGCTTCAGCGCGACCTCGCGGCGCGACTGGTCCGCATGGCAGCAACTGCACACGAAAACGACCACTGAGGGGGGGCCATTGGCGAGAGTCTGCCCAATAGGGAGCGGGAGATCGCCGGCGACCGCGATCCCATTGGCATTGGAGCAGTCCCTGCGTCTCCTGCCCACCCTGGTTCTGGGGTTGGAGAGAGTCTCTCGCTCACACCTCCGATGGCGTTAGTTCGTGCCAGCCGGGAGACCAAGATCCTGGTGCGGGTTGCCGACCATGTGCGCGGGGACGACGATCTTGTCGAAGTCCTCGGCGCTGATGGCGCCGCTCTTGATGGCGGCATCACGCAGGCTGGTCCCCTCGTCGTTCGCCCGATGGGCGATGGCCGAGGCCTTATCGTATCCGATGACCGGGCTGAGCGCCGTCACCAGCATCAGCGAGTCATTGACATATTTGGCGATCCGCTCGTTGTCGAGGGTCAAGCCCTCGATGCTGTACTGGCGCAGCTTCTCGCTGGCATCGCCCAGGATGCGTGCGGAGTGCAGCACGTTGTTGATGATGATCGGCCGCATGGCGTTGAGCTCGAAGTTGCCCTGCGAGCCGGCGAATGCCACCGCGTTGTCGTCGCCGATGACCTGGATGCAGACCATCACCATGGCCTCTTCCTGGGTCGGGTTGACCTTGCCTGGCATGATCGAGGAGCCCGGCTCGTTGGCCGGCACGTTCAGCTCGTGCAGCCCGTCGCGCGGTCCCGAGCCCAGCCAGCGGATGTCGTTGGCGACCTTCATCAGGGCCACCGCCAGGGCGCGCAGCGCCGCGCTCGCGTTGACCATGGCGTCGAGCGATCCCTGGGCCGCGAACTTGTTGGGCGCGGTGACGAACGGGTGACCGGTGAGCGTGGCGATCTCGGCCGCGATCTTCGGGCCGAAGTCGGGCAGGGTGTTGAGGCCGGTGCCGACCGCCGTCCCGCCCGCCGCCAGCTGATAGAGACCCTGCATCGAGGCCTTGACGAGATCAAGCGCGTTGCGCAGCTGAGTGACGTAGCCCGACCACTCCTGCCCGACCGTCAGCGGGGTGGCATCCTCCAGGTGTGTGCGCCCGATCTTGACCACATCCACCCAGGCCACCGCTTTCTGCCACATCGCCTGGATCAGCGCCTCGACGTGCGGGATGAGGTGGTCGGTGAATTCCAGCACGGTCGCGATGTGCATCGCCGTGGGGAAGGTATCGTTGGAGGACTGCGACATGTTGACGTCGTCGTTGGGATGGATCGGGTCTTTGCTCCCGAGCGTCCCACCGGCGAGCTGGATGGCGCGGTTGGAGATGACCTCATTCACGTTCATGTTCGATTGAGTGCCCGAGCCCGTCTGCCACACGTAGAGCGGGAACTCGCTGTCGAGCTGGCCGGTGATCACTTCGTGGGCCACCGTGGTGATCACGTCCGCTTTGTCCTTGGGGAGTTTCCCCGCCTCAGCGTTGACAATGGCTGCCGCCTTCTTGACGTAGCCATAGGCGTGGTAGACGGCCTTGGGCATGTGGTCGTCGCCGATCGAGAAGTGAATGAGCGAGCGCTGGGTTTGCGCGCCCCAGTAATGCTCGGCCGGAACGGCGATGGTGCCCATGGAGTCCGACTCCAGGCGTTCGCCCGTCGCCCCGGTGCCGATGGGCAGGTCGCGCATCGTGATGACCCGCCTTTGCCCGGTGGGACTGCCTTGGCTCTGGCGTGGGACCGTCGTCATATCTGCGCCTCCTGCGGGATCATCAGCTGCGGATAATCCGGCGGCCACATGACGTCTTGCACTTGCTGGACGACATCGGTGAGCTGCGCACGCGCCAGCCCTTCGGACGCCGCCGTCCTGGCGACCTCCACGGCTACGGTCGCCGAGACCGCGCGCAGATTCTCCACAAGGGGCAGGAGGGACGCCCCGGGCTGCTGGGCGTCGACCATGCTGGCCACGGCTCGGGACGCCGCCATGAGCATGCCATCGCTGACCATGCGTGCCCGCGCGACAATCGTTCCCAGTCCCAGGCCGGGATAGAGGAGCGCGTTGTTGGCCTGGCCGATGGCGTAGGTGATGCCCTTGTAGGTGACGGGGC
>CAYQFU010000282.1:0-1167 GCA_964416775.1 uncultured Ktedonobacterales bacterium
TCGGCGGCGTGCTCGGGGACCTGTGTGCCCACGTCGTCGGTGCGCATGCCGAAGTGGATGCGCCGGGCCACGGCCTCGGGGGCGAAGCTGGCCACGAGTGGATCGTCCGCGTTCAGGACCACCGTCGCTTCGGGCGGAAGCTGGCGGATCATCGTCTCGATGGCGCCGGCCACGGAGTAAAGCTCACCGTAGCGGTCCAGCTGATCGCGGAAGATGTTGTTGACGATGACGGCGTCCGGCTCGATCTCGGGCACGGCGTGGCGGATGGTGGCTTCGTCTATTTCGAAGATGAGCAGGTCGGCCTCCAGCCGGCCCATGAGATTGGCGCCGTTCACGGCGACAGCTGTGACGCCCGGCAGCAGATTCGATCCCGAGCGATTCTGGGTGACGCGCTGGCCGGCGGAGCGCGCCAGCGCGGCGACCATACGCGCCGTGGTGGTCTTGCCATTGCTGCCGCAGATGACAATCTTGCGGGCGCGCGTGGAGCCCATCACCTTGCGCAGCACCCGCGGATCGATGCGTCGAGCGATCACGCCTGGGAAGCTCGTACCGCCGCCCACCCGCAGGAGCCGGCCGGTGCTGCCGGCCAGCTTGCCCGCGCCCAGCGCGAGGGCGAGTCGGGCGCTGCTGAGTGGGCCACGCCGCCCGCGCGGGCGCCGCTCACGCGGGGCGGGCGCCGCCGGACGCTCCCGCGCCACGACCCCGCCATTCGAGCCGATTTGCTGCTGTTCGCCTGGCATGACGCTCGCCACCTGCCTCCCGGGAAAACGCGGCCCGCCCTTGCCCGCGGCAGCTCGCCGCGAGGCGGGCCTGGGCGCATACTACGCGGCGCGAGTATAGCACTGTGGGGGCTGGTTCGGCAACGCGTTGGGACCACCCGGCTTCCCAGGAGGCAGCGTGCGTGTGGTGCATCAGGACGTGACGACGATGGTGCCGGTCATGCTGGGGTGGACGTTGCAGTGATAGGTGTACGTGCCCGGTCTGGTGAAGGTGAACGTGAACGTGCTTCCAGGCGACACCAGGCCAGAATCCCACGAGACGGCCGAGCTGGGATCGCTGGTCGCCGTGTGGGCGACTCCGGTGCTGTTGGTCCAGACGACGGCCGTGCCGACTTTGATGGTGATGGACGCAGGATTGAACTTGAAGGAGCCGATGGCGCCGGACATG
>CAYQFU010000282.1:1267-5897 GCA_964416775.1 uncultured Ktedonobacterales bacterium
GCCGTCGTGAGTCTGTACGGGATGAGTTACGGTGCACTTCCACGTCCCTTGGATGCGGCGAGCCACGCAAGGCAGCTTTCCCGCAGCCAAGGGGACGACGAGCTGACGACGGCGGTCAGTGCATATTCGAGGCGGCGATGAGCAGGCCAATGATGAGCGCACTGCCAATGCACAGGCTCAGCCCGAGATTGACGTAGCCGATGACCAGACCGGCGATGGCCATCCCGCGGCCCTCCAGACGTCCGGCGGATTGCCTGATCTCGTTGAGCGCCATGTGGCCGAAGATCACGCCCAGGATGGCGGCGATGAAAGGAAGGACCACCCAGGAGGCAATCGAGCTGACCAGACTGGCGATGGCCCATCCACTAGTGGAGGGCGCCATGGGACCGGGGTACGCGGGGTAGTACGTCTTGCCCGTCTGCGGCGGAGCATATCCGCCTTCGTATCCAGGAGGCGTGGGCGGCGGCATATAGCCTCCCGGATAGCTGCCCTCGGGTGGTTGGTACGGGCCCGGGTCCGGAGGCGATGTGGGTGGCTGCGCGTACGGGTCGTAGCCCTGCTGCGCGCCCGAGTTCGACGGAGAATCACCTCGAGGCGAGCCGCCTGGAGGATTGCCCCAGTAGGGCTGATTGGGATCGTAGCTCACGGCGGTCCTCCAAGTGGTGGGGTGTGTAATATGGCGTTCTGCCTGAGGTGCCAGTCATAGTATATACGTTGCGGACAGTCGGGGGTGGCATCATGGGTCGCGCCCGGCCGAGCGGCGGCGGCTTGGAGTGGGATGGGAACCCGCTCGTGTGATACGCTGCCAGGACGAGACTGCGGCGCCACCCGTCGGATCTCGGCTGAGCGCGCACAGAAGGAATCATCAGGTGTTCTGGAGACGCCAATGTCCCGCTGGGTCTACGCTCTACTGATCGCGCTGCCGCTCGCCCTAGTGGCGGCGCGGACCGGTTGGTCGCCGTTGGCGGTGTTCGTGCTCGCGGCCCTGGCCGTGATCCCGCTGGCGGCTCTGATCGCGCAGTCCACCGAGGAGATTTCGCGGCATCTGGGCGCGTATCTGGGCGGACTGCTCAACGCGACGTTTGGCAACGCGGCCGAGCTGATCATTAGCCTCGCGGCCTTGTTCGCCGGGCTGACCGATGTCGTGCGCGCGTCCATCGCCGGCTCGGTCATCGGCAACTCGCTCTTCGTGCTGGGCATGTCCATGCTCCTGGGAGGGTGGCGCTACCGCCGGCAACACTTCGACACACGGGTAGCTGCTCAGTACGCCTCGCTGCTGGCGCTGACCGTCGTGGGGCTGGTGATTCCGACGCTGGTCGGCACGGTGGGCGGCGGCATCGTCGCCGGCCAGGATGTGCCGACGATCGGGCAGATCCACGCGTTGAGCACGGTGGTGGCTATCCTGCTGCTCGTGGGGTACATCGGCTACGCAGCATACGCCGTGTTCGGCATCCGCGCGCAGCCACCGACCGTCGCAGAAGAGGTACCGCTGCCTCCGCTGGAGGTGATGGCAGAGGAAGTGCTCGAGGCGGTGGAACAGCCGAAAGCAGCCCGGAAGTTTGGCTGGATGCCTGGGTGGCTCCGCGTGGAAGGCTCCCCGTGGGGGGCGGGAGTGGCCCTGGTCATCGCGACCGTGTTGACGGCCGTGGTGAGCCAGGTGCTGGTGGGCGCCATCGAGCCGGTGGCGCACGAGGTGGGGTTGAGTACGTTCTTCGTCGGCCTGATTGTGCTGCCCTTGGTCGGCAACGCGGCGGAGTACGCCAGCGCGGTGCGCATGGCGCGGCGCGACCGCATGGACGCGACCATGGCGATTACCGCCGGCTCGGCGATTCAAGTGTCACTGCTGGTGGCGCCGCTGCTCGTACTCGTCAGCGATGTCATTCGCAAGCCGCTGGACTTCGTGTTCCGGCCATTGGAGCTGGTGATTTTCGGCTTTGTGGCGCTGCTCTACGCGCTGGTGAGCCTGGATGGCGAGTCGAACTGGTTGGAGGGGCTGCAGCTGTGCATCTTCTACGGCATCGTGGCCGTGGCGGCGTTTTTCGTCCCGCACTGAGTTCGGTCACGGATCCGCGTCACACCACGAGCGCGGCGCGAGACAGGTGAGCCGCGCGCCGGCCGCGCTCGAGCTTGAGTGCTGGTGTGCTATACTCCTGCCGCACGCCTGCGCGGCGCTGGCGCCGTCGGGGATGTGTCATCTCGATGGGGGCGGGACGGGTCGGGGTCGCGCGTGCGCCGCACGTCTTCGCGATGCGGCGCGCGTCATCGGTCGCGGTATGTTCGGCGGCGAGGCCAGACAGAAAGGTGTAGCGGCAGCGGTGGACGCCAAGCGGAGAGGGTTACGCGTGGTGCCAGAGCCCGAGCGGCACGAGTCGCGACGCCGGCGTGACGGTGTGGCCGAGCGCCGCGCGACCATCGCGGTGGGTCTGGCGGACGTGCGACGGATGTCCGACGCCGGCTCCGAGTTGGTGACGCAGGCGTATCTGGGTACACCCGCTTGGTGCCAGGAGGAGCGCGACGGCTGGACACGCGTGCGTCTGCCTGACTACACGGGGTGGGTGCTGGTGGCGCAGCTGGGCGCTCCCGCGCGGTGGCGCCCTCGCGCGGCGGTGGTGACCGCGCGCAGCACGCCCATCTACGCCGCGGCGACGGGAGATGAGACGCTCGACCGGGCATGCGTGAGCACGGTGGTGCCGCTGGTGGGATGGACGGAACGGAGCTCGCGCCAGCGTATCCAGGTGGCGCTGGCTGCCCATCGCCTCGGCTGGCTGGCGTCTGAGGACGTCGCACTGCGGTCCAGCGCGGAGCCGTTCCCGCGCTCGCGTCCCGAGATCGCGCTGGACTTCGCGCTCTCCCTCTGTGGCACGCCATATCTCTGGGGCGGGACATCTCCCGCCGGCATCGACTGCAGCGGGTTGGCGCAGTTGAGCTATCGGGTAGCTGGGTACGTGTTGCCGCGTGATGCTGACCAGCAATACCACGCCGTGCTCTACCTGGTGGAGCGAGGCAATCTGTGGCCGGGCGATCTGGTGTTCTTCGCGGAGGGCGGGGCGATCACCCACGTTGGCCTGTCGCTGGGTAGCGAGCGTCTGGTGCATGCCTCTGGCGCGGCGGGGCGCGTCACCATCAATTCGCTCGATCCTGCGCTCGCGGACTACAGTCCTCGTCTGGCGGCGATGTATGCGGGAGCGCGGCGGCCGATGCCCTTCCCGCCTGAGGTCGTTACGGATGCGACCGGCGACGGGTGATAGGATCGCACTGAGAAGGCTCGCGACGGCGCGGCCCTGAGGCGTGAGTGGCGAGTGAGGAGGTTGGTGGATGCCCATTCTGCCGTACAAAGGCATCTGGCCGCGCGTCGCTGCCGACGCGTTCGTGGCACCGACGGCGGTCGTGGTGGGAGATGTGACCATCGAGCCTGGCGTGAGCGTGTGGTTCGGGGCGGTCATCCGCGGCGATGAGGCGCCAGTCGTCATCGGGCGTGGGAGCAACGTGCAGGACAACTGCACGATCCACATCGAGACGGGACAGCCCTGCATCATCGGTCAAGACTGCAGCCTGGGCCACGGTGCCATCGTCCACGGCGCGCGACTGGGTGACCGCGTGCTGGTGGGCATGCATGCAACCGTGCTCTCCCACGCGACCGTGGGGTCGGACTGCATGGTGGCCGCGGGCGCGGTAGTGGCGGAGGGGCATCACATCCCCGACGGGATGCTGGCCATGGGCTTGCCGGCGCGCGCCATACGGCAGACGACCGACCAGGAGCGAGAGCGGGTGCGCACGGGCGCCCAGAGCTATCGCGAGTACGCGGTCGCGTATCGTGAGGCGCTGCGGCAGGCGGCGAGCCCGGGAGAAGGCTAACCGTGGTGAGGCCAGTCAGGGCTCGCCCTGGGCTGGCACGTCGAGGCGGAAGGCGAGCGGGAGCAGGTCGTCGAGATGGTACTCGCCGGGCAGTCCATCGATGTAGTATGTCGCGTCGGGCGCCAGCTCCGCGAGCCACTGGCGGCAGGCGCCGCAGGGCGTGCGCCCCTCGGCACCAGCATACGGTGGGGCGTCGAGGCAGGCGATGGCGACATGCGTGATGTGAGGCCGCACGTAGGTGCCCGCCGCGCGTTGCGCCTCGGTCGCGCCGATGTCTATCTGCTCTGACGTGAGGGCGGCGGCGAGCGCGGAGCGTTCGGCGCAGAGAGTGAGTCCGTACGAAGCGTTCTCGACGTTGGCGCCCGTCACGATGCGGCCGCCATCCGGGCCGGCCACGACGACGGCGGCGCCTACACGAAAGCCGGAATACGGCACGTACGCGCGCTGAGCAGCATCAAGGGCATAGTTCAGCAGTTGCACGCGTTCCATCGGCGCGGGTGTCCTTTCGGGTGTGGTGAAGGGTGCAGGCAACCCGGCCCAGATCTGGATGGAGTGCCGCGAACGGCATCCATGCGGACGTCGGGTGGCCGCACCGCGGGCGGGCATGCGAAACCTGGGACCGGTCTGAGCTATCGCACGGCGACGCGCGTGAAGGAGCACACTGATTTGGCTGGAGATCATATCATACTACTTCCGCTTGGGCACATGTCGTTTGTGGAAGCGCTGTGGCCACCAATGGAACAGCGTCGTGGAGCGGATGAGGTCTGGCTGCGCC
>CAYQFU010000283.1:0-5854 GCA_964416775.1 uncultured Ktedonobacterales bacterium
TCTCCAGCCCATCGTCCAGCACGCCGATGTCCATGGTGAGCGCCTGCTCGTCGGACCAACGCCGCCGGGGGCATCTCAGGCCGGGCACTATCTGGCCAATTTCGCGCACCAGATCGTCGAGCTGCCCGTAAGTGCGCTGTGCAAGGGCCAGCCCGAGCCTCTGCGCATTGTGGCATTCGGCTTGCTGCGGGCGCTGGAGCGCGCCGCCGCCGCCATAGCGCCGCTTGGGTGCGGGGTTCAGCTCCTCGAACGGGGCAACTACGGCACGGCCGAGTTGAGCGTGTTTGCGCCCGCGGCGTCGAAGGGGAATGCGCTCCTCTGGCTGGCCAACTATCTTGGGGTCGCGGCGGAGGAGACGATCGCCATCGGCGACGGAGTCAACGACGTCTCCATGCTCCGCGCGGCGGGGCTTGGGGTTGCGATGGGCAACGCCGGTCCGGCGGCAAGGCAGGCGGCAGATGTGGTGACGGCGTCGAACGAGGAGCACGGCGTCGCCGAAGCGCTGAACCGATTCGTCCTGCGCGGTGTGGCGGTGCGCGAAGGAGGGGAGACGTAGGCCAGCCGCATGTGGGTCCGCCGACCGGTGAAGGGAAAGGTGGAACACAGGCCCAGAGTCTGGCGTCATGCTGCCGTATCCTGACCGTGGGGTGAGTTGACGGTGGACAGGCATGCTGGGATGGAGGGTGGCTGACATGAGTGGGATGCAGCAACTGGCCGACACGTCCCCGCGTACGCGTATCGCATGGCATCGCACGCTTCTCCACGTCGGTTTGCGCGTCCCCGCGGCGCTCGGCCTCGCGCTGAGCGTCTGCCTCTTTACCCTCCTCAACCTCCCCGCGGCGAGCGCGGACGCGACGCAATTCGCCTATCCGGGCGCCGACGCCCCGTGCTCGACTCTTGCTGCGGACCATACCGCCATCAACGGGCCCGGCTGGGGCAGGACCATTCTGCCCGGACACAACGCTCCCGGCGGCTGGTTCGGCGTGGATGTCTGCTCGAACGGGACCAATTCGCCGCTCGTGGCGGGGTCGAGCGTGAGCTGCGACCGGGTGCCGCTGAATTGGAAGGCGACGGGGTGTGCCCCCGGGGCGCCCACCGCCGACGGCTTTGGCTGGACATTCCAGTGCCCCGAGCTCGTCGTCCGTTTTTCCGCGTGGGCGTTCGGCGACAGCCCAGCGGCCTGGGGGAGGGCCAGCGGCGGCAATGCGCCCGATCTCTGGCTGCCGGGCAATCACCCGTCGGACTTCGTCGCGTACCCCAATGGCTCGACACACGCCCCGGTGCCAGGCGACATCCTCGTGTGGGGATCGCTCGACCAAAATGGACAGCCGTGGCCTGCCGGTGCCAGCGGCGCCCATGACGGCCACATCGCCGTCGTCGCCGCGGTGCGCAACGGCACGGTCACCACCGCCGAGCAGAACGTCAAGTGGGGCGACAGCGACCATCCGTCGGACACGCTGGCGCTGACCCGTGTGGGGTCGGGGTGGATACTCAGCGGCTCGACCGCACAGGGGAGGAGCTTGCCGACCTATCGGTGGCAGCGCACCATGGGCCTCTCGCGCGGCACGTACGGATGGCTCCACTCGTTACGCAATACGGGCACGTTCCCTAGCTCGAGCCGCGCTGTCGCGCCCGCTATCGCGCCGGCGCCCACGCCGACGCCGACGCGCGCCCCCACGCCGACGCGCGCGCCAACCGCGACGCCCACGGCCGCGCCTTCGTCGACTTCTACCGACGGCTCGCCCACGGCCCAAGCGCCCGTCGACCTTCCCTCGCTGGCGCCCGCGGTCGTCATCACGGGCGGCGGAACACTGGCCGATCTCGTGTGGACCGACCCCGGATCGAGCGCATCGGCGCAAGGAACGCCGGTCGCCTCTGTGCGCGCGCTGGCGTCGCCCGCCGCGACTCCGCTCGCGACCGGCCAGGATCCCGCGGTCGTCACGCTGGCCAGCGGCGCGCGCTATGTGTTCGCTGTCGGCCAGGACGGGCGCCTATATCGGGCGAGAACCGATCCATCCCTCTCGGGGGTCGCGTGGTCCGACCTCGGCGCGCCCGTTAGGGTCGTGTTGGCGCCTTCGCCAACCGCGACGATGTACGCCGGCGGCATGGCCGTGCTGGCACGGGGCGTCGACGGCTCCTTGTGGTGGCGCGCTGGCGCGCCGGGGAACCTGGGCTCGTGGATGCCCGTGGGGACCAGCGCCGACCTCAGGTTCGCCCCGTCGCTCGTCCTGACGGGCGCTCCCGGCAGCGGCAATCCGCTCCTCCTCGGGCTAGGCGCCGACGGTCTGCTCTACGAGCGCGAATGGCAGAGCGCCTCCTCGGCGCAAGACGGCCCCGATACTCAGCCCGGCTGGTCCACGGCGCGCCCGGTGTCCGCCCTGCCCAAAGGCGTGCGTCTCGGCGGGCACCTCGCCTGGGTTACCGAGCCGGCGTTGAGCCAGAGCAGAATCGGCGACTGGTCCGACGCCCCGCTTGACATCTTCGCGCTGGACACCACCGGCGCGCTCTGGCGGCTCCGCTGCACCGACATTGCCGCGCGCTGGACGGAGACGCGGATCGCCGACGGTGAGGGAGCGTTGCGGCGCCTTCTGAGCGCGGCAGTCGTTGTGACGCCCGCGAACGACTCAGGTGCGACCGCCGCCACCTCCGAGAATGTCTACATCTCGGAGACCTCCGCCGTGTATCGCTACGCCATGCCGCTGCTCCCGACAGCCAGCTCCCAGCCTCAACCGCAGGCGCCTGACCATCTCCCCGCCCTTCCGCCCATGCCCGGCGGTGCGGCCGGCGTGGCGCTGCCGCTCAGCGACGGCAAGAGCGCGCTGGTAGTGCCGGGGACGAGCGGCATCCAGATGCTGGGGACCACCGATGCGCTGTCGTTCCTCGGCGCGGCCTCTGCTCCCGCCGCGTCCGCCCCCGCCGGTGGTCAATCGTCTCCGGCATCGCCGGCTACGGTGCCACAGGTGACATCGCAGTCGGGCGCTCAACCTACCGGAACTGTGGTCGAGCTGGGCGCCGTGCCGCAGGCTAGCATGTTCTCCGACGCGCTCAAGGCGCCGGAGGCCGACGCGCGGTGGGTCCCTGGCGATACGAATCAGCGCGTCGTCACCGCCGCCGACGGTACTCGGCTGGACTCCTCCGATGCCGGCGCCGGCGCGCTGCTGCAAACCGCCCAGTCGTCAGATGTCACTGTGGCCGTTCACGCCGCGGTGGACGGTAAGTCTGGCGACAGCGCAGCCGGCCTCCGCTTTTCGATGAGCGATGCCGGCTGGTCGGCGTTGCAGCTTGGCGGCGACGGCCGCGTACAGTTGTGCGTCGCGCACGGCACAGACGCGCCGCAGTGCTCGGCGCCCGTTGCCCCGCCCGCGGCTGGCGGGGGGACATGGCTCAAGCTGACGGTCCATGCCGGGACCGTGACAGGGTGGGTGAGCCAGGACAGCACGTCGTGGGCGCAAGTCGATTCCCGCCCGATCGACGCCACGAGGGCGTCGGGCGCCGGTCAGGCCACCGCGCAAGGCTCGCCGACGCCGGCGGCGACGCCGGCCCCGCCCGCGCTGGTGCAGCCTGGCGAGACGATATTTCGCTACACGGAGGTTGGTCTGTTCGTCACCGGCAAGTCGAAGACCTCGGCCGTATTCCACGACTTTGCGGTGATGCCGGGCGGGACGGGCGGGAGCGCTCCGACGACTTCGCCGCCGGAGAGTACGTACGTGCGATCGTCTATGCGATAGCCGTCGGGACCGCTCTGCATGCTACACTTTCCGCAGTATGGTGCGAGCGGAAAGTGTGGCATGCTATGGCCGATTTCGAGCAGGTGGTGGGCGATAACCCCGCCGAGGTCTTCGACCTCATCAACGAGCGTGATGAGGTGATCGGCCGGATCACCCGCGGCGAGGCGCACGCGAATCCGAGGCTCCTGCATCGCAGCGTGCAGGTACTGGTATTCGATAGCGCGGGCCGCGTGCTCCTGCAGCGTCGCTCCGGTCACAAGGACCTGTTCCCTCGCTACTACTGCGCTTCGGCGTCCGGCCACGTCGCGGCCGGCGACGACTATCTCGCGACGGCGCGTCGCGAGCTGCTCGAAGAGCTGGGCATCGACGTTCCTCTGCAGTATGTGGGCAAGGAGGTCGTCTCGTCCGCATACGAAACCGAGATGACCGCGCTGTTTGTCGCGCGATCGGATGGCCCGTTTCGCTTCCACCCGACCGAGACCGACGGCGGCGACTACTATTCGTGGGCAGCGGCCATGGCAGCGCTGCGCGCGGGCTCACTCCCCATGACACCGGCGCTGATGGCTGCGCTCGACGCGGTGGACCGCCGGGAGCGCCCGAACACGCCGCGGTAGCTGTCACCGCTCGTTTGACCGGCCGTTTTGACCCCTCGCGGCTCAGGGAGTATAGTGGAGGGAAGTGAGCGCGGTATGCCCATCAGTTCCGGACGCCCGCTCGCAGACACATGCATGAGGGAGCGACGACATGGCGGATGTCCAGCAGCCGGTTGAGATCGTCGGCGAGACGCCGATTACCAGCGATGCCATATTCGATGCCTTACGCGAATGTTATGATCCCGAAATTCCTGTGAATATCGTTGACCTGGGGCTCATCTACAACGTGCGCATCGAAGGCTCGTCGGTCGATCTCACGATGACGTTGACGGCAATCGGTTGCCCCGTCGGGCCCGAGGTGATGGCCGAGGTTGAGGGCCGCGTGAAAGATGTCCCGGGCGTCGAGGCCTGCAACGTGACCCTTACCTACGACCCCCCCTGGACGCCCGAGCGCATGACCGAGGACGCGCGCTGGGAGCTAGGGATCGGCTGAGACGTGCGGGGCACCCGCCCCCGCGCTGCACGGATGTAGGCCGCGAGCGGTCGTCTGAAGGCGGACGTGTACGATGTATCTCGAACAGGCGCAGCTTCCGGCGACGCAGCAGTCGCAGACGCTGAACATCTCGGCCAAGCTCATCGCCTCGATCAAGGTGCTCCAGTATTCCTCGGAGGAGCTCGAGCAGGCGATCGCGGCCGAGTTGGGCGAGAACCCTGCGCTCGAGTTGGAGGAGCTCGCATCCTGTCCGCGTTGCGGCTCCCCCCTCGCGGGGGGCCTGTGCCAGTCGTGCGACAAGGCCGCTGCCGAGGTCGCCGATCCGCGCGCCGACGTTGCCGCCTGGGATGACGACCACTTCTCGCGCGTCGCCGATCTCTCGACGCCCGGCGAGAGCGACTTCGATCCGCTCGACCTGGTTCACACCGGCGCCACGCTGGAGGAGCACCTCCTGCGGCAGCTCGGGGCGGTTCTCCCCGGCGACGACGCGCAGATCGCGGAATACCTTGTCGGCAGCCTGAACTCCCACGGCTATCTCACCTGCTCCGTCTCGGAGGTCTGCCAGGCGCTGGAAGTTGAGGACTGGCGCGTCGAGTACGTGCTGTCTATCCTCCAGTCCCTGGATCCGCCTGGAATCGGTGCGCGCGATCTGCGCGAGTGTCTGCTCCTCCAGCTCGGCGAGTTTGAGCAACGCGGCGAGGCGCCGGCGATTGCGCGCAGGCTGATCGAAGGCTACCTCCACGAGCTTGGCGAGCACCATTTCGCGGAGATCGCGCGCGACATCGGCGCGACGAGCACGACGGTGAAACAGGCGTGGCGCTTCATCCGGGCGAACCTCAATCCCTACCCGGCGCACGCCTTCGAGCCTGCGGATGTGCCCGATAAGGGCGTGGTGGATCGCGACGAGCGCAGCGTGCTGGTGCGGCCCGATGTGGTCATACGTCGCACCGCCGAGGGCTTTGAGGCCGAGGTCGTCGAGCAGCGTCGCTTTCGGTTCGACGTCAATCGTGTGTACTCCGATCTGTCGCGTCAGGCGCGGA
>CAYQFU010000284.1:0-3114 GCA_964416775.1 uncultured Ktedonobacterales bacterium
ACGAGCAGCAAGCCAGAATTGAAGTCCGTGGCCATGCCGGTGAAAATCATGCCAAACGCTTCTGCAAAGTACCAGATGACCAGGCTGACGACCATGGAGGCGATCAGCGCGGCACGCAACTGGGAGCCCTTGGTGAACAGAATGGCCACTCCTAGCGCGAGGAATGCCAGGATGAGCACGATATTGAGCGGGGTCTCCGCATTCGCGGTCAGATTTGCCAGCCCCGACAGGACAGGATCGACGAGCGCCCCATTGAAGCCGCCCTGCCCGACCATGCTACTGACGGCCGACGAGATTTGGCCTTTCGCCCACCAGTACGGCTGCAGTTGGAGGAGCGCCGCGAAGAACCAAAAGCCCGCGAGGACCCAGCGCAGCACATCCCGCGAGACGAGCCCGTTCTCGCCGGTCTCGGGGGCGATGCCCTTCATGCTCTGGCCCAGCGGCGTGGCGACGCGCGGGTAGACCGCTAACCCCAGCAAGGGATACAGGAGCACAGCTCCCGGGGCACCGGTGAGGGCACTGCCGTGGCCGGTCAGGAGCATGCTCATGCCTTCGCCGCCATACCAGACGATGACCGCCCAGATGATGGAGGCAAGGACCGTCTCGCGCACCCAGAGTCCGGAGAGGATGAGCAGGCCGAGCACTATTTGCACGCCGGCGATGACCAGATTGACCGCTGTGAGATGCGCGGTCGTAACGGCGATAATGTATTTGAGACTGGCTGCGACGAGGTTTGGCTGCGACTGTACGGTTGGCACCATGACGCCGTTGACCATGTTCATGGTGAACATCTGCGGCTGGAGCTGCAGCAGTCCATCAATCAGCCAAAGCGCGCCGAGCACACGACAGAGTTGCTTGCGGGTGAGCAGCATAGCGAGGGGTACATCCTTTCCGAGCGGAGACAAAGTTACAGCATTCTGGGGTGTGTTGTAGTGCTTCTACGACAGGTCTGTCTATCCGGACATATCCCTAGATGACCAGCGTCGCAGTACTGATTCGGGGCCATCTCAGCGCTCGGGATTGACCAGCCCACGGCGGACGGCATAGCGGACCAGATGCGTGACGTCGCGCAGGCCGAGCTTCTCCATGACCGCCGCCCGATGGGTCTGCACGGTCTTGACGCTCAGGTGCAGCTGGTCGGCGATCTCCTGATTGGTGGAGCCTTCGGCGACGAGCTGCAGCACCTCGCGCTCGCGCCCGGTCAAGGTCTCGTACGCATCGCCGGCGGCGTCCCCGCCTGGCTCGGCGGCGGCCTCGGGCGACGGCCGGCCAGTGCGCTCGGCGTACTCCATCAACAGGGCGTGGGTCATGCTTGGCGAGAGAAAGGATTCGCCGCGCGCCACCGCCCGCACAGCAGCCAGCAGGTCGGCGGTGGCGGTGCGCTTGATGACGTACCCCGCCGCACCTGCGCGCAACGCGCGGAAGAGGTACTCATCCGCTTCGTGCATGGTCAGAAAGAGGACGCGGACCTCAGGAGCCTGTTGGCGGATGCGGCGACAGGCCTCGACGCCGTCGAGCTCAGGCATGCTGATGTCCATCAGCACGACATTCGGACGGAGCCGTTCCGCCTGCGCCACCGCCTCGCGGCCGGTGCGCGCCTCGCCCACCACGCGGATATCGCCCGCCATCTCCAGCAGCGCCCGCAAACCGTCGCGCACGATGTCGTGGTCGTCGGCCAGCAGCACGCGCACGCCTTCGGACCCATCCGAGGGGCCGGTGGTCCTGGCTGGAGTGGTGTCATGCGGGAATGGAGGACCTGCGCTCATGGCTCGACTTCACCACACTTTCCCAACCGCAACCTCGTACGCACAGACGCTGGCACCTCTGCCGCTCATTCGCCCAGCCCGCCGCGCGCGGCCGGTTGTGCCTCGCTCATGGTGCCATCGGCGCCGGCAGCGGTGGGGTCTTCGCCGCCAGCGAGGGCTGGCGTGACCGGCAGCGGAATCACGGCGCGCACCACGCAGCCACGACCGGGACGCGACTGGATGGTCAGGATTCCGCCGATGAGGCGCGCACGGTCTCGCATGCCCTCCAGACCCAAACCCCAGCGCGGCTGTCTCGGGTGTCCTGGCGGCGAGGGCGTGAGGGCGAAGCCCTGACCGTTGTCTACCACCACGAGCGTCACGCCAGTGGCCGACTGGGACAGACGGAGGCGGATGCGGCGAGCATGGCCATGGCGGACCGCGTTCGTCACGCCTTCCTGGGCAATGCGAAACAAGGCGGTCTCCACGTCCTCAGGCAGGCGCTCGGGGGCGCGCCTCATCATCTGGGGAGTCTCGCCAGCAGGCGCGGCGGTCTGCGCGCGCAGCAGGATGGACACCCCGAGGCGTTGGCTGCCATCCGCCGCCAGCCAGCGCAACGCGGCGACCAGCCCGAGGTCATCCAGGAGCGGTGGGCGGAGCTGGCGCGAGAGCGCTTGCACCTCGACCAGCGTCTGCTGGGCCAGGCTGCCCAGGCGCTCGACCTGGCGGCGGGCCTGGATGGCAGCCTCGCTGTGCTCCCCGGCCAGCCGTTGCGCGATGGCCTCGGCATGCAGCGTGAGGGCGGTGAGGCTTTGGCCGGTCTGGTCATGCAGCTCCAGCGCCAGGCGCCGCCGCTCTTCCTCCTGCGCGCGCAACACGCGGCCGGCGCTCTCGTCGCGGAGCTGCGCCAGGCGATCGAGCATGGCGTTGAAGGCCCGCGCCAGGGCCACCGAGTCCGCGTCGTGCGCCTGCGCCACGACGCGCGCTTCGAGCTCGCCGTGCTCGACGGCACGAATAGTGGCCAGGACGGCGCGCAGAGGCGCGAAGGCCGCGCGCAAGAGGGCGAAGTTGATGGCAAGGCCGAGCAGAACCGCTATCGCGATGAAGGTCGTGTCGATGAGGTAGTGGTAGGTTTCGGGGCCGTGCTGGGTGATCCACCAGCCGGCACCTGTATCGAGGATGATGATGGCACTGTTGGCGACGATGACCTTCTCAAAGACGGAGATCTGGCGCGGCCAAGGGTATCGGGCCGGGTTGAGCCACCTGAGCCAGCCGCGCGGACGCCGCCACAGCGGCGAGACACGGGCTAGTGGCTGGAGGACCAGCGGGAGCCAGGTGCTCATGGGCCTCTCCTTGGGCGAGCGGACATGCG
>CAYQFU010000284.1:3214-5843 GCA_964416775.1 uncultured Ktedonobacterales bacterium
GTCACCTGGAGCTCGCTGCGCCAGGTGGGGCGTCCGGGCGTCTGGAGCGCGACGTGGATGCGCCAGGGTCCAACCATATCGAGGCGCAAGGGAATGGCGAAGGTAGTGACTGGATGGGCGGAATCAGACGGGCCGTGGACGACGCGAGGAAGCATACCCATCGCCATGGCGGGCATATCGGCAAGGACGACCACCTGCGCCCAGGGACCCTGCACGGCAGTACGGTCGGCCGGATCGGTCACGGTGACGAGGACGTAGGTGGGAGTATGGGCGCGTGGTGTCGCGGGCCAGAGGCGGGCCGCGGCACCGAGAGGCGACGAGGCGGATCGCCAGAGCGTCAGACCGGGGACCGCAAGCGCCAGGAGCACCGCTCCGGCGAGCAGCAGCCAGAACGTGGTGCGCACCTGCCCAAAGCGGAGCGACGCGTCGCCACGGGGTGTTGACCTGTGCATGATGATGCCCTTCCCGCGCATGAACAGGCGCGGATGCTCGCGGAGTGCGCCAGTCTCTAGCAGTATATGCAAGGGCATGCGGTCCATTCCATCCGGAACAGTATGGAGATGGAGCGGGCATGAGTACTGACTTGCCCTGGGTGGTCGCGCGGCATGCTCGGTGGATGCCAATCTGGCAATGGGATCAGCTTGAGCTCGACTCCTCAGTCCTGAGGTCCTGGAGGGCATAGGAGATCGCCAGCAGGGTGTCGTAGAGATCATTGCCTAGCTGAGCGGTAAGCGCGGGGTCGCTGCCGCTGCGCATCTGGGCCATGCGGGTCTTGACGGCGCTGTATTCCTCGCGGTGGAAGAACTGATAGAGGCCGGTCAGGGATGTGCCGCCGCGTGCCAACACGAGCGGGCGGGGCTCGTGCGCAAAGAGGCAGACGAGCGCCATCGTCCGCGGGTCAGGGATGCTTCCACCCAGGACCACCGTGCGGATGCGCTCACCCAGGGTGCGGAAGTCGGGATGATCGCGGTTCACGACCTTGAACTCGACCAGGCCGAACAGCCTGGGGCCGCGATCCGCGTTGGAGACCAGACCGCGTGCCTCAAGCCCAGCGCGCAGCTTCGCCAGCTCGGCCGCGAACGCGCGCATCCGCACATGGCGCCTGAGATAGACGCGAATGGGTGCCCGCTGACCGACGAGGGCCATGTCTGTGAGGGTGGAATCCAGTAGCTCGTCGCCGGTCGGCGAGCGATCTACAATGGCCATCTTGTCCGCACGCCAGCGGGAGATGGGCACGAAGACGAGAACGGCGACGCTGCTGGCGATGAATGGCAGTATGTTGAGAACGGCGATGGGAATCCCGAACGTGAACAGATGGAGCAGGTTCAGCAGGGCCAGGATTCCCACAGGAAATCCAAAGATGACGGCGATTGCGACCAGCTGGCCAGCCCGCTTAGAACGCCGGCCACGAGCGCGCTCCTCAGGTGATCGTGGTGGATCCATGCGCACCCGGCCGCGCAGCGCCAGATCCATGAAGACGGCACCTGCGACGAGGAGATTGGACGTGCCAGCGCGGCTGAACACGTCGTACGTGCGGGTGCCATCGGGCCTGGTCACAGCGCCGTACATCAGGAGCGTTGCCTCTTCCGCAAGGCTGAGCATATGGCCTCTCGACGCTACCGGATCGTGGACCTGTGCGCTGCGCGGCATGGTCCAGCGCGCGGCACGGCCGCACTACAGTGCGAACGCGAATCCACCGGCTGCTCCGGACGAAGCGGCGGCGGCAGCTGCCGCCTGCTCCTGCACGACCAGCACATTCATGACGAAGATGGCGACTGGCAGCGAGAGGGCGGCGGGGTCGAGCAGCTGCGCCTGGAGCCTCAGCCTCCATCCGCGCACCCTCTCGACACGTAGAACGATCGGCCCCTCGCTCTGTGAACGGGGCTCCGGGCCCAGGGGAACGACGTCGACATTGGCGGGGCTGCCATAGCGCTTGCGGCGGCGGAGGAGGTAGCGGGTTTCAGGTTCTGGTCCGACGATCACCACGTTGCGCCAGCGCAGAAAGCCCATGCGCTCACGCAGGGAGGTGGCAAGCGGGCGCTCCACGGGCGAAGGCTCAGCGCCACGCCAGAGCTCACGATCGGTCGAGAACACACGACCGCGGCGCACGATCGCGTAGATCTGGCCGTCGGCGAAGATGAGCTGTCGATTGAGGTCAAGTGTGGCGATCTCGGTAGTGGCGCTGGCTTCAGCGCCGGATCCTGGAGCGCTATACAGGACCTGGAAACGGGCTCTGCCCAGGCGAGAGATGGGCTCCAGCGTGATGGCTGCCGGCTCGGTGCTCGCCATGGTCACAGCCTCCTCTACGCCTGCCTTCTGCGCCTGGCCAGGTAGCTGAGCGCGACGCCGACCGCGACGCCGAAGCCGATGCCGGAGCCGGCCCACACCGCCACATTGCCCACCACCGCGCCGATGACCGCGCCGACGGCGATGCCAATCCCTATCCCGACCGCGAGCCATCCTCCCGATAGCGAGGCACTCCTGGGTTCCTGGTTCTCGGGTTCCGGTTGCATGTCGCGGCTCCCTTTCTGTTCTCGACGAACCTAGAACCTAGCATAGGCTATTACTGCCGCTGGATGCGGTATTCGATCAGTTGCTCCTCAGCTATCATAACCGATTTGCCAACGCC
>CAYQFU010000285.1:0-5787 GCA_964416775.1 uncultured Ktedonobacterales bacterium
TCGTGAACAGGACCGTGAGCGCGACGTCGACGAGGCGCGTCGCCAGCCAGAGCGCTAGCGCCTGGGCGAAGACGGCGCGCACCGCGCGGCGATGCGGGAGGGAACGCACGAGCCGCCGCGTCGCGGGGCGCGTGAGCGTGGCGGCGTGGCCTCCGGCGGTCGTCGTCACCTTGGCACCCTTTCCTGTTCGGGAGAGTATAGCATACGGACGGCATGCACGAAGCGGCCCATACGGCAATGCCCGCGGGCGGGTCTTGTTCTGTCTAGCCGGCAGCGACTGTCTGACGTCAACTACTGATCTCTGCATAGGTGACTAAACTTGGCGCACTTGCGCTTTCCCACGCGGCTTGGGCTAAGGCGGTGCATGTTTAGATGTCAGCGCAGGGATCAGTAGCTTCGCGTGGGTACTTGTGATTCGCGGCTTTTACCCCTTTCTGGTGGTGCTGTACGCTTGGTGCTGGGTGACGAAGGTCGTCCTGACATTCCACCGGTCAGTTCTCATCAGGTCCGATTTCGTCCTCTTTTGCTGTTACTCTGGTTAGGCCACCAATAGCGTCTCTTCACCAACGTATGGAGGACCAGCACATGGCGACCAATCCACCCAAACAGCAAGCCCCGAAGCCAAACAGGTCGGTCATACGATGGCTGCTTGGTTCTGACCCGTCGATCCGCTGGCAGGCGATGCGAGACCTGATCGGTGCACCTGACGGGGAGGTTGCGGCAGAGCGCGCGAAGGTCGCGACGGAGGGCTGTGGCGTCCGCTTGCTTACCGGCCAGGGCGCGGATGGGTACTGGGGCGCCGGCACTTCCCACCCCGAGTGGGTCGCCCTGCGGGCGCTGCTGTTGTTGCGTGACATGGGGCTGGACCCGACGAGCGCGGAGGCGCGGCGCGCGGTCGCCCGCATCCGTGACAACGTGACGTGGCACGGCGCGCTGCCTCAGGACGCCGCCTGGCACGGCAAGCCCCTCTTCGCAGGCGAGGTCGAGCCGTGCATCAACGGACGGGTCGTGGCGGTCGGCTCGTATTTCGGCGAGGATGTGCAGGGCATCGTTGACCGGCTCCTGGGCGAGCAGATGTCCGATGGCGGGTGGAACTGCGAACAGGAACGCGGCTCGACCCGCGGGTCCTTCCACACCACGATCTGCGTCCTCGAGGGGCTCCTGGAGCACGAGCGGGCCACGGGCGGCTCGCCGGCAGTGACGGCGGCCCGTGAGCGGGGGCAAGAGTACCTCCTCGAGCGCCGCATGCTTCGCCGCCGCTCAACCGGCGAAGAGATCGACCCGGCCTGGACCCACTTCTCGTTCCCAACCGGCTATCACTACGACGTGCTGCGCGGGCTCGAGTACCTGCGTCGCGCGGGGATGAGGCCAGACGCGCGTCTGGCCGAGGCGATCGACCTCGTCGCGTCCAAGCGCGACGCGGATGGCCGCTGGCCGCTGGGGACCGTGCATCCCGACGAGTTGGACGCCGAGCTGGGCGCGGCCGAGGGCCGGCCGAGCCGGTGGAACACGCTGCGTGCCTTACGAGTGTTGGATTGGTATGCAGCACGCGACTAGCGCAGATGCCGCTGGAAGGAGACTGGCAACTACCCGGCCTGGCCCGTTCCGTGACACTACCCTCAGTGACACTACCGAGGGCGTTTCCTGACGTGCGGGGCTACGGCTGAGAGGGTGTTTTGTAAGTTCGATGAATTCTTGTCCGGCCAACGATGTGGAGGCCCCGCAGGAGGGTGTGGGAGCGCCAGTCCAGAGGGCCTCCTTCGAACGGCACAACTCGCTCTACTGACCCTTGCACAGAAGTCTAAACTCGCAACCACCCGCTCCGGCTCCTCGCAGGTGGATGCGATACGGAAGTTTAGACGTTCATGCAGGGATCAGTAGATTGGCTCTGACCTCCTTTCCATGCACGCCGCTCGTAGCGTAGACGTGAGGTACCCCGCGGAACCGCTGCTCGTAGGAGAGCGGGCAAGGAGGTGCCCGTGGAGCTTGCGCTCCTCTTCCCACATCTGGCCCTCTGCTCGTGCTGAGCTGGCAGTTCGCGCCGACGGGGATCGTGCTCGACCTCGCGTCGCGCGCAGATGGCGCAGCGTGCCCCGTGTGCCGCCAGCCCTCCGCATCGCTGCACAGCCACGACTGGCGCTCGGTAGCCGAACCGCCGGCGGGCGGCCATGGTTGACAGGCCCTCTGGTAGGCACTACAGTAGGCGAGCGCTGGTCCCGGCGCTCGGGGCGCTGCGTGGTGGTTGCGCGTGAGATGGGGAGGGGAGGGACGACATGGGCGACGCCGAGCAGGCGCCCTGGCCGACGTCGGTCGACGAGGCGGTCGATCGCTTGCTGGCCGACATGCAGGACGAGGACACGGCGGCCCTGCGCGCGATGTCTGAGGACGATCTCATCGACCTGCACTTTGGCCTTGGCATGTACATCCGCAACGCTTTCGGGCTGTGGCAGGGCAACAAAGCCCTGCTGGCGTCGTGCGCCGAGGCCGAGGGCGGCTCAGGATTCATCGACCCCGACGACGCGAGCGGTGTCATCATCGAGGCGTTGTGGCGGCGCGTGCGCGGCCAGTGACCCGCCGGCCTCATCGCGGCGGCGCGCCCGCGCGCGTACACGGCACGGGTGACGAGCAGCGGCCTACCATGACGCTCCGGCAGGCGGTGCGCCACATCTACCGCGCCTACCCCCTGCGGCGGAGCGCGCGGGCGCTGCTGCCGTGGGCCATCCTCTTCGTGCTCCTGCGCGTCGCGGATCTCGCGGAAACGTACGCGGGGCTGAGCTCGGGCCGCGGGGAGGAGGCGTGGGGCATCACGGCCGCGGCCATCCAGCGCTTCGGCCTCGTGTTGGCGCTGGCGCTCTCGCTCCTCTCGGCGCTGCTCGTCGCGGCGGGGCTGCTACTCGCGTCGCCGCTGCTCAGGTGGGGGCGGGTGGCGACGCCGATCGCGCTCATCCTCTGCGCCATCGCGGCCTACCCCGCCGTCGCCAATCTGGGCGTGCTGGTCGCGCAACGCCGCTGATCGAATCGACACACAATGCGAACTCCTCGCTTCGTCGGTCAACCGACCAGTTAAAGCGTCCACCTGCCAGCGAACGAGGGCCGGACTGGCGCACCCTCCCACACTTCAGGCGTGGGAGGGTGCGCCATTGGACACTGTCACTTGAATTCAACCGTTACTATAGGCGGCATACTGCGTTTCGCAATACATGGCCGTCGGGTGCCGGCGGCCCCATCGGGCCGGACTCACGGTATGCTGAGCCGGGATTCGATGCCGGCTGAGTTGGCAGGTCCGCTGTGGGGAGGCCTTATGCCCTCGCTTCCCGACGTCCCCATCCCCTTGTGGCTGAGCGTAGCCGGCGCCCTCGCCACCGTTGTCGCCACGGTCGTCCTCATCGCGGTGCGCGTGGTGGAGCTCAGGCGTTCGCTGGCCGGGCTCCGGCGCGAAGTGAGCGAGTTGCGCGAGGGGCAGAAGGTTCTCATCGCCCAGGGGAGCCAGCTCTCCCTCACGGTGGCCGCCGCCAGCACCCTCTCGGTCGAGCGCTATCGGCTGGCCGAGCGCAGCGTGTCGGTCGAGGGCCGCGCCGAGCTGCTCTTCGAGGGCTATCCCGCCGACGCGCGGACGATCCGGCAGCCCTACGTCCTCGCCCACGTCGACCTGCGCAACACCGGCCAGCGGCCGGTAGACGTCCTCGCCTGTCTGGTGTCCGGACGTGTGATCACGGACGCGGCGTGGCCCGGGCTCGGCCGCGACGGACGGGAGGTCGGCTGGGACACGCTGGCGCACGCCTACTGGGACGCCGAAGGCGCGCTCCTGGCCGGCCTCTCGACGACCGGCAACATGTTCGCCTCCCGCGGCCAGCTGCTGCGACTCGACCCCGACGAGTCGGAGTCGCTCCTGCGCCTGGACGCCGTGATCGACGTGGGCGCGCTCCTCGACATCGGGCGGATCAACCTGCTCTACAAGATCTTCGTGGTCGTGCTCGGCCACCCGGTCGTCATCGACCCGCAGGGCCGGCGCGCGAACGAGCTCAAGGAGCAGTTGGCATTGCTGCCCCATCAGCACCTCCGCCGCTGGCGCTGCATCCAGTACAGCCTCTCCAACCTCAACCGGTTCCCGTTCCGCCTGGCGCTCGACGCCGTCGAGGATCCGAATGCACGCGACCCCCTGGGCTATATCGCCACGCCGACGGGCTGGCGCTGCTTTCTCCTGCACCACTGGGATTTCGAGCAGTTGCGCGACAAGGCGCCGACGGGCGCCCCCGATCCCTACGGGGACGAACGCAAGGAGCGCGAGCGGGCGGGCCGGCCGTGGCCGACCATCTCGGACGTGAGCCACCGCATCCGGCACGAGTACAACGTGTACGACCCGCGCCAGCGCACGGCGGAGAGCCTCGAGCGGGCCAAGGCGTACTGCGCCGAGGCGCTCGATCCGATGCTGCAGGCGTGGCGCGACCTCAACCGCGCGATCGACCGCTGCCGCAAGGCCGGCTTCAGCTTCGAGCAGCTGATCCAGGAACCACCCTACCAGCAGCGTTGGCAGGCGCTGCTGGAGGAAGGGTATGTGCTCTCGCACTGGTGGGGCGGGAACCTGGAGGCGGTCGACGAGCTGGCGCCCGAGCGCTACTCCGCCCGCATCAAGTACGCGCTGGCGACGATCGAAGCGCCGGGGCATTCCTAGGGTTGGGCAACCGACCTGCTTTGGAAACCGGATTAAGGGCCGGGATAGGGCTGTCCACTCGCGCCAACAGCGCTTAGCTCACATTAGGCAGCGGGCAGCGGGGCGGGGCGGTCGAGACACATGCGGTCTGACGCACCCGCCGCATCCCGGCCGGATCTTGCAGCGCGTCGGGACTACAGGCCCGCCGCTTTCAGTGCGTCCACCGCCGCCGTGGCCGCGACGTACTCAGCCGGAATCGGCGCCGGCTGCGGCGTAGACACTGGCTCGGGCGCTGGCCTGTTGCGCTCGACGTTGAGCAGGCGCAGCAACTCCGTCGCGACGCGCGCCCCACGTATGCCGACGTCAAAGCCGAAGCCACGGCGGCCGGTGTACCCCCGCCTGCGACTGGGCAACGTCGCCCGACTCCTGGCCGAAGGCGATGTCGGCGCTGCACCCCCACAGGCCTCGGGACGACATGACCAGCGCCGCGCCCGCACCACGTTCCCCACAACACGACGCCGCCACCGTGACCAGGACAGGCAGGTGGAGAGGGCCTTTCGTACGTTCGTTCGTACGTTCCGATTTCGAGGTCGTGCTTTGCACGACCTCATGCCCAGCCACTACTAACGTGAGTTCGAGACTGTTGGCGAACGCGAAAAGGCGCTCCCTCTGCGCCTGGATGCCAGCTCTCGTACAGGGCCAGATGTCGCCGTTTTCGACTCGGCTACCTGGCGTCAACTGTGAGTTCGCCAACAGTATCGGTATCGATACCGGACTCAATAGGCGCAACAGCCTGCTCTGGAACGCTGCTGACTCCTGTCGCATGCTTGCCTCAGCATCGATAGTGGTGGCCCAACATGCTGTCCATACCCTCGCATGACTGGCTCGATGTGAGTGGAAGCCTCATTGCGGAGAGCCTTCGTAGCGTTTTCCATGGCTTCCTGGGCGGATGTCCTCCCCATGCGATGTTCTGCCGCGTCCACCTCGCTTGATCAGTTCGCCGTTCGCTTCCTGGACGGAGGAGGAGGGCATAGACTCTGCGAGCACCATCCCGAGAAGAACTTGCGTGTGCCTCTCGCGTGTGTCTGCTCACGCCGACTGACCGCCGACTGACCGCCGACTGACCGCCGACTGAC
>CAYQFU010000286.1:0-5766 GCA_964416775.1 uncultured Ktedonobacterales bacterium
CGTGTCGAGCTCGCCGTGCTCGGTGTGCGGCTTCCAGGTGGCGTGCGCGGCCATGGTGTGGCTCCTTGTCGTTGACGGCTGTCCGCCAACCCGATGCCGCAGCAGATATGCCACGAACACAGGCAGTGCGGGCGAACGGCTGCGCGCCCCCTACGTAGACCATGCCAGCGAGCGGCACGCTCAGCCAGCGGCCACCGTCTCATTCTTGGCCACGACGACGATGCCCCTCGGCGAGACTGCGTAGCGGGCGCGGTCCGCCTCAGGATCGATGCCAATCCGCGCGCCGTCCGCGACCTGGACGTTCTTGTCGAGGATGGCGTTGCGCACGACGGCGCCGCGACCGACGCGCACGCCGTCCAGCAGGATCGAGCCTTCGACCTCCGCGCCCGCGTCGATGCGCACGTCGGGCGCGAGGACCGAGCGGCGCACCGTCCCGCCGGCGACGATCACCCCCGCGCAGACGAGGGAGTCGAAGGCCTGGCCGGGCTGGCCGTCCACGACGAATTTGGCCGGTGGCAGCGGCGGATGCCAAGTGTAGATGGGCCAATCCTTGTTGTAGAGGTTGAAGGCGGGGACTGGCGAGATCAGGTCCATGTGGGCGTCGTAGTAGGCGTCCAGAGTGCCGACGTCGCGCCAGTAGCCGCGGTCGGTGGCGCTCGCGCCGGGGACGTCGTTGTCGGCGAAGTCGTAGTAGGCGGCTTCGCCGCGGCCCACCATCAGGGGCACGAGGCTGCCGCCGAGGTCGTGGGCGCTGGCCTCGTCGGCGGCGTCCTGCGTGACGGCGTCCACGAGGGCGGAGGCGGTGAAGATGTAGTTGCCCATGGAGGCCAGGACGAGGTCGGGGTCGTCGCGCAGGCCCTCGATCTCGTCGGGCGCGGGCTTCTCGCGGAAGGCGGCGATGCGGCTGGAGGGACCGGGCTGGATGATGCCGAAGTCGCTCGCCTCCGCGCGCGGCACGCGGATGCCGGCAACCGTCAGGCCGGCGCCGGTGGCGATATGGCGGTCCAGCATCTGGCTCGGGTCCATGCGGTAGATGTGGTCGGCGCCGAAGACGAGGATATAGTCGGGGCGCTCGTCGGAGACGAGGTTGAGGTTCTGGTAGATCGCGTCGGCGGAGCCGGCGAACCAACGAGGGCCGCGGCGCATCTGGGCCGGGACCGAGGCCACGTAGTTGTTGAGCATCGCCGACAGATGCCACGTCTGGGCGATGTGCCGATCGAGGCTGTGGCTCTTGTACTGGGTGAGGACGACGATCTTGGAATAGCCGGCGTTGGCGAGATTGGAGAGGACGAAGTCGATCAGGCGATAGTGCCCCCCGAAGGGCACGGCCGGCTTGGCGCGGTCGAGGGTTAGAGGGGCGAGCCGCTTGCCCTCGCCGCCAGCGAGCACCATGGCGAGCACGCGCATCGTCGCATTCCTCCTTCGTCCGTCGAAGGACGTACCCAGTCGGATCACGGCACCCCAAGGCGAGCATGCGTCGGGTTGCTCGAAGCATACGCGACACGCGGGCGTGTGGTAAAGGGGCCGGGTGCGCGCATGTGCGATGGGTGAGCGGCCGGGAGCGCGGGACGACCGGCCGGAACGCATCTTGCGACCTGGCAGCGCCAGTTACCCACGCCGAGGTGCGCCTCATTAACAATTTAGCGGTGTACGATGCGTATCGCACAGGTGGCGCCGCTCCAGGTCGCCGTGCCGCCGCAGGGCTATGGCGGCACGGAGCGGGTGATCGCGGAGCTCACCGACGCCCTGGTCGGACTCGGGCACGACGTCACGCTCTTCGCCAGCGGCGACTCGCGGACACACGCCCGGCTCGTGCCATGCGTGCCGCGCGCCCTCGGCTTCGACCCCAAGGTGGACACGCTCGTCGCCCACCTCACCCTCCTGACCGAGGTGTACCGCCGCGCCGGCGACTTCGACGTCATCCATTCCCACCTCGAGCACGTGACGCTGCCATTCGTGGGGGCCGCGAAGACGCCGACGGTCATTACGTTTCACAACCGCCTCGACGTCCCCGAGGTTGTCCGCCTCCTCCGGGCCTACCCCGCGGCGAACTACGTCTCGATCAGCGACGCGCAGCGCGAGCCCGTGCCGGATATTCACTGGGTCGCCACCGTCTATCACGGGGTGGATGTGGCGAGCTTCCCGTTTGGGCGCAAGCCGGAGGATTATCTGGTCTTCGTCGGGCGCATTTCCGCGGAGAAGGGGCCCGAGCATGCCATCGAGATTGCCAAGTGCGCCGCGACCCGGCTCAAGATCGCCGCCAAGATCGACCCGAAGGATCGGGACTTCTTCAAGCGAGAGGTCGTGCCGCGGCTCGACCATCCCCTCATCGAATTCCTGGGGCCTGTAGGCGAGCGGCGCAAGCGCGAGCTGATGACACGGGCATGTGCCTTGCTGCTGCCCATCGACTGGCCGGAGCCGTTCGGGATGGTCTTCATCGAGGCCCTCGCCTGCGGCACCCCGGTCCTCACGCGCCCGCGCGGGGCCGCCCCGGAGCTACTGCGCGACGGCGTGACGGGGTACCAGCGAGAGACCGACGAGGAGCTGGCTGCGGCCGTGGGCAAGCTGGCATCCATCGACCGGGCCGGGTGCAGGCAGTACGTCGCGTCGCGCTTCGACACCGCCCGGATGGCCCTCGACTATGTCGCGGTCTATGAGCGCGTGCGCGCCGCGGGCGGCAGAAGCTGATCGGTCGGCTAGTGGGAGCGTGCGTGGGCGGACGCAGCGGGCTGCGGCAACGGGGCGGCGGGCAAGCACTGGGAGTGCGGTGAAGGAACCGGATGTCCACCAGCGGGGGCCTACATAACACGCCAGCAAAACACGATCAAAACACAAGATGCATGCGTTTGGGGTTGCGAGCGGGCGCGTCATCGGTTACACTGGAAATGTCTAGTTGGTGCGTCCAATTGGCCGTGTGGGAGACCACTTCCTATACTCATCCGTAGGCCCGGCGATGGGCTCGTGGGCTGGAGCACCGCAGCTAGTGCGGGGTGGCTGGAAACGCACCCATGGAGAGGTGGGGCATGACAGTAGGAATCGGAACCTCCGCCACGGGAGCCAATATGTGCCGCGCCACTCTCTGTGACGGGTGAGGTGGCACGGCGCGTGCTTGGGGCGAGATGCATGTCTCCGCGCTTCAGCGGTCGGCGGCTTGTGACACCCGTCGAGTATTTGGGGTTGAAGTAGGCCGGCGGCGCGGCGTCGCCGCGATAGCATTGGCACCCACAGTCGAGCAGGGAGACATCGCTCACTCCATCGCTTGCGGCAAAGAAGATAGTGGGGGGTGGAGGCCAGATCGCCGGATAACGTCGAACGGAGTGGGGCTTACGGCGGGGCAACGGTGGCGAGCAGCAACGCGCAGTTGGAGTGGGCGGGCGGGCGAAACCGCAACTGGCCGGCGCCGGGATGGCGCGGCACTGACCTGGCCGGCTGCCGATCGTCAACTTCGCGTGCATCTCGTCGCCAGGCTGTCCTCGATGCAGGCGGTTGTTGCGTTGGGCAGTGGTGGCTATCGCAGGCGTTGGCTCGCGCCAGCGCCACCTCAGCACGGGCGAGTGGCGCCCGATAGCGGTTCTTGTGTGCGTTGCCTGGATCTTCCGGGTTCCCGTGACGTGCATGGGGTGAGGCATGGCGAATGCGGCGGTTGGTATTCCCATGCGCGGTGGGCAGCGAGAAGCGCCTCGGCGCTCTGCCGCCCGGCGGCGACGTACCCACGCCTCGACCCGCGTCTGGCCGCTTTCCCCGGCACGCCGCTTCCAGTTGGCGAGCTTGCTCGTGCTCCTGATCGGCATGCTAGGCACCGGCTGGTGGCTCAATAGCCAGATCGAACAGCGGGTCATGGAGGAGACGGCCAATCTGAATGCGGCGTTCATCGAGAGCTTCGTGGCCCCGCTGCTCCAGCACTCCGCCTCGCTGGGGCACTCCGACGGTACGGATGTGCTGACGCCGCTCGAAATCGCCTCGCTTGACAGCATCTTTCACAGTCCGCTGCTGGATAGTCGCATTCTCGGCGTCTGCCTCTGGGCCAAAGACGGCCGGGTACTCTACAGCTCGATTTCGGCGCAGATCGGCCAGACTCTTGCGCCCGGCCCCGAGCTTGTCGCGGCATTCGAGGGACGTGCCTCGTGGGAGATGGATGACCGCCAGGCAAAGGATGCCGATGACCGAGCGGTGCTCGGTCCGCAGGAATTGGGGTCGCATCAAGCGCAGCTCGGCGTCTACACTCCAGTGCGGCAATCCAGAACCGGCCCGATCATCACCGTCGCAGAATTCTTCCTTGCTGCCGACCCTTTACAGCATACAATCGCCACGGCGCAGCAACAGACCTGGATGATCGTGGGCGGAGTGGCGTTCGTGACCTACCTGCTGCTGGCGGGGTTCATCCAGCGCACGAGCGACACCGTCGTCCGTCAGCAAGCGGAGCTGGCCTCGCAGGTCGCACGGTTGAGAGACCTGCTGACCCAGAACGACGAGCTGCGCGCGCGCATGCGGCAGGCCTCGCGGCGCGCCGTCACGGTGCACGAGCGGGTGCTCCGCTCGCTGAGCGCCGATCTCCACGACGGGCCGGCCCAGTACCTCGGCCTCGCATTTCTCCATCTCGACCGGATCGCGGCGCGCGATGACGACGAACCGGAGCATCCGGTGGACGAGCACCTGGAGGCCGTCCAAGGCGCGTTGGGTCAGGTGATGAAGGAAATCCGGGCCATCGCCGCCGGGCTTGGGATGCCACAGCTCGACACGATGACGCTCGACGAAGTCGTCGCCCAGGTCGTCAGGGCACACGAGCGCAGTTATTCCACGCGGGTGAGCGTGGAGACGAGCGCTTTGCCGGAGCACGCAGATCTCTCGATCAAGACCACCCTCTACCGCGTCATACAGGAAGGGCTTGCCAATGCCTACCACCATGGTCGCGGCATCGATGAGCGGATCGCGGTGTCGGCGGACGCCGATACGCTTCATGTCGAGATAACCGACGGCGGCCCCGGCTTCGACGTCGGCTCGGCGGCCGATACTTCGGAGCATCTGGGGCTTTCGGGGATGCGCGCCCGCGTGGAGAGCCTCGGCGGCACGTTCACTGTTCAGAGTTCGGTCGGTATGGGCACGCAAGTTCGGATCCAACTGCCTTTGTCTGACAGCACGGACAGTCGGTAGGTGATGCCATGCGACTCGTGATCATCGACGACCATCCGCTCTTTCGCGAGGGTGTCATGAATACCCTCGCGAAGGAACCAGACGTGACGGTCATCGGAGACGGTGCGTCGGTCGAGGATGCCGTGCGCCTAGCCGCCACGCTTCGGCCAGATATCCTGGTGCTCGATCTTGACATCCCCGGCGGGGGGCTGTCGGCGATGCAGAGGATCAACGCCGCGGCACCGCTGACCCGGATCGTGGTGCTGACGTTCGCGGACAGCGAGGAACAGTTGATGGCCGCGCTCAACGGCGGTGCCCTGAGCTATGTGCTCAAGGGTGTGACGGGCCGTGAGCTGGCGAGAATCATTCGCGACGCGCACGCCGGCCACGGCTATGTGCCGCCCGAGTTGGCGGCGAGCGTTCTCACCGCGAGGAACGGCTCGCGTTCCTCGCAACGCGTCAACCTGCTCGACCAATTGACCGAGCGCGAGCGCAGGATCCTCAAGATGGTCGGTGTCGGCGCCACCAATGACGAGATCGCCAAGGCGCTCAGCCTGGCGGAGACCACCGTCAAGAATACTATGACCGTCATCATGCAGAAACTGCAGGTACGAAATCGCGTCGAGGCGGCGATCC
>CAYQFU010000287.1:0-5395 GCA_964416775.1 uncultured Ktedonobacterales bacterium
ACCGTCGCCGAGCAGGCTCGACATGCCTGGCATGCTCGACGTGCGGCGAGGAGGCGCGAACGCATAGGCCTGGAGGCGGGCCTAATGCACGTTCAGATGAGATTGTCGGGAACGACATGCATCCGCGAGGGCGAGCGGGCGTCCACCGGACGCCCCTACGCATGGTTCCATTCCCGGCTGGGTACGCTCATCGTGCACTAGTCCACGGCCACGAGGCGACAGCGCCAGCACACGGCTGGCACAGGAGGGCAGCGTATGAGCGATTCTCTCTATGAGCGAGGTCTGCGGGTGCGTCGCGAGGTGCTCGGGAACGAACACGTCGAGCGGTCGCTGGCGCGAGCCACCGAGCTGGACGCGGACTTCCAGCGCTTCGTCACGGAGGTGGCGTGGGGCGCGGTGTGGGATCGGCCGGACCTGGACCGGCGCACACGCAGCCTGATTACGGTCGCCATCCTCGCGGCGCTCGGCCGGCACGACGAGCTGGCGCTGCATCTGCGGGCAACACGCAACACGGGAGCGCAACCGCACGAGATCAGGGAGGCGCTGCTCCACGTGGCCGCGTATGCGGGCATTCCGGCCGCGATGTCCGCCTTCGCCATTGCCAGGGAGGCGCTGGCGGGTCCACAGGATGAGAAAGGGCAGGCGGAGACAGAATCACCAGGGAGGTGAGCGTGATGGCTACGACCATCGGGCACATCGTCCGGGGTGACCGCGAGGCCTTTCCGCCGTATCTGTACGACGCCTACCGCTCGACCATCCGGCGGGCGCCGAACCTGCCGCTCGTCGACGTCCCGCTCCCGCTCTCGGAGCGGACGGGACCAGGGCGGACCATCAGCGAGGTGACGCCGGAGGACGCCGACCTGACGCGGAACGCCGGCACCGGCGGGGAGGCCATCGGCTAACGTATCATCGTGAAGCGGGACTGCGGCCAGCGCCCGCTACCCACGTCCGGCAACCGGTATGCGCTCGACGGCAGGCACCACTTGCTCGCGCAACAGGTCGAAGACTTCTGGCTCGTGCACGTTGGGCAGCGTGGTGATCACGTGATCGAAGCCCAGCTCGCCCAGGTGCGCGAACGTGTCGAGCGCCTGTGTCACCGTCACGGTACCGGCGCGCCCATCCTGGCTGAGGTGCAGATCCTCCAGCGCCGCCGTCTTCTCGATGGCCTCGTATGGGCGTCCCAGGTGCTCGCAGTGCCCGCGCAACACGTCGAGCTTGTGCCGGAGCGTGTCATCGCCCAGGCGCGCGAGCAGGTTGCACGCGTCGGCGTACTGCGCCACCAGCCGCAGCGTCTTCTGTTCGCCACCGCCGCCGATGAGCAGGGGCGGGTGCGGCCGGCTGATAGACTGTGGCACGTTCAGGGTGCGCTCGAGGTGATAGAACGTGCCCGCGAACGGCTCTGCAGTGTCCAGCTGGCCCGCGTCCGCCCACATCTGCAGCGCGATCCGGAGCGTCTCTTCGAGCCGCTCAAACCGCTCCGCCACGGGTGGGAAGGGCACGCCGAGTCCCCGATGCTCCTGTTCGTTCCACGCCGCGCCGATGCCAAGGTACGCACGCCCGCCTGAGAGCACGTCGAGCGTCGTGACCGTCTTGATCAGGATGCCCGGATAGCGGTACGTCACACCCGTGACCATTGTCCCGAGCTTGATGCGGCGTGTCCGCCCCGCGGCGAAGGCCAGCGCCGCATAGCTCTCTAGCATGTCGGTATCCACTGGGCCGACGTTGGGAATCTGGAAGAAATGGTCCATGACCCACAGACTGTCGAATCCAGCGCCCTCCGCCCGCTCCGCGATGGCACCAAAGGTGTCTCCCAGGTGCTGCGGCCCGCCGGGCCAGGTGAAGTTCGCGACATGCAAGCCGATTCGCATTGTGTTTGACTCCTTGCAGCATGAGGCTTCATGCCGCGTGCGTATATAACACAGAAACAGCTGGGTCGACCTGAACATCGAGGAGCATCGGGCCTGCGCTGGTGAACGCGTTGCTCAGCGCGCCGGCAAGGTCTTCAGCCTTTTCGACGCGCACGGCAGGGCACCCGAACGTGGGCGCGTGGGCGCGACAGGTGCCGGCCTGGAGTGAGCGTAGCGCCGAGGAGTTACGCAGAAGGCACACAGCGTGACAAGTCCGGAACAACAGCCTCCCTGGGCGGCAGCCTGCTGGCAGCCCGCACGCGCGGTCACGCGCGGTCACGGCGGCAACCCGCCGACCCACGCGCCTGGCGGCGCCGACAGGAGTATGAAGTGTAGAGGCGGGTCCGAATCACCCGTCGGATGAATTAGTCTGATTGCATGGGCGCGATTCGTCTCACCGATAGGCAATGGGCCTTTATCCGACCACACGTGCCGCCTTCGACCGCACCGGTCGATCACGGGCAGACGACCGCCGCACTATTGAGGGCATGCTCCACGTGCTCATCGCCGGCTGCCCCTGGCAACATCGGTTTCAGCCTTGGCGTCAGGGGTGGTAGCATAGAGGTCTCAATAACGCCCCCGCCTGCTCGCGCACCTTTCCCGAAAAAGGTGACCGACCCGCACTGCCCGCGTATAATGGGATGCAGTGCGCGCGGGCGTCCACGAGCGGATATGCCCACGCCGGGCCACAGCGCCAGTGGGAGAGAGCCAGCATGAGCATAGACGCCGAGCGACCGGCAGGGACCGACCAACCCTCAGTACCGACCAGCAGCAGCGCCCAGGAATGGCGCGAGACGACATACCAACGCGCGGTCGAGAAGACCCCCGAGCGGCAGCAGCGCTTCACCACCAGCGGCGGACTGGACGTCGCGCCGCTCTACACCGCGGAGGACCTGGCCGGCTGGGATCCGGCGGAGAAGCTGGGCTATCCAGGCGAATACCCCTACACGAGGGGCGTGCAGCCGACGATGTATCGCGGCCGCCTGTGGACGATGCGCCAGTACGCCGGATTTGGCACCGCTGAGGAATCGAACCGGCGCTATCGCTACCTGCTGGACCATGGGACGACGGGCCTCTCCGTGGCGTTCGATCTGCCCACGCAGATGGGCTACGACGGCGATCACGAGCTGGCCGAGGGCGAAGTGGGCAAGGTTGGAGTCTCGATCTCCAGCCTGGAGGATATGAGGACGCTGCTCGACGGCATCCCGCTGGAGCGCGTCACCACCTCGATGACCATCAACGCGACGGCGAGCATTCTGCTCTCGCTCTACATCGCGGTGGCCAGGGAGCAGGGCGCGGACCTGCGCAGGCTCTCGGGAACGGTGCAGAACGACATCCTAAGGAGTACATCGCGCGCGGCACGTACATCTACCCGCCGCGGCCTTCGATGCGCATCATCACCGATCTATTCCGCTACTGTGCCGACGAGGTGCCGCGCTGGAACACGATCAGCATCAGCGGCTATCACATTCGGGAGGCGGGCGCGACGGCGGCGCAGGAGATCGGGTTCACGCTCTCCAACGGCATCACGTACGTGCAGGCGGCCGTGGACGCGGGACTGGACGTGGACCGGTTCGCGGGCCAGCTCTCGTTCTTCTTCAACAGTCACAACACGTTCTTCGAGGAAGTGGCCAAGTTCCGCGCGGCGCGGCGCATGTGGGCGAAGATCATGCGCGAGCGATTCGGGGCGCGGGATGAGCGCTCGTGGCTGCTGCGGTTCCATACGCAGACGGCCGGCTCGACGCTCACGGCACAGCAGCCCGACAACAACATCATCCGCACGGCGTACCAGGCGATGGCGGCGGTGCTGGGCGGCACGCAATCACTGCACACCAATTCGAAGGACGAGGCGCTCTCGCTGCCCACGGAGGATGCGGTCCGCGTGGCGCTGCGCACGCAGCAAGTGCTGGGCTATGAGACGGGTGTGGCAGATACGATCGATCCACTGGCCGGCTCGTATTTCGTGGAGGCGCTGACAGACGAGCTGGAGCGGCGCGCCTGGGAGTACATCGAGCAGGTCGACGCACTGGGCGGCAGTGTCCGGGCCATCGAACAGGGCTACATCCAACGCGAGATCGAGGAGGCGGCCTATCGTTACCAGCGTGAGCTGGAGGAGCAGCAGCGGATCGTGGTGGGCGTGAACCGCTTCCAGATGAGGGAGGAGCAACGACCGGACCTGTTGCGGGTTGATCCGGAGCTGGGCCGCGCGCAGGCGCGCAAGCTGGCGACGCTGCGCGAGCGGCGCGACAACGCCGCGGTGGGCGCGGCGCTGGCCGCACTGGAAGAGGCGGCGCGCGGCTCAGCCAACCTGCTGCCGCGCATCCTGGCCGCGGTGGAGAGCTACGCGACGCTGGGCGAGATCAGCGACACCATGCGCAAGGTCTTCGGCGAGCAACACGAAGAGCGCGCGATGTAGCAGGCCGCGCCTGGTGGGAATGAGGGCACGGCGCGAACGGCGCCGTGCCAGACGGGATAGTTGATGCTGCTGATTGGGGTCAATGGGGTCGCCGTCGAGTACGGCGGGCGCACCATCGTGAGCGATGTCTCGCTGGACGTCACGTCGGGCGAGCGCATCGGCGTGGTCGGCGAGAATGGCGCCGGAAAATCCACGCTGCTGCGCGTGCTTGCCGGCCGCGAGCGGCCCGACGAAGGGACGGTTACGTTCAGCAAAGGGCTGCGGATCGGCTATCTGGAGCAGGAGCCGCACTTCGCGCCGGAGCAGACCGTCTATGAGGCGGTGGCGAGCGCGCACGAAGCGCTAGCGGCCGTCGGCGCGCGGCTGGCGGTCATCGAAGCGCAGCTGGCCCACTCGTCCACAGACGAAGAGGCCATGCAGGCGCTGTTGGAGGAGTACGGCGCGGCGCAGCACCGCTTCGAGGCGCTCGGCGGCTATGAGCACGAGGCGCGTGTGCGGCGCGTGCTGGAGGGGCTGGGGTTCCGCGATGACATACTGCATCAGGCAGCGGAGCGGCTGAGCGGCGGCCAGAAGAAGCTGGTGGGGTTGGCGCGGCTGCTCGTCACAGAGCCGGACGTGCTGCTGCTCGACGAGCCGGACAACCACCTGGACTTCGAGGGCAAGGCCTTCCTCGAAGCGTACATGCGTGAGTATCCTGGCGCGGTCGCCGTCATTTCGCACGATCGCTACCTGCTCGACCGAGTGGCGCGGCGCATCGTGGAGGTGGAGGACGGGACCGTCGCGTCGTGGACGGGCGGCTACAGCGAATACGTGGACCAGAAGGAGACGCATCTGGCGCGCCAGCGCGAAATCTACCAGGTGCAGCAGGAGGAGCTGCGACGGCAGGAAGAGGCAATGCACCGGCTGGTGCAGTGGGCCAAGCAGAATCCCAAGTTTGCCGGCCGCGCCGAGAACATGAAGAAGCAGGTGGCCCGCAAGCGCGAGCAGATGATGGAGCGCCCGCGCCTGGTGCGGAGGCGCATCGCGCTGGACTTCGGCCAGCACGAGGGCAGCCGCAAGGTCCTCACGGCGC
>CAYQFU010000288.1:0-3540 GCA_964416775.1 uncultured Ktedonobacterales bacterium
TGCTGTGGATGAGCGCCGTCACCGCCCTCTCGTGGTACTTCGTGCTGCTGCCGCTCTCGCTCCAAACGAGCGAACCGCCGCTGAGCAAGCAAATCAGTATGGGCTATCAAGTCTTCGATCTCGTCCTCTTCTATGGACTCGTCGGTTACCTGGCCCGACCCCGTCGCACGACCACGGATGTGCTGGTCACGTCCCTCCTGAGCCTGGCCGTCGGCTCGCTCGTCGTCGCGGACACCTGGGCCGCCATACTGTTGCTCCACCCACCGCACACCTATCGCACGGGCAGTGCGCCAGACCTGTTCTGGTTCATCTGCTATCTGCTCGTCCCCTTAGCCGCTGTAGTCCGGTTGCGCGTCACCCCAGCCGAGCTTCCGTCACGTCCAGTGGTCTCCGCTGAACGCCTGAAGTCGCGTGACCTGCTGGCCAGCATCCACTTCATCTTGCCCAGCGTCGCAGTGGTGGGGGCCGGTGCGGTGATCATCGTGGCGGCGACGGTCAAGTCGCGCAGCAAAGCAGAGATGGTTGTTCCGGAAGTGGTTGCCATCGTCCTGCTCCTGTTGGCCACGCTGCGGCCGGCGGTCATGTTCCTCGAGCAGGAGGAGCTGCGCCGTGCGCACGCCGCCTCGTGCGCACGAGAGCGCGCGCTGCGTCTGGCGAATGAGCGCATGGAGGCGTTCTTGAGCGTGCTCGGCCACGAGCTGAAGACGCCACTCACCAGCCTCATGGGGAACGTCCAACTGATGGCCCGCCGGCTGGATGCCGTGTTGCGCCTCGATGGGAGCCGTGAGGACTACACCCGCGCGGCCACGGTGCTGCGCACGCTGGTCGAGCGCTGCGACCACAGTCTGCAGCGCATCAGGGGGTTGGTGGAGGATGTGCTGGACGAGACGCGCGTGCGGCAAGGTCGTCTCGTGTTACACCTGGAGCCCTATGATCTGGCGGCGGTGGTCGGCGAGGCAGTGGAGGAGCAAGTGGCGCTCCACCCAGAGCGCCACATCCGCTGGGTCGCCGAGGCGTCTCCCGTTCCGGTCATCGCGGATGCTAGCCGTATCGAACAAGTCGTCGTGAACTATGTGAGCAACGCCCTCAAGTTCTCGCGTGAAGACCAGGCCGTGGAGGTGCGCTTGCAGACAGTGGACGGGGCGGCACGGGTCTCTGTCCACGACGAAGGGATCGGTGTTCCGCTCGCGGCGCAGCCCTACATCTGGGAGCGTTTCTACCAGGCGGCTGGAGCGGACGTGCAGAGCGGCTCGCAGATTGGCATGGGCATCGGCCTCTACATCAGCCGGAAGATCATCGAAGAGCACCATGGCCGGGTCGGCATAGAGAGCGCGCCCCATCAAGGCACGACCGTCTGGTTTACGCTGCCACTCGCCGCCTCATCACCCGGTGCGGGAGGGGGCGGTTCCGCGTCTACCCCATTGCCCTGCGAGCATGAGACAGCATGTGACCAGTAAGGGCCGCCTATTCCTCACTCTGCGACCAATGTCAGCCTTGCGAGAGAGCTCCTTAGTAGCTGGTCAACCGCGCAACGTTCAGGTGTTGGACGCATATCCATGCGCCCGTACACACCGGGGGCGTGATGCGGGGGAGTGATGCAGGTTATTACACGGCTTCCACGTGACGGTAGGTCCAGAGGTGGTGGAAGGTGAAGTTGAAGATCAGCGCGATGACGATGGCAATGGCCTGGGCGAAGAGTGGGATCATGTGCAGCCAGCCGTGCAGCGTAATGCTGATGACGAAGGTCACCAGCGTGCCGGCGATGGCCGTCGAATGGAAGCGCCAGCAGCGCTGCCACCACGAGCGCGCGTGGCCCGGCAGATGGCGGAACGTGAAATAGTCGTTGGGGATGAAGTTCGCCAGGATCGAAATTTCACCGGCCAGAGCGAACGCGACGATGTAGTGGACGGTCTCGGTGAAAGGCATAGGTATCACGTTGTAGAACAGGAGCAGGCAGGCGAGGTTTATGACTGCCGCGAAGCCGCCGATGATCAGATAGCTCACCGCGCGCTGCAGCACGCCGGCCTTGCCGTGCGTCATCCTGTCGGCCACGGCCAGCAGCGAGTCCACGAAGCGGATGCCTGTCGGGACATAGGAAGGCCTGGCCGCTCGCGGGTGCACCGGCATTCCGGAGAGTCCCGCGGGAGCCACGAGCTCACTTACCGGGTTAGACTCCGGCTTATCTATTTGCTGGCCGCTGACAAGTCGGTTAGCCATGCATCCCCCGTCCTCTGCCTATATCTATCACACTATTTCACTCAGCGGTCCACCAGTGCCCGCCTGTACCGCCAATCCCAACCGAGGCGCCACACGTACGCGTCGCCGATCCCGTCCGCGCCGCCGCAGCGGACATCGCATCTGGCGTCTCGACGCCTCATACCACATCTGGCCAAACCGTCGCGACAGTGTCCACCGGGCGGGCGTCCACCGAACGCCCCTACGAAGCGCGGCGGCGTCCACCGGGCGAGTGTACAACGAGCGGGCGTCCACCGGACGCCCCTACGAAGCGCGGGCGATCATCCCAATCTGGTGCGACACCTCTCTCGATGAGGGTCGAGCGGCACCCGCGTGACTGTTGCCGCCACCCCGCTTCACCACCACCACAGTCACGCGGGCTACGCCTCTCTGATACCATAGGACGGGCCTGCACAGTACTGGTAACGAGTATGGCACAATTTACGCCGCGCGCCACCAGGTTGCCTCAGCGACTCCATGCTCCACTGTGTCACTCGGCCGAAATCGCAGGGCGATGCTCTTGTACACCGTCAGCGTGCTCGCGTTGTAGTCGATGGTGATCCGGCCGAACTGGCTCCAGATGTCCGATCCCAACAGTCCCTGGAATCCACCCGCGCCGCGCCCACTGGGCAGCGCTCCACTGCCTATCGAGGTCTTGGGCAAGGGGACGTTGCCCACCTTCCAGTTCGCGGCATCCACGAAGACGATCACCTCAGTGCCGCCGACGCCGCTCACTGGCTGCCGTCCGCCCGCCCGCGGCAGCGCCAGCTGCCGCGCGAGAGAACTATTGATGAGCGAGATGCTTGCCCCTGTATCCAGGATGAACTGGTACGGTCCATGCCCGTTGATGTAGACCGGCACCGAGGCGAGCGTGGAGTTGTCGCTTCCCCTCACAACTTTCAGGGGAATCGTCATCGCGCTTCCGCTGCTGGCGGTTGAGCCACTGGTACCGGCGAAATAACATCCGGCCATCACCAAGCACAATGTCGTCGCGAGCAGGACGAGCAACGGTCGTGACCGCGGTCTCCTCCGCGGCCCACTGGCCGTGTTCCTGACCGGACTGGACGTGATTGGAACATATTTGAATACACTGAACATGCCTTCTGGCCTTCCTCACTCGAAGCTGTCGTTCCTGGCAGCCTGTTGCAGCATGCGCCGTTCGGCGCGCTGAGATGCGAGCCGGGACTGTCGCTTGCATGGGCGCCGCACGGGACGTGCCACACGCCGCGTTTACACTGCGCGGGAAGATTACCGGGCGCGCGGTCGACCCGAGCGCCCTGCTGGGCTTCGTGCTCAGTATACGCG
>CAYQFU010000288.1:3640-5307 GCA_964416775.1 uncultured Ktedonobacterales bacterium
ACCGGGCGCGCGGTCGACCCGAGCGCCCTGCTGGGCTTCGTGCTCAGTATACGCGGTCGGCTTGCCGGCGTGTCGCGTTCGATGGCTGTGGCCGCCATCGCCGTAACCGCCGTACATTGTTCTATGGACGGTGTTCGCAATCCATATATCCATCGTTGCGTCGTTGCGGCTCCCAGGCGGGGAGCCTGTGCTAAAGGGATGTTCCGTGCCGCAGCTCGAACCAGTTGAAATCCCCGCACCGCATGGCATGCTCGAAGGGCTGCTGCGCCACCCCGACCAGCTGCCTCCGCCGGGAGCCCGCGCGGCGATGGCGGCAGTCGTCTGCCATCCGCACCCCGAGGGCGGCGGCACCATGCACAACAAGGTCGTCTTTCGCGTGGCGCAGGCGCTGGGTGACGTGGGTATGCCGACACTGCGCTTCAACTTTCGCGGTGTCGGACACAGCACCGGCTACTATGATGAGGGCCGCGGCGAGGCGGATGACGTGCGCGCTGCCCTCGACTACCTTGCCGCGCGCTACCCCGCGCTGCCTCTCTGCCTGGCCGGGTTCTCATTCGGCGCGTGGGTCGGTCTGCCGGTCGGATGCGCGGACCAACGTGTGCGCCAGCTGGTCGGCGTTGGCGTGCCCGTGCGGCTGTTGCGCGTGGACACGCTGGCGCAGTGCACGACGCCCAAGCTCATCGTACAAGGCGAGCGCGACCAGTATGGGCCAGTGGAGGAATTGCGTGCCTGGTACGATTCCCTGCCGGAGCCGAAGCAGCTGGTGATCGTGCCTGGCGCCGAGCACTTCTTCATCCACCAGCAGGATGAGTTGCGCGCCGCCATTGTCGGGTACTTTCAGCGCTAATGACGATTCAATGATCGGCGTGCAGCGCCAGCACACGGAAGCCGCCGGCCTCCACGACGACCGACAGCTCTTCGAGCGCCGCGGCGGGCTGGGCGTTGCTGAACTCCCACGCATCCCGCTCGCTGTTATACAGCGCTACGCTGTAGTCGAGCGACTCGTCCAGCAGTCCGCGCAGCTGCACGGGGACGACGATTGTGTCGGTGCGAGCGCTGCCAACGCAAATGGCGACGACGCCCTCGCCTCGGAGCGCCACGTGGTGCGCGCCCTGGTGCAGCACGCGGACCCGATCGGTGACATCATCCGCCAGCAGCACCACTTCGTCGCCCGGCTCGGTGTCCAGCGGTGCCGTGCTGTAGAAGCGCAGGCTGCCGCTCTGGCGCGCGGCGAAGAAGGTGTGCGGCTGCCCGCGGTAGGGCAGCCGGCGCAGCGCCACCCACTTCCAGTCGGCCGGCAACAGCGGACGCACTCGCAGGCGGTCGGCAATGGGGGTCACGCCGCACACGCCCTCGATCGCCGCCCACAAGAAGCGGGGCGGCTCCCAGGGCGACAGGCGCATGCCGCGATTGACCAGTGACTCGCCATCAAACCACTCGCTGAACTGGCCCGGGACGGTGTTGTGGGTGCGCGGCTCGCGGGCAAAGTGCTCGAAGCTGGCGCGGAGCGCGCGCACCATGAACGGTGGGTAGTATTGCCCCGCGGCGATGGCCAGCCACCACGTGACGCCTGGCCAGACACCCCCCATCAGGCCGGCGTCGCGGTAGGGACTGTAGTCCAGGCTCTGGCGCGAGACCGTGCGGATGCCGCCGGGCGTCCAGAAATC
>CAYQFU010000289.1:0-5305 GCA_964416775.1 uncultured Ktedonobacterales bacterium
TAGGACCCGCCAAGCTGTTGTGGGTTCTGAAACGCCTATTGAGGCGGTCGTCCCGGGGTCGGGAGGGCCCCTGGATCGTCGGGTGGTCCGCCACCTGTATGACCTATTCCTAATCTCACGCGATTGCTAGACACTCCGCGAACGTTAATGCGAACCAGTACGTCGCCAATGTCTCCCATGTCATCGTTCAATCGGACGATCACACAACTCAACCAGTCGAACCCCGGAACCTTGCCAACGTACTCGACGGTCAAGGGATATTTACGGTGAGAGGCGTCCTCAGCGTCGGCAGTGACTACTGAAATATCTTCTCCTGGTAAGAGAGAGAAATTCATGGCAAACAGCATCACACGTGTGCGCCCATCGGCTCCCCACGGAACGGGCGAGTTTAGTTGGAAGGGATCGCGTAACCACGTGACTGAATCCAACGCGATGGCGCGGGTTGAGGTTTCTTCGCTGACCAGGACAGGGGCGCCCGGCGCTACCGAAGCGGCGAAATCAGCCGTTTGATTCCCTCCGAGATTATTGAACGTCAGGCTTCGCGGGCTAAAAATGTAGTTCGTCTTTGACGGAGTAATCGAGTAACTGCCTCCTGCGGTTAGGTTGGTGAATGAATATTGACCGTTCGCGTCGGTCTGTGTCGTAGCCGAAGGCGAACCGCTCAAGGCTAAAGAGACATTGCTGAGACCGAGACCACCTAACGTCACGCGACCGGAGATATTATAGGTAGGGGTCGGCGTAGGTGTCGGTGTCGGAGTTTGTTGTGCTGATTGATAAGTCACCAGCAAGTTGGAAGCCGGTACGACCACTAGCCCGTCACCAGCGGCGAGTCCGGTGTGCGGCCGGCTGACGAGCGACTCGGTTGTCTGAACGACCGCACCAAGGCTCCCGGTCCAGACGTTCGCACCCGTACTCGCGTCAAGAGCGTAGACCTTTCCGCTGCGAGAACCAATGTAGACGTAGCCGTTATCTACGATTGGCGCGGAACTGAGGGTGCCATCGCCCGTGAAGGACCACCGGACTGCCCCAGAGTAGGCATCGCGCGCTTTTAGAATGGATCCGGTGAGGAAGAAACCTGTGGAGCCGCTGAATGCCGGAGGTGGACCTGCCGGGAAAGTGCCTAACACCGCACCAGTGGGGGCATCGAACATCAGCTTTTCTGTCAAAGAATCGCCCACATGCAAACGCCCGCCGAAGAGAACTGGTGTACTTCCGCCTCCGCCCGTGCACAGTCCGTCATGAAACCAGATCAGAGATCCGTCCTGAGGCGACAAATCATAAACGTTGTTGCAAGAAGCAAACGCGACAAATACTCCGTTTGAGGTCACGGCTGGAGAGCTATCATCGCCACCGTCAAACAATGCAGACCAATTCACAGTGCCATCCTGCTCGTCAACCGCGTACAGTGTCGTGCCCGTACTGGCCCCGACAACGTACACCACACCACCTGATGCGGTCGGCGGTGAATCGAACGAGTATTGCCCAGGAAGCTGCTTCGACCATAGCAGCGCACCTGACGCTGCGTCGAAAGCTCTAAGCACGCCGTTGTTGTTCACAGCGAAGACGCGTCCAGCGTCGTAGGCCGCGTTGGACCAGGGATATGTTCCACTTAGATCGACTGGACCCCACAACGTGGCGCCATTTGCCTCGTCGAGGGCATATAGTTTTGCTGCATAAGAAGGGTTGTTGTACGCGACCGTGACGAAGATCCTGCCGTTGACGATGAGCGGATAGGAGATCTGACCGCCCAGATCTCGGGACCACCGCTGCACTAAAGGTGGAGCAAGAGTGTCGAACTGCGCCCCGCTATGTGCGGCGTCGATTTGATACGCCACTGCGGTCCCCTTAGTCGGCGGGGGCGTTGCCCTAGGAGTCGGCGCCGGACAGAAGCTGCTCATTGACATTAACTGGAACGTGTAACTCCCGCCCAGTTCCGCCGTGCCGTTAACGGAGAAGACGACAATCGCAAAGCTGGTGTTGGCCGGAACGGTGAACTGGAACGACTGAATGAGCGGTGAAGGAGTGCCACTACTGACACCGGGATCACCCAGGTAACGGGATGCATTGGTGATGTCAGTCGCGACAAACGGCGCCAGGAACGCGGCGATTTGATAGTTCGCATTGGACTGAGAATTTACGGTTAACGCCGCTGATATACAGACGGGCGAGGGCGACGAGTTCGTGAAAGTATATACGTCGAATGGAAACGAGCCGGAACCAGTATTCCCGGGGAAGGAATTGGCGCTGCAGGTGCCCTGCACGGCGTGTCGGTTCAATTGCGTCGTCATCGTGCCGGTTGTGGCGGGCGCTGGCGGGCTGCCGAGATTGGCTGTAAAACCGCAACTAGCGCTGGCTATCGGTGTAGGAGTCGGTGTCGGTGACGTCAAATCGAATGTATAGGCCGCGCCAGTGTTGGAGTTCTTACCCGCAGCACCGACCATTACTGTGTTGCCATCGATTCCTACCGACGAACCGAATTGGTCATGCGCCGCCACATCATTCGCGGTGAGTTTCTGCACCTCTCCCCAGGCTTCAACGCCATTCTGATTGCGCTCGAAGATGTAGGCCGCACCACCAGTGGCGAGATTTATGGCCCAAGCTCCGACCACCAATGTGCCGCCATCGATCGCTACCGAAATACCGAATTCGTCAAGTAAATTCGCATCACTCGCAGTCAGTTCCTGCACCTGTCCCCAGTGCTCAGCTCCACCCTGATTGCGCTCGAAGATATAGACCGCACCACTAGTGCCTCGGTTCCCATGATTAGCTCCGACCGCGACCGTGTCGATATTGATCGCTACCGAGATACCGAATTGGCCGCCTCCATCAATCGCGGTGAGTTTTTGCACCTGTCCCCAGTGCTCAGCTCCACCCTGATTGCGCTCGAAGATGTAGGCCGCGCCAGTGCCGGAGTTCTTGCCGTAAGCTCCGACCACCACCGTGTCACCGTTGATCGATACCGAGTAACCGAAATAGTCGTTTGCCGCCGCATCACTGGCGGTCAGTTTCTGCACCTGTCCCCAGTGCTCAGCTCCACCCTGATTGCGCTTGAAGATATAGGCCGCGCCAGTGTTGGAGTTCTTAACCCAAGCTCCGACCACCACTGTGTCGGCGCTGATCGATACCGACGAACCGAAATCGTCACCTCCCGCCGCATCACTGGCGGTTAGTTTTTGCACCTGTCCCCAGTTCTCAGTTCCACCCTGATTGCGCTCGAAGATATAGGCCGCGCCAGTGTTGGAGTCTTTAAGCCAAGCTCCGACCACTACTGTGTCGACATCGATCGCTACCGACCGACCGAATTGATCATTCACTCCCGCTGCATCACTAGTGGTGAGTTTCTTCACCTGTCCCCAGTGCTCAGCTCCACCCTGATTGCGCTCGAAGATATAGGCCGCCCCTGTTGATAGTGGGATAATTCCTGCTTGGGAGTTCTTGCCGTAAGCTCCGACCACCAATGTGTCGCCGTTGGTCGCCACCGAGTAACCGAACCGGTCATTTGCCGCCGCGTCGCTCGCCGTTAATTTCTTGGTCTGAGTGAAAAGTGGATCAACCCGGAGTGGGTAAACTGCCTCCGTGTCATCTATCAAGAGCGAAATCTGTTTTCTGTCAGCCCGGAAGCGGGTTCGTAATTGTCGTCCCGACGCATCGGTAGCCATCAGATGATCATAGCGCAGCCAATGCTCGCCATTGCCGCCGATCAGTTCTAACGCCTTTCCCGAATCCACCAGCGCTGGTCTGACTGTACCCGTAACTGTCAGGCGCACTCGCAGTGGCGTTCCCTCGTGCCTTTTCCCAGGCGGCGCCGCCAGGGTAAAGCCCTGCTCGAGGCCGTCTTTTCGGTTTTGATACCACTCGACGATCTCATCCGAACTATCTTGGTCAGTGTTTGTTGAGTTGGATTGAGTAGCGAGTCGTCGGTCAATCTCGATGCGATTGCCATCGACGCGGATCGTTCCCGCTCCGGCAGTCACCATTCGGCGACCATAACCGTAACTCCGCAGCCTTAACCGCGCCTGTAACGTCGTCGTGCGCTTATTGATGAGTGGCTGCAAGATTACGTCGCGTCCATTGAAACGGGCCCTCAGCTTCTGGGCCGGATTTGTTGCTTCGTAGATCTCCGCCGCATTGCTCTTTCGTAGTCCTGATCGCAACGCACTCAACTTTGGGGCTTGCGGCTGCTGGTCGATCTGGTACTGTGCCGCCTCGATCAAATTCTGCAGACGAGCATAAAGGCCGTGCTCTTTCAGATAATCACTGGCTGGCTTGCCTTGCAGGCTGGACAGCGGTTGCGTGGATTGCGCCTCTGAGGCTTTAACCGAATTATCCGAGGTCAGGCGTTTGGTCAGCTTTTGAACTTTGGTTGCAAGGCTGTTTACCTGAGAGCCGTGTCGGCTAATGATAAATGGCAGCGCAAGGGCGACGAGAGCGAAGAGCGCCAGGGAAACGATTGTGCGAGTGCGCATTCGACGGAATCCCCTTATTTGTAAGCAATTCGGTTCTACTGCCATATTTTAACCCAAGTTGCCAGTTATTGAATGATCCCAAAGGTGCGGATTGGGGAAGGATACGATCACCGGGCAAGCGTCGTTTTATTCTTCTTCATTCGATAGTCTTTGGCTACGGCGCATTATGGTTGGGTATCTCATTGAAAGTAATTTTGTTAGAGATGGTCCCCATTTATCTATTGATAGCTCTAGTTGTTGGCTTCATCGTGTGGGGATATTTGACAGGCTTGCGGGAGTGGAATCGGAATGAACATAGATATCTCACGTAAATTGGTTTCAATAATCGCGCCGTCCAACAACCTGTTCAAGCCGACCGCAACCACGTTGGTTTTTTTAACTTTGTAGATTCGCGCGGCGGCTTAACCGAAGCGTTATACGTGGGGACAGATGTTGAAATGCCATTCACTCTCGCACATCCTGCCGCGGTAGTGCCACTGCGGAGGTACTTGCCTTTCTCGGCGCTCGTCGTCGGTAGCCTCTCCCCCGATTTTGAGTACCCTCTGCGCTTGGCAGCCGTCAGTAGGTTTAGCCATACCCTGCCCGGTGTCCTATATTTCTGCGTGCCGGTCGGCCTGCTCGTCCTGTGGCTCTTCCACCGGTTGATCAAACATCCGGCAATGCAATTGCTGCCGAGGTTTGTCCCAAACCGGATTGAGCCCCAAGCGTGGCACTTCGCATTCCAGCCCTTGGACCGGCTGCTCCTAATCACGATCGCCTTAACTGTCGGCGCGCTCACGCACGTTGCATGGGACTCATTCACGCACGAATACGGCTGGGTTGTAGAGAGGTGGCCGGCA
>CAYQFU010000290.1:0-5286 GCA_964416775.1 uncultured Ktedonobacterales bacterium
GCTACGTGCCGGCGAACTTCATGCTCAACTTCGTCCCCAACTTCAAGCGCATCTATCGCCCCGGTGGCCTGATCCAGCATCAGACCTTCGCCCCGCGCGCGGTCGCGGCGGACCTCTTCCGCGAGGTCCTGGCGCGCTCGCAGCGGGCGGGCCTCGCGCCGTCGCTGGCCGTGCTGAAGAAGCATCGCCCCAGCCCGTTCCTGCTGAACTACCTGCCCGACGGTTACTCACTCGCGCTCGACTACGCGGTGCCGCGCGGCACGGAGCGGCGGACGCTGGCGCTGATGGCCGAGCTGAACGCGCTGGTGGCCGAGCGCGGCGGCTCCTTCTTCCTCGCCAAGGACAGCACCGTCGCCCCCGAGCAGTTCGCGCGGGCCTTCGCCCCCGAGGCGCTGGCGCGCTTCGCCGCGCTCAAGGCGCAGTGTGATCCCGGCGAGCTGCTGCAGACCGACGTCTACCGCCGTGTGGTGCGCCCGGCGCTCGCGCGAGTGCGAGCGTAGCCGCGATCACCGGCGCGCCGGCACCGGCCCGCGCATCGGAGAGATCCTGGGGGATCCTGGGGGCGGCACGCATCCTGCGCCCCCTCTAGAGCGCTTCGGCCGGCGTGCCCATCTATACCGCTACCGCACGTCCCGCAGCAGGCAGCCCAATGACAAGGAGCGGCATCATGGAACAGCGCGACGACCGCGCACATGCGGTGGATCCCTTGCGCCAGGATGTGGACGAGAAGACGCAACCGTTGCCGCCGGTAGAGGCCGACGCCACGCCTGGCGATCGGCGGACAGATGACCATGCGGACATCAACACAGGCTACCCGCCGGTGCGCGAGCCGGGCTGGGACCAGATTGCCGAAGCCCGCGAAGAAACCGACCGCACCGAGGCTCAAGACGGCCTCACCTGAGGGCAGCGGGCCTCAGCAGTCGGGCGCATGACGCGGCGGGTCGTCGCAGGAGCCTCGGTCCACCCGGCGCTCTGGCGGACTTGCCCCTCCGGCGCGCTCGTCCTCCTCGCCAAGCCGGCTCACCGCGTACTCCACCGCCGCGAGCAGCGTATCCAGCGCGAAGGGCTTGAGCACGACCCGCACCGCGGCGGGATCGTGCCGAGATTCTACCAGCGCGCGCACGACGTCGTAGCTGTCCGCCAGCAAGACGACCGGGTGGCGTGGGCTATCCGCGGGCAACATCCGCAGGTAGCGCAGCAGTTGGAGGCCGTCGAAGATCGGCAAGGCGTCGTCGAGCAGGGCGACCGCGGGGCGCGAGCAGCTCACGAGCGCGCTGAGCGCCCGTCGCCCGTCGTCCACGCCCGTGACCGTGTAGCCCTCGCGTTGCAGCGCGTCGCGCAGGGCCCCGCGCAGCTCGCCGTCGGCCGTCGCCACCAGGACCAAAGGCATGTTCGCCTCCCCCGCGCCCTCGCGGCGCTCGGAGCGGAGAACCTCCGTTGCGGAGAGTGTAGACCCTGCGGCAAAGCGGCGCAAGGTGGCCGCGCTCGCGCGAGCTCGGAGATGGCCCGTGATGCGGCGCGCGTGGCGCCCGTCGGCTCTCGCGTCCTGTGCCCACCGGCGGTTTGCGGCCGCGTGCGCGCCCCTGCCGCACCGGCGGAGCCGCCGGGACGTGCCGCCCTAGCTCACGATGCCGGAGTGGCGGCCATCGTAGCAGCAATTACCTCTCGCGATTCCACCTCAGCGTCCACAGTCGCGAGCGCGTCCCGTCCAGCTCCTGGCGCAGGCCTTTGCGCCAGGCGGCGTAGGCCACGGGGGCGACGCGGCTGCCGGCGAGGAGCCAGCCTCCCATCGCGCCGACGGTCAACAGCCCGAGGAGCGCGACGAGCGGCTTCACCGGCAGATGGGCCCCCTGGGGGCCGCCGTCGCCGGCGACCTGACCGTTCGTGACCACGCCGATGCCGTGGTGATAGATCAGCTCGCCGCCGTAATAGCCCGTCAGCGTCACCGCGGCGAGCAGCGCCAGTGTCGCCGCGAGGTAGGCGCCTGCCGCCACGCCCGTCATGCCGTCGATCGCGAAGAAGCGGATGAGCAGGAGGCCGACGGCCAGCGCGACGGCGATGAGCGCGAAGCTCTGGTGCGACACCATCAGTGACTGAACGGTTGCGTCGCCGCCCGCATGGTCCGGGCCGGTGATCGCGGCCGCGCCCGCCCCTGCCGTGCCCGCGACAAGCACGTAGAATCCCGCCCGCGTAACGGCGGGGAGCCTGAAGAGATAGCCGATCCAATCAAGCGCGACGGTCACGTAGACCAGAGCGATCGGAAAATGCACCACCATCGGGTGTAGTAGCGGCCGCCAGGTCGCCAGCAGGTTCCCCGCCATGCTCAATCTCCATCCCCATGTATACGTCGGGCCGGGCATCAGGCCGCCGCGCCGGGGTCAAGTCGCTGGGCCCGATATTCTTGCTGGCGGCCAACGCGCTCGACCGTACGCCCTGCACATTGGAGCCAGATTGGAACAACATTGGAGCAGACCGCGTGCAACCATGGTCTGGCAGATTCGTCGCATGTCTGCTATATTGGCTCCATCGCTCGCGTAGTAGCCGAAGTCGAATCGTTCCCTTTACCGGCTGAGTTGGCATACCCTTTGCTGCGATTGCCCCCATTTTCATGAGCGCGTCGCGCGACCCACAACGCCTCCTGGAGCACACGCATGCAGCGCGAGCAGATGCCCCCACAGCAACCGCGCAGTGCCCCAGGCGCGGCCGCGGATGCCGCCGCGCCGGACCCGCCCGTGGCCGGGCTCCCCCCGCCGCCTTCACCTGCGGTGACGCCCGCCTCTCCGGAAGCCACCACCCGCCTACTCGCACTCGCCGCCTCGGCGGGCTCTATCCTGTGGCGCTCGGACGGACGCGGTATGATGATCGGCGACGGGTCCACGTGGTCGGCCTTCACCGGCCAAGCGCCAGGCGAGTCCATCGGCGAGGGCTGGAGGCGTGCGCTGCATCCCGACGAGCGCGACGCCATGGTGGCAGCGTTCGTGTCGGGTCTGGAGTCCGGTGAGGCATTCGCCAGCGACGGCCGCGTGCGCCGTCGCGACGGCGCGTACCGCCGCATGCTCATGAGGGCTATCCCCGACGTGCGCGACGCGGACGGGACCGCGGTGTGGGCGGTCGCCTGCGCGGACGTTACGGAGCTCGACAGGTCTGAGGACGACGAGCGCAAGCGGGCCCGCCCCGCTGCGCCTGGGCAGCCGGCCGATGAGGTCGCCGGGCGCCTGGGTGCCGTGCTGGACGTCCTGCCGGCGGGCGTCAGCATCGCGGGGCAGAACGGCGAGCTGCTCCACCTCAACCGCGCCATGCGCGAGATCTGGGGCGAAGCGGCGCCGCTCGTGGGAAGCGTGGAGGAGTACGGCGCGTATCGCGCCTGGTGGCCCGACGGCACGCCGGTGCAGCCGCACGAGTGGGCGCTGGCCCGCGCCGTGCGCGCCGGCGAGTCCATCCAGAATCAGGAGATAACCGTCGAAGGATTCGACGGCCGGCAGCGGGTCGTCCTCAACTCCGCCGCGCCGATGCGGGACGGCGCCGGCCACATCGTCGGCGGCGTCTCGTCCATGCAGGACATCACCGAGCGCAAGCGAGCCGCGCGCGGGCGTGCCAAGCTCGAGGCGCGCGCCTACGAGGCCGACGTCCGTTTCAAGCGCCTCGCCGCCTCGGGCATCATCGGCATTGTCGTGGCCGACGAGTCGCGCATCTTCGACGCCAACGACGCCTTCCTCTCCATCATCGGGTACACGCGCGACGAGCTGGAGGCCGGGTGGGTCCCGTGGGGGAAGATGACGCCGCCGGAATACGTCGCGCGCGACGCGGAAGGCTTGCGCGCGCTGCTCGCCGAGGGCGAGCTGCGCCCGTACGAAAAGGAGCTGCTGCGCAAAGACGGCGAACGCGTGCCAATTCTCACCGGTGCGGCGCTGGTCAGCCGTGACCCGCTCACCTGGATGAGCTTCGTGCTCGACATCACCGACAGGCGCCGCCTGGAGGGCGCGCTGCGCGAGGCGAATGCGCGCCTCGCCGCCGCGACGCTCGACGCAGAGGAGCGCGCCGGGCAGCTCGAGGCCATCCTCGCGGCGCTCTCCGATCCGCTGCTCGCCTTCGACCGCACGGGACGCATCAGCGACGCCAACCCGGCCGCGCGGGCGCTGCTCGCGCTCGGCCGCGACCCCGGATTCGCCGCATTCTCGATGGACGGCCGCATCGCAGGCGCGGGCGGGCGCGAACCGGATGGCACCGCGGTCGGCCTTAGCGGGTGGGTGCTCAATCGCCTACTCTCCGGCGAGGTCATCGCGGGTACAGAGGCCGCCGATGTCCCTATGACGGCGCTCGACGGCTCGGAGCGCCTCATCAGTTGGACCGGCGCGCCGGTGCGCGACGCGGAAGGCGAGGTGACCGGCGCGGTCGCCATCGGGCGCGACGTCACAGAGCGCCGCCGGCTGGAGCACGCCGTCGCCGAGCGCGCCAGCCAGCTCCAGACCATCTTCAATACGATGACGGACGGCATGGTGCTCTATGACCGCGACGGTCGCGTGCTGCACATGAACGCGGCGTTCGCCACCCTCCTCGGCCTCGACGCTGACCCCACACTGGCGCAGCAGGCGCACCGGGAGCGCGGCGTCGCGCTCCGCCATAGCAGCCCCGAAGGCGAGCCGCTCGCGCACGAGGATCGCCCGCTCAGCCGCGTGCTGCGGGGCGAGGTGCTCGTCGGCGAGAAGGCAATGGATGTGTTGTTCCATACCCTCGACGGTCGGCAGGTGCTGCTGAATTGCGCGGGCGCCCCCGTCCTCGACGAGGACGGCTTGATCGCCGGCGCCGTGCTCGTGCTTCGCGACGTGACGGAGCCGCGCCAGCTCGAGCGCGAGCGGCAGGCCATGCTCGACGTCGTCACGCACGACCTGCGCGCGCCCCTCACCACGGCGATCGCCTTCGTCCAATCGGTCCGGCGCCGGCTGGAGCGCGCCGGCCATCCCGAGGGGCCGCGGCTCGCACGCATCGAGAGCGGCATCGAGGAGATGCGAGTGCTGGTCGACGACCTACAGGATGCCGCCAGCCTCGAGCGTGGCACGCTCCCGCTGGCGCGCGTCCGTTGTGACCTGGCGACGACCTGCCGTGAGGTGGCCGTGGAGCAGACGGCGGCGACCGGCCGTCCTGTCACCCTCAATCTGCCCCGTAGGCGCGTCTGGGTGGAGGTAGATCCCACCCGCATCCGCCAGGTCATCCGCAACCTGCTCTCGAACGCGCTCAAGTATTCGCCGGCCGGCAGGCCAGTCGTGCTGGCGCTCGCCCGTCGTCGCG